>NZ_CP069396.1:12287982-12596648 GCF_016887565.1 Archangium violaceum
AACGCCGAGACTTCAACGACCTTTCCGCTGAACTCATGAACCTCGGCTCCCCAGCGCCAGATTCCGGGCACGAGTTCTGGCGAATCAAGTGGTCGTCAGTTGATGATGCACGGGAAGATGAACTGTTCGCGTGGGCGCAGCGCAAAGCACTTGAGTTGAAGCCAGGCGTCGCGGGTTTGGACTGGGTGACCCTGGCAACACAGCTCTATGAAGGAGACGTGGCGGAGGAAGCTCGTCGCTTGTTTCCGGATCCGGACTTGCCCGATGAGCCACACGTGGGCCCCGGGTTGGTGTTCTTCCACCTGCTGGGGTTGATTTCGTAGCCTCAAGCCCGAGCAGCACCGCGCCTCCCGCCCCCCTCTACTCCACTCGCTGGTGCCGGACGGTGTCTTCGTGCCGCGGGAGGGCGGCGTGCGCTTCGAGGCGTTGCCGCCGCCCACGCAAGGTGAGGTGGAGCAGTTGCTGAGGGTGGTGCGTCATCGGGTGCTGCGCCTGCTGGAGAAAAGAGGAGCCCTGCCCGCGCAAGGGCCCGAGGACGCGCTGCAGGCGTACCAGGCGCACTCCCAACAGCAACGGCTGCGCTGGACGGAGGTGGACGTCCGGCCCCCTCCCCGAAAGCAGCCCCGGTGCGCCTTGCTGGGCTGGCCCCGGCGCACGGGCCCCTCCACGCCTCGTGGTGTTGAAACTCAAGCCGCCAGCGCCAACAGAGCCAGGCCCCTGCCGCGCACCTCATGGGAGGGCGGCCTGGGCCGGCGTGTACCCCAAGGGGCAACGCGGCTTCTCCTCCCGCCTGGCTCACTGCTCGGGCGGGCCCCCGTCAGCGGCCCTCCTCGCCACCTCCGCTCCTGGCCGCCACCTCTCTACAGGGCTCCTATCCGTCCTATACTTCACACCGTGTCGTGGTCGGGCCTCTCTCCTCCCGTCAGGTACCGGAAGGCGATGTCCGTCTCGCACCGCCGCTCAATCTCCCGGCTGCTCGTAATGCCACGCGCATACGCGTACATGAGCAGCAGCGTCATCATCACCGGATGGTAGGGCGGCTGGCCGCACTCCTTCGTGTACGCACCCAGAATGCCGCTGAAGTCGAGCGTCTTCCTCAAATCCACGAAGAAGCACGCCAGGTGCTCTTCTCCCAGCACCTCCCGCGCGTACTGCGGCAGCAACTGCCCCTGCTCTGGCTGCCACTCCCGGAACGGCCTCGGCGAGGCGTAGCGGGCGGAGCTCCTCGACTCCTCCTCCCGCTCCGGCTTCTCACTGGCGGCAACATCCAACAGGTCGGCCTGCTCCGGCTTCTTCGTCGAGGTGGTGCTCATCTTCCACCTTCAACCAGAACTCGCCTCCCCTCTGAAGGACCACCTGGGGCGTCTCCCCTCTGGTCCACCCTCTACGGTGGGGTACTCCGACAAGCTCCTAGCCCGCCTGGAGATGGACTCCCGTGGCGACAGAGCCAGGGAACGCGCCAGAACGTGAAACCACAGCTCCATGTCGTTGACACTGGCGTTCGCAATGATTACAGATCAGCGTGTTGGTGACTCGGAACGGGCGCGCGTACTTCCCAAAGGGACCGCCCCAACCCAGGAAGAGCAACCAACATGCAACTCGGATGGCCCGGGCTCACTCGGAATGGGCGCGCGTACTCCCCAGAGGGACCGCCCCAACCCAGGAAGAGAAGACCGGCAACCGGAAGAGGCAATTTACCGCCAGCTTACCGTTTGTCGTCTGCTCCTCTCTTTCCATTCCTCTGTCGAGGTCATTCCGATGACGATACATGGCCGATGCCGTGCCTTCCTTGAGTTTGCCCATCCGTACTTGGCGGCGGCTTGCTACAGCTTGGGCATCGCGCACTACATGCTGACACTCTATAGCTTCTACAAGGGTGCGCATTAGGACCTTACACGGGAGCGGAGAGCTTAATGGGCACTCCGCTCCCGTGTAGTTTCGCCATCAAGAACTACGAATGTAGCGGCTTCAGATCATCCCAATTGAAGCGCTGCCTATGCCCATCCGGATCTCGGACGACTATGATTCCGGGCCTTGCACCCTTCGATTCAACGGTGAGGCGAAAGATGTTTGCTGCTTCATGAGCCGACTTCGCTGGGATGGATTCGTCATAGACGCTGTAGTCGTCGTTTTCCAAGCGGCATTTGTATATGTCATTGACCATACAGCCATGTTGTACCACTTGGAAGACCGCGCAAAATCCTAGTCGGGACACTTAACACTCGCGTGAGAATTCCCAAGACCGCGCCGTCCGTGTTCCTCTTCTCGCAGCGAGCTTCAAGAAGAAAACGAACCCCGATCCACGTGGGACCAAAGCCCCGGCTCCTTATCCGTTCCGTGTCCAGGTCCCGCGCACTCTTCTGTTAGGGCTTTCAAATCCAAGTGTTCCCGCTCATCGCCACCTGAGAGAGCATCTCCATCTGGCGGGGGGAGAGTTTCGGCGGCTGCTGGAGAAGTCCGGGAACAAGTTCGTCGTCGGAGAGCACCACCACGTTATTCGGCTGCTCCTTCACCGTCAGGTTCGGCTCTACGAACACGAGCAACCCCTGCACCCACAGGGAGCCCCAACCGGTGGCATTGCAAAGCTTCTCGCGGACGCGCATTGCCTGCGCTTCCAGTTTCTCCACGTAGTCTTTGGAGAAACCTCCCACCATGACGTTAGACCCGCCAACCCACACATTCCCACTCACGAACTTGGTGTCGATGACGAAGACCCCTGGAGGCCCAATAACAAGGTGATCCACGTTTGCTCCACTAGAGCTGATCTTCAGGTCGTGAATGACAGTCCACCCAAGCGGCTGGAGCTGATTCAGAAGCTCGCCGACGTGTTCCTCTCCGTCCGCTCCCTTGCCCCATGCCTGTTCCATGGAGGGCAGTCCGAGCGCCCGGGTGATGATGGTCTTGATGGGGCTCCCGCTTGCGATGGCCTGCTGCTTCGCCCGCGAACCCTGACCGGGGTTGCGGTTGGTCCTGCTCTGCCGAGTGTTCTTCCGTCCGTACATGGGTCTTCCCCTCCTGATTGGTGACCGACACCACACATCGCCACACACGGGGAGCAGTATACATGGGGGGTCTGACACGCCCTTTGGGGCTCGGGTGTCTGGAGCGACCCCGAGGCTACCTGCCGCACCACGTCATCCCTGGGGAGGGAGGACAACCAGGTGCGATGCACCTACGAGAGCAGGACGGCCTCTCGTTCAAGATCTTCGGCAACTAGGGACTCAAGCCATCTCGGGACCCAAGCCCCGGCCCCTCGTGGAGCTGCGACACGGCCAGGCTCTCCGCCCGTCGCGAAGGCGACAGGTGCGACGCGGGTTCCTCGCCGGAAATTGGCGGTATCGGGGGGCGGTGCTACGTCCCCGCACAGGCAGTGCACGGTGCATCGCTTTTTCGAACGTACAAACCAAGGAGTCGCGCTATGGGCTATCAGCACAGAGTGCTCAAATCCACCTGCGGATCTTGCAAGACAACCTTTGGTTGGCTCGATCGGGAATCACGTCGCTTTCCCCAGCAGTGGACGTGCAAGTGCGGTGCAATCAACTCGCAAAAACTCCCCGACGAAAAGCCGAATGTACCGCCATTCCTCTTCCTCGGCCCGGACAAGCTTGCACGGTTCAAGGTCTACGCGACACCGCCAGAACACAGCAATATCGCATCCGAGTGGGCGCCGCCATGGTCCATCCGCTCCTTTGTGAAGCAGGCGTCCGATAAATTCAAAGGCTGCCATTTTTGGTCTCAGCGACGGGGGACAGTGCTGGACGTACCTGTCTTTCGCGACACTTGTCGACCATACGACTCCGATATCGACTACGACGATGATGAAAGCAACGATTGCCATCTTGTCTCTGGCTGGAGCACCGGGATAGACACATGCCCACTGTGGGAGCGCACCAAAAAGCTCTGCCAGACTGAAGCAGAGCAGCGCTTCTTGCATCATTATCTGCGCTTCGTAAAGGATCGGCAGTTCCCCATGCTGATTCCACAGGCTCGTATCGGAGTCGCCGAACGGCGACGGCCTGACTTCGTTTTGTTCGTGCCTCTCCAGCAGTTGAATTATCGCTGGCTAGCGATCGAACTCGATGGTGCTCACCCGGAGACCAAAGCAGAGGAAGACGCCCAGCGCAACGCTGATCTGGCTGCATACGGCTACAGCGTTTTCCCTGTGCGGCCAACAGAGCGGGGCTACATGGAAGAAGTGCGCCGACTCGTAGAGCGTGTGGAGGCCGAGATGGAACTGGCCGAAACGGACCTGTGGAAAGTGGCCGTGGAGGCCAAGGTCACACGCACCACACCCCCTAGCGACATTCCTTTCTAGTTCATGGATATAGTCAAATGTTCTTCGACAACATCAAGATATCCAACTTTGGACCGTTTCCTGAACTAACTCTTCACTTCAACCCCAAAGGCGTCAACGCAATAATAGGCCCCAATGCTTCTGGGAAGACCCAGTTGATTGGAGCCATCGCAATTTCGCTGTTCGGGAAGGGAGCCAAAGCAACTTCAGAACGCACTGGAGAATCGACATTGCGTCTTGAAATAAGAAATGGAGAAAACCATGAGACGATCAATACCAAGATTGAAAAAAATTCACATCCCCTGAAGCTTAGCAGATCTGTTGACGCGTCCCTGCAACAACAGGTCTCCACAGGTTTCAGTCAGCAACTATTGAAGATGCTGGCAGACATTGATGGTCCGAATCTATTTCTCAGTCGCGAATCCATGTCGCATCCAGCCCCCATGGCCGACGATGACATTGAGCGCATCGACCAGATTTTCGAAGGCGACCAGTCACTAATAACTTTAAGGCCCCAGATCAGGGATGCCTTAAAGAGCCGGTCAAAGCGGAATCATTCGATCGGCATGTCGTGGCTCTTGACTCTCATCAATGAATACCTGTTGCGCGAACGCTCGGGAATCTCAATTCCCCTGATTGTTGATGATGCGGGCTCGGTCTTTGATACGCCAGCTTGGGTGATGGCACTCAGAATGATCAGCAGGGTAGGACAAAGGGATCAAGTCATTCTAACTACGGCACGTCCATTGGCCTCAGGTTTTGAGGCGAAGACCCATGAACTGAGCATCCCAAGAGCCTCACCAGGATCAGCAATTTACTTTGACTATTCTTTCCTGAGCAAAATGGAAAAGTCAAGGCGAGCGCGCGTCAAGCAACTTGCCGTCCGTCCGTTTTTATTGGGAAAGCAATTCACGCACGAAGAGAGCAGGTATTGCGAATTCAAAGAGGTAAAAGGAAACAACCCAATCGGATCAATCCATAGTTTGGCAGATCAGTATGTGGTTGCGTATTTGAACGCAGAAGGTCGCGGGAAAGTGGGGCGGATTTTATGGGGCATAAAAGATGATGGGGTTGTTGTCGGTGTGAAGCTGACGCAGGGCATGCGCGATGAACTGCGTAGAGTCATAACCGAAAACCTGCTCAAGATAGAACCCCCTTTGGCGCCTACCGAATATCGGATCGATCTTCATGCCGTTTACGAACAAGACAGAAGAATTCAGGACCTGTTTGTTGTGGAGATAGTCGTCCCAATTGCGACGCACAAGTACTTGTACTCAACAGGAAATGGAGAGGTCTACATCAAGACCGATGCAGGCAAAAAGAGGCTAAGGCCAATCGAAATCCAGGAAGAAATCCTCAAGCGCCACAAAGTAAAGTCGTAGTGCAAGCATCGAGATGAAGATGAGCCCCGAACCGCAGAACTCGAGCCGGCTATAGGCCGGAGTTCTGGGGGAAATACCTATTTCTCCCGCGCGCGGTTGCGCCCTTCTTCCTCCGCGTGTGACGCCGCTGCCGTCACAGCATCGTCATCGACGGATTACGCAGAAGCTTCCATGGGTTCGGGCTCGCGCGAGTCCGACCCTTCCCGCTTCTGCGTCCTGCCTCGGCGATCTGGGTGCTCACGAAGGGCGTAGTTCGTCAGGAAGTTCAGTACGCGATCTTCGCCTTGTCCTGTGAGTCCGGCCTCTTCAGCACCGAGTTCGGCTGCAATCCAGCACGCGATGTTTCCTGCCGCCTCCAGAGCATCTGGCTCATCTTCGCCAGTGAGGAATGCTGGAGCGTCTCGTAGAAGTTCGAGGCGCTGCTCAGCGCGTCGTCGGCCCCGCGCTGCGCGCAGACGCGGTGCATGGACAGGGCGCGCGCCTGCGAGCCCAGTGCCGAGAGGCTGTTGCAGTCCGGGTGCAGGCCCCTGCCGCGCACCTCATGGGAGGGCGGCCTGGGCCAGCGTGTACCCCAAGGGGCAACGCGGCTTCTCCTCCCGCCTGGCTCACTGCTCGGGCGGGCCCCCGTCAGCGGCCCTCCTCGCCACCTGTCGTCATGATTGGCTCGTCCTTCCTCGCGAGCCGCTTCATGGAAGGGCGGAATCGGGGCGAACCCACTCACGCGCGGGAGCGGCCCGGGAGGGGTGCGACGAGCGCGGCGAGCAGTGTCTGGGCGAGCCAGGTCTCGTACTCCTCGGGGGTAAAGCCGCCTTCGAGCACGAGGAGCCGGTAGACGTCGCGGCTCGTGTACATCCACAAGAGACGGCGGGCCTTCTCGAGCGAGAGGTCTTCCCTCGCCCTGCCCGCCTCGAAGAGGCGACGGACGCGCGTTTCCTGGAGCGCGAAGCGCTTCTCCTCCAGCGTGGCTTCCAGACGCCGGAGCGCGAGTGAGAAGCTGGAAGCCCCCCGAAGCAGTCCGAGCTCGGTGGCCTCGCTCTCGTAGATGCTTCGCGCCACGGAGGCCGTCATTCGAATCTGCTCCACAGGATCCGCTTCCGCGTCGAGTCGCGCGCTCGCGGCTCGGTAGCCCCGCCCGAAGAGCGCCTCCTGGGTCAGGGCCAGCAGGAGCCCTTCCTTCGATTTGAACAACGCGTAGACGGACGAGCTCGAGACGCCCGCGCGCTCGGCGATCTGGGAGATGGTCACCGCATCGATTCCGCGGCGCGCGAAGAGCGTCCTGGCCGCGTCGAGGACGCGAGACCGGGTGACGGCCGCGGCCTCGTCCCGCCTGGGCGATGCATAGGTGCGTTTGCGTCGGGTTGCCATATTCGGTGTAGTAGACTATACCGAATTCAAGATATGACCACCCCATCCGCTCGAGTCGCCGTCGTGGCAGCCTCCGTCGCGCTTCTGGCCCTTCTGCTGCTGCATGTGCTGCGGCCGGATCTCGCGCCGACGTCCCACATGATCAGTGAGTACGCGATCGGCCCTTACGGTGTCGTGATGGGGATCTCGTTCGGAGCCTTCGCGTTGGCCAGCCTGGCGCTCCTCGTGGCGCTCGTGGGCCCGGCACGGGGTTGGCTCGGCCGGCTGGGGCTCGTCTGCCTCTTCCTGACGGCCGTCGGGCTCGCGATGGGAGGCGCCTTCCCCATGGACCCGACGACGGCGGATCAGTCCAAGATGTCCTTCTCTGGAAGGATGCACGGCGTGGGGTTCATGATCGGCGTGCCGGGTGAACTGCTGGCCGTGCTCCTCGTGTCGCTCGCGCTGCGGCGACAGGCGCCCTGGTCCGGGGCGCGCCTGCTCCCCTGGGCCGCCGCCGTCTGGTTGAGCATCGCGATCATGGTCCCCCTGCTCATGCAGATGCGCTACTTCGGGATTCCCAACCGGACGTTCATGCTGGCGTACGGCATCTGGGTGATTCTCGTCGCGCGGCCACTGACACGAACGTCCCAGGTGGCGGCCCGCTCGAGCGGCCTCATCGCGAGCTGAGAAGCCGTCGCGGCTGTGCTCAGGCCGCCACCGCGGACACGAGCAGGTACTCCGCCTCCAACCGGACCGCTCCGCCGTCTGGCGCCGCCACGCGCTCGAGGGCCGTGAACAGCTCCCCAGCAAGGCCGCGCGCCGCGCCGGTGCACGGGACGGTGCAACCCCTTGGGAGCACACCCCTGCCCTGGCCGCCCTCGCTCGAGCAGAGAGGCAGGCAGTTGGGGCGTGTGGACAGCGGCTACGCCAGGGTAAGCACCACGCCCGCTGGAGTGGTCCCCGGGCCGGGGCCCGCTTCAGGGCCTGCGTGGCAAGTCCCAGGTGCTCCCCTATCGAGCGCACCCCAGCGCGGGCCGTCACATACCCCTGCACCTTTCGCCTGGCTCCACAGCCGGCGGTCACTTGGCGGCTTGCCGTCCCGCGCGCAGGACGGCCAGCCGCTTCGTACCGTCGAACACGACCGACACGCCCGGGAGGGTCCGGCCGAGCTCGCGCGCGAGCGTGGTCTTGCCCGCGCCCGCCTTGCCGCAGATGAAGTGGAGAGTCGCCATCGGGGGCGTCCTCTTTCCGTGGGTCTGAACGTACTGCTCTACTTTGCGTCGACCCGGCGGTGATGCAGCGCCATCGCGCCGGATGCGAGGCGCTTCGTCGAGAGGAGCTCGAGGCGCCGCGAGCGCTCGAGGCCCTGAAACAAGGTCGGGCCATGGCCGGCGAGAACCGGGTGGACGACGAAGCGATACTCATCGATGAGCCCCAGCCGCTCGAGCTCGGTCGCGAGCATGGGGCTGCCCACGAGGACGCCGCGCGGGGTCTTCTCCTTGAGCTGCGTCACGGCCTCGTGCAAATCCCCCGCGATGCGGAAGGTGTTGTTCCACGGAAAGTCGTGTCGCGAGGCCGAGACGACATACTTCGGCTTGGCATCCAGCTTCTGCGCCCACTCCCGCATCGCTCGGGGGGCCTTCTCGTCGCGCGCCACCGCCGGCCAGTAGCTCTCCATCATCTCGTAGGTGGTGCGCCCCCACAGCATCGCCCCGGCCGCGTCCATGAGCTGCGTGAAGTAGTCGTGCAGCTCGTCGTCCGCGATCCCCTCCCGATGGTCGCAGCACCCGTCCAAGGTCACGTTGAGCGCGAAGGTCAAGACCCCCATGGGATTCCTCCAGTCGTGATTGCAAACCGCAACCAGTTGCAAAATACTATCGGTAGACCTGTCGAGCAAGCCGGCACTTCGGCTCGGCTGCCCGGCGCAGGGTACGGGAGGTCAGAGGTCCTCGATAGCCCTGCGCGCGACCGCATTCGCCGCGGCGATCCTCCTCTTCGCGGTCGCGAGGGAGCAGTTGCACCTCGCCGCGACCTCCTGGAGAGATCTCTCCTCGACGTACCGGAGGACCCATGCGGTCCTCTCCTTCGCGGATCTCGATCTCCCGCCGGGTCAGCTGGCTGGACTCCTCACCCCCCTGTGGGAGACCTTCCTCGCCAGGCGCGCCACCGTGCGTGACCAGGAGGCGGCGCGGGAGCTGCGGTGGGCCTTCGAGGAGCTCCGCGACGCCCGTGTCGGTGACGGTGGCGAAGGTCGGCGCGGCCCTCGCGGCGCTGCGCTAGAAAGCACCGTACGCCCCTGGTGCTGTCTCCAATTTGCCGCGGTCAATGCGTCCCTATCGCCCTGCCGACACAAAGGCGTTCCGATCGGATGCCGTCGGCTCATCGGGCAGCGGACCCGGCTGCTGCGCCACGAAGCGCACGATCGCCTCGCGTGTCAGGCGTTGCCCACGCTCGTTGCCCCAGGGGATATGTCCAACACCCGGAATCAGGTGACTGCGGGCGATCCGGTAGACATCGAAGTACTCCATCGCCCGGCCGCGCGGGATATAGCTGCATTCGCCGAGCAGCAACAACACGGGAGAGGACATCCCCGTGAGGTCGGGCGTCGGGCTCCCCTGCGCCTCCCGGCTGATGCGGAAATTGGCCAACAGGTTGAATCGCTCTGGCTCGAATGCCTCGAGCAGCCCGGTATCGCCCTTGCAGAACGCGTTGGCTACCAACGCACGTTGCACGTCCGGCGTGTAATGGTTGATGAGCTCTTCCTGCGACACATAGCGCTGATCCGCCGGCAGCGCCAAGGCCAGCAACGCGCGCGGAGCCACGAGCCTGGTCAGCACCGCGGCGCTGGGCGGCCGCGCACCATCCGGCGCGCGCGTGGTCTTTTCCGCCATCATGGGGCTGGAGGAGAACGCCGCTCCGGGAATCTTGCCGGGCTCGGTCAACACGACGTACTTCACGCGATCGCGCACCTCGGCCCGCATCAGCGCGGAGGTGACCAACGTCGCGCCATACGATTGCCCCACCAGCACCACGGGTTTGTTGACGCGCTCGAGCACCGCCACGAGGTCGTTGACGTTGTTCTGGTGCGTGTAGGTGCGCGCATCGCCCAGGGGCGATCGGCCGGCGCCGAATTGGTCGTAGAGCACCACGTCGAAACCGTCGCGGGCGAATTCCGCGAAGAAGCGGCGCTCGAAGTCGCGCACGTAGGCGCCGGGCCCGCCGTGCACGAACACCAGCGCCAGGCCGTTGGCGGAAGCAGCATCGGCGGGCGGATACCGATAGACCGCCACCTTGCGAGCTGGCCCGGTCGGCCAAAGCTGCACCGTCGCGTCCGCCGGCAAGGAAGGCAGCACGGACGACGCCAGCGGGATCATCAGGTATCCCAAGGGCACCAGCGCCAGCAGCATCACCACGGCGCGCCTGACGCTTGTGCCACGCGACCGCTGCCGCCACCCGCGCCACCACAGCGCACCGGCCAGCACGATCGCGCACCCCAAGGCGACATAACCGCCACCTGCCCCTCGGCTGGCCCACATCGCCACGAAGAATGCGAGCCATACCGCGAGGATCCGCGGCAAGCCACCCAATGCGCGAACGAGCTTTTGAAAGATTCCCTTGATGCCGATACGCATGGACCTTCCCGACCGGATGTACAGCAGGATGTCTTCGAAACGCAGGTGCTCTGGGCTTGGACAAAGGCAGTGGCTGCGCCAGGGTTCATATCCCGTCACCCCGAGAGGGTGTCAAAGAACTCGAGCGACACGATTCGGCACGACACGTGGCGGGAAGGAGAAGAGAGGAAAGCGGGCCGAGAAGTCCCCCTGCCGCCAGCGCGCTGCTGCTTCTCGGAATGTCGAGACGAAAGCACGGTACTGCTCGCGCAACTCCCGCAGGGCCTGGCGCGTTGATGTGAGGTGGAGCGACTGCTGCGGGTGGTGCGTCACCGGGTGCTGCGCCTTCTGGACAAAAGAGGGACCCTCCCCGCACAAGGGCCCGAGGACGCGCTGCTGGCATACCAGGCGCACTCGCTACAGCAGCGGCTGCGCTGGCCGGAGGTGGACGTCCGGCCTCCTCCCAGCAAGCAACCCCGGTGTGCCTTCCTGGAGGGATTCTCCCTGCATGCCAACACGCACCTTCACGCGAACGACAGGCAGGGGCTGGAGCGGCTGTGCCGCCATGGAGCACGCGGAGCGTTGGCGCTGGAGCGTTTGTCACGAGCGGAGGACGGCCGCATCGCCTATCGGATGAAGCGCCCGCTGCCGAACGGAACCACGCACTTGCTCTTCACCGGGTTGGAGCTTTTACGGTGCGGAGGAAGCTACTTTCGGCGGTGTTTCCGCACTGATAGGGTCGGAGCTCAGCAACGAAGCGGACAGGGGGGGTCCATGCGTATCGTGCGAGATGCATTCCTGTGTGCGGTGCTGATCGGGGGCGGAGGCGTGGCTTGGGCGAAGGAGCCGCCGGAGTCGGCCAAGACGACCAGGCCAGCTGCCACCCCGACCTCGCCGGTGCTCGACCCATCGAAGGGGACGGAGGTGGGGATGGTGTTCGAGTCGTGGCTGACGCCGCACCAGGAAGGCGACGAGGAGGCGAACACGCCGTCGTCGGTGCCGAAGCAGTTCCGCTCGCAGACGCCGTCGCTGAGCCGGGCGGAGCGCGAGGCGGCGGGCCATCGCGGCCACGGTCAGCTCCGATTCAGCAAGGACCTGAGCCGCGCCTGGGTCGACGTGAAGATCGAAGGCGTCAACACGGCCGAGATCAACATGTTCCACATCCATTGCGGCAAGCCGGGCATCCTCGGGCCGATCCTCGTCGACTTCGCCGTCGCCACCGACCTCAAGAGCAACATCGCCGACGGCATGTTCTCGGTCGAGATCCGCAACGAGCACATCGTCAAGACGACGGAGCACGGCCACGGCAGCGTGATCGGCGCCTTCACCATGGGCTGCATCATCCCGAGCCCGTCGCTGTCCGGCGCGAAGCCGACCAAAGTGCTGACGGTGGCGGGGATGGCCCAGATGGCCCAGTCGGGCGACCTGTACTTCAACCTCCACACGACGGGGCAGACCTACTACGGCGACATCCGCGGCCAGCTCCTCCCGGCCGAAAAGGCCACCCGCTAGCTCGCCCGCGATGAGACTGGAGTGGCCCCTGTCTCCAAAATGTCTCCAAAACAGGAGGCGGGTTCGAATCCCGTCGGGGCCAACCTGGGAAGCCTGGCAATCTCAACGGAGGGCGGCTGGCAGGGGCCGCCCGAGCAGTGAGCCCCGTCGGTGGAGAGGCCGCGCAGCCCGCCCCGCTCCCCCAAGCGGGAGCGGAGGAGGCGAGCGTGGCGCCCCAGGCAGCGGCCAGCAAGGAGCGGATGAAGGAGAGGACGCCGCGAGTAGACTTTCGCCGAGTTGCTCAGGAGGATGTTCGACTTCGACGTGTTGGCCTGCGTGAGGTGTGGAGGCAGGCGGCGAGTGCTGGGGTACGTGAACGAGGCGGGAGGGGTGGGAGCGATTGTGGAGCACCTGGGCCTGCCCACGGCAGGTGCGAGGCTGGCCCCGGCGCACGGGCCCCTCCACGCCTCGTGGTGTTGAAGCTCAAGCCGCCAGCGCCAACAGAGCCAGGCCCCTGCCGCGCACCTCATGGGAGGGCGGCCTGGGCCAGCGTGTACCCCAAGGGGCAACGCGGCTTCTCCTCCCGCCTGGCTCACTGCTCGGGCGGGCCCCCGTCAGCGGCCCTCCTCGCCACCTCCGCTCCTGGCCGCCACCTCTCTACAGGGCTCCTATCCGTCCTATACTTGTGGCGTTCCTCCCCGACGGGCGCATGCTCGTGACGGAGAAGGCCGGACGGTTGCGTGTGGTGGAGAAGGGCCGCCTCCTGCCCGAGCCCATCCGCGGCACCCCGCAGGTCTGGTCCCGGGGGCAGGGCGGCCTGCTCGACGTCGCCGTGCATCCCGACTACGCGAAGAACGGGTGGATCTACCTCTCCTACAGTGACCCGGGCGCGAATGGCTCGGCCATGACGGCCATCGTCCGGGGCAAGCTGCGCGAGGGCCGGTTCGTGGAGCAGCAGTCGATCTTCCGCGCGCCCCCCCCAGGCTGTATCGCACCGCGGGTGTGCACTTCGGCTCGCGCTTCGTCTTCGACGGCAAGGGCCACCTGTTCTTCTCCATCGGCGAGCGGGGCCACAAGGAGGACGCGCAGGACCTGTCGAGGCCCAACGGCAAGGTGCACCGCCTCCACGAGGATGGGAGCATCCCGAAGGACAACCCGTTCGTCGGCCGCGAGGGCGCCCTGCCGAGCATCTGGAGCTATGGCAACCGCAACCCGCAGGGACTGGCGCGGCCCCCGGTGACCGGGGAGCTGTGGGAGACGGAGCATGGCCCCCGGGGCGGCGACGAGCTCAACCGCATCGAGCCCGGACTCAACTACGGCTGGCCGGTCATCACCTACGGCATGAACTACGACGGCACGCCGATGACGGACCGCACCGCGCAGGAGGGCATGCAGCAGCCCGTGCTGCACTGGACGCCTTCCATCGCCGTGTGCGCGGTGGACTTCTACACGGGCAGCCACTTCCCCCAGTGGAAGAACGAGCTGTTCGTGGGCGCGCTCGCGCAGCAGGAGGTGCGGCGCTTGAGGCTCAAGGGCGGCAAGGTGGTGCACCAGGAGGTGCTGTTCAAGGACGTGGGCCGGGTGCGCGACGTGGTGAGCGGTCCGGATGGCTACCTCTACGTCGCCTTCAACGGACCGGATCGCATCGCGCGGCTGGTGCCGGCGCCCGCGGTCGAGCCCGCCTCCGGCAAGGCCCCGGGCGCGAAGCCTTGAGCGGACGCACCATCAGGTGCTTCGGGGCCTTCTTTTTCGGCCGTCGCAGCGCGAGGCAATCTCCCATTTGAAGGCCACCGGTGCATCGGCCGCATACGTTTGCAGTAGTTATTGTCAAAGAGTCGTGAGAGCCTTGCGAAGCTTCACAACCTGGAGGGCACATGCGAGGAATCATCAGGGTCGTGTTGTCTGCGTGCTTGCTGGTGGGCTGTGGTGGTGTCGAAGCAGACATGGATGCCGAGCCGCTCGGTATAGAGCAGCCGGGTGCCCATGAGACAGGCGAGGTCCGTGCCGCGGTGTTGCTCTACTGCCACGAATTGGAGGGTAGCGCCTGCCCAGCGGCTGGAGCCAACCCACGGACGTGCAAGATCGGGGATGTCGGTCACCAAGTGTGCTATTGCGACGAGGGTGTCTCGTATTGGCGTTGTTACTGAGCACCCCGCCCTGAGCTCAGCGGAAGCTGACGCCCACGGAGCTGACCACGTCGTTCCAGGGGCCGCTTGCCCCATTCAAAAGCCCAGCAATCTCCACGGGTTGCTGGGCTTTTTCTCGGCTTTCGTATCGGGGACGCAACCTCGGTCCCCCAAAGTCCGAGAATTCTTCATGTCCAATAGGATTGGTCCCAGAGCTGTCATCCTGAAGGCCGGTTCTCACGGTCCGGCGGTGCGCAAACTCGAGAACGAGCTGAAGGAGCGCGGGCTGCTCAAAGGTCCCGTCGACGGTCACTACGATCAGCGGACGACCGAAGCGGTGAAGCGCTTCGAGCGCCACAACGACCGCAAGGTGGACGGGAAGGTCGGCAGCTGGATCTGGAACAAGCTCAACCTCAGCGATCGCTTCGACGGGCCCAAGGGAAACCCGGACGGCGGCCAGGTGGACGGCGGCAATTCGGGCAATGGAACCAGCGCGCCGAACAACGCGGGTGACACCGGCAAGACCGGGACGTTCCGGACGGTGACCGCCAACATCAAGTCCAACCCGGAGATGCCGCAGCACCAGGTCCTCCACGACGTGCGCAAGGCCGCGGCGCAGGGAGATCTGATCGGCTGGCAGGAGATCTCTCCCCCCCGGTACTTCGACGCCATCAAGAGCCTCGGCAAGGAGTGGGGCCACTACATGCCGAAGGATGGCAACCTCCGCATCCCGAATCCCATCTCCTGGAAGAAGTCCGAGTGGGACCTCCAGGACGCGGGCTTCAAGCGCACCCACAACGGCAAGGCCAAGGTGTCGCCGCACCGGTACATCACCTGGGCGAAGCTGAAGAACAAGGAGACCGGTGAAGAGGTCGTGCGGATCAACACCCACCTCGTCTCCGGCGCCTGGACGAAGTCCAAGTTGGGCCGCCCGACCACCCCCTGGCGGCAGGAGATGTGGAAGAAGCACATGGCGCAGCTCGACGCGATGGTCGAGCGCTTCGAGAAGCAGGGGTGCAAGGTCGTGGTGGGCGGTGACTTCAACCGCAACCACTACAAGGTGCTCGGCAACGACGTGGTCTACGACAACAAGCTCCACGTCGGGACCCACGGCAGCAGCACGCTCGATTACCTGATGCACACCCGGGACCGGGAGTTGAAGCACGTCCGGACGCAGTACGAGCGCGGCCTCCACTCCGACCACGACGCGGTCGTGGCGACCTACCGGCTCAAGTAGTCCGAGGAGAGGCAGGTCATCGAGCCGCCGAGAGGGTGTCAAAGGACTCGACACGCGGGACTCAAGCCCCGGAACGAGACTGGGTATCCCTACGAATCCCCAAGTCTTTCCAAGGACTTGAAGCTGGCTCACCGAATGCATTGGGCCTGGCGACTCGTTCGGCCACTTCGCCGCCTGGATGCGCGGCTCGCCATTCGGCGACGAAGCGGCGGGTCATGTTGCGCGAGATGGACTGGTCACCGCGCGGCCTGGTCTCGACGATGAGAAGCTTGGACATTAGAGGTTTCCTGTCGGTTGCATTTCGTCAACCTAAACGCCGCCTCTCCCTTGCGGGAGTGATTAAATCATGATGATCTCCATCGGCGTGGATGATGGAGCATGATTGGTAACCTCACTCTGGATCAACTGCGTGTCCTCGTGACGATTGCCGACACGGGCAGCTTTTCCGCTGCTGGCCGCAAGCTCCGCCGTGCGCAATCGGCGATCAGCCAGGCCGTGGCGACGCTCGAGGACATGCAGGGGGTGTTGCTCTTCGACCGGAGCGGTCACCGACCGCAGCTGACCGAGATCGGGCGCGTGCTCGTCGAGCAGGCGCGGCTGGTGCTGGCGAGCGCGACCCGGTTCGAAGCGGTGGCGGCAAGCACGCGCGCGGGGCTGGAGCCCGAACTCGCGCTCGCGATCGATCCCCTGGTGCCGACGGCGCCGCTGATCGAAAGTCTGCGCGCGCTCAGCGGCACCTTTCCCGCTCTTCCGGTCAGCTTCTCGACGGAGGGGCTCGGCGGTTCGTTGCGGCGCCTGCGCAACGGCTCGGCCGCCTTGGCGATCTGCCTGCTCCTACCTGCCGTTCCCGACGATATCGTCGCCTACCCGCTGCTCCGGATCGGGTTGCTGCCCGTGGCGGCGCCCGCGCATCCGCTCGCTTCGCTCGGGCGGTCGGCTACGCGGGCTGACCTGGAGCCGCACGTCCAGCTCGTGCTCACGGATCCAGTCGAGCCCGGCGGCGAGAATTATGGGCTTCTAAGCGCGAGACTATGGCGCTTCGTCGATCTTGGACGGCGTCTCGACTTCCTGCTTGCCGGCTTCGGGTGGTGTCGCATGCCCGAGCATCTCGTCGCCGAACCGATCGCTGCCGGCCGGCTGACGCTGCTCCACATCGATCAGGATACGACTCCGCGCGACGGGCTGACGATCTATGCGGCCCACAGACGTGATCGAATGCTCGGTCCCGCCGGGCGCTGGCTGCTCGAGGACCTGAGACGCCGCCTTGAGATCGAGCGAGCCCCTGGCGCTCGACCTGAAGCTCGCCATCGGTAATGGGGGTCGCTCATCCGGGAGGGTGCCGCGCCATGCTCCTATACGCCTCAATTCTCCGGGGAGAGCATTTCGGAGGGGAAGGTGTTTGGGTCCGCAGGATTGACGCCCGACTTCATCAACGCCTTGACGTGTTCGCTGCTGGCATCGCACAAGGGAATGCCCGTCGAGGAGCGGACGATGAATGTCTTCCAGGCCAGCAGCGCACCATCCGACATCTTCCGGGCTTGGAGCACGAAGTCACCCTGTTTGTCGGGTGCCGCCGTCTTGTCGGTTGAGTTGCGCGTGTCGCGTACGCCACGCGTGTTGTAGAGCGCCTGGGTGCTCAGGATGTCGTCGTTGAGCGAGTCCTCGAAGTAGAGTTGAGACGTCACGCTCTCGGTGCCCGCGATCCTGATGGTGAAATGGATATGCACGGTCCGGCTCTTGTACCAGCCAGGAAAGCAGGTATTGAAATCCACCCGGCCCTCGTCGTTCGTTGTCTGCACACCCCGGAACCAATGCGCGGCTCGCGCCTTCTCGTCATGGGGATTGCAGAGCGGGTGCTGATCGTCGCCTGAATAGACGCCCTCGGGTCCAGCATGCCAGATGTCCACGCTCGCCCCCGGAACGGGCTTGCAGGTCTCATCCAATATCCGGAACGCGAGCCGCACGGGCAGCCCCGCGTGACCCTCGCTGATGTCCTTGCGCACCTTCGTGCTCCCATAGCAGGGGCCCACGACCTGCTCGCACGTCAGCTTGCACGCCGCTCCCACCTGGGAAGTGAAGGGATTGGGGTAGGCACTGGCGCCGGTCATCGCGGCGGTTCCTCCGGTGGCCCAGCCCTTCCCCACCTGCTTCGCGGGTTGCTTCGCCCACGCCAGGAAGCGGGTAAGGGGAAGCGCCACCACCGCCAGACCCATCGCGCCGAGCAGCCCCCGGCGCGTCATGCTTTTTGTTTTCGTGCTCATCTGCATTTCGTCAATCTAAACGCCGCCTCTCCCCCACGGGAGTGATTAAATCATGATGATCTCCATCGGCGTGGATGATGGAGCATGATGGGCAACCTCACTCTGGATCAACTGCGCGTCCTCGTGACGATTGCCGACACGGGCAGCTTTCTTCCTACGGAGCTAGCCTCTTGGTTTTCGGTTCTGCATCCGATTGAAGGCAGCAGCGAGGTGATCGAATACCGCTCTCACGCGTGGCACCCGTGACAGGTTCTCATGCGTCACGATCCAGGTTTCCAGCACGTGGACGACAAAATCAGGCAGCACTCGGATCAGGCGCGGATCGGCATTGCCCAGCGGCACATGGCAGACCGCGATCCCAACGCCGGCACGCGCCGCCGCCAGCTGCGACGGGTGACTATCGGTGCGCAGAACGTACCGGTTCGGCTTGAATTGGGGACCGAGGCTTGCAGCGAGGGCCAGATCAACTTGATTGCGGTCCGGCCCGATCAGATCGTGGTGCTCAAGGTCATCGACGTTTTCCGGCACGCCGCGCCGGGCGACGTAATCGGGCGAGGCGAAAAGGCCGAGTGGAATCGCCGCGACCTTCCGGGCCACGAGCGCGTTCTGCTTGGGCGTCACCGTTCTCACCGCCAGATCGACTTCATGCGCCAGGATATCCGCTTGGGCGTTGCTGAGCGATAGTTCGATCCGCAGCGCCGGATGTTGCTCGCGCAGCGTCTGCAACATGGCAGGGATCACTTCGACCCCCATGATATCGGGCACGCTGATGCGAACGGTTCCGGCGATCGTGCCGTGAGGCGCCGATGCCTGGCGCACGAAGAGGTCGGACGCCATGGCCATTGTGCGGGCAGCGTCCCGCAGCGCCTCAGCTGTTTCCGTCGGGGTCAGCCCATTGACCGAGCGGGTAAACAGGACTGTGCCCAGATCGTGCTCCAACGCCTCGAGCCGCGCCCGCACTGTCGGGTGCGAAAGGCCGAGACTGCGTGCCGCACCGGACAGGCTGCCGGTCTCCAACACGGCGAGAAAGACGCGTTGATCGTCCCACGAGATCGTTGTGCTCATAAAAAACCTTACAGCTGCTGTAGGTTGAGTGCAATTCCGTTTCAGCCCGTCGTGGCCCATCTTCGTCTCATCGCAATGCAAACGCGATGGAGCGCGATCATGGAAACCAACAAAACAGCCCTTGTTCTTGGCGCAACCGGCGGAATAGGCGGAGCCATTGCCGGCGCGCTACTGCGCCATGGGTGGAAGGTTCGCGGCATGGCCCGCGACGCCGCGGCGGCTCACAAGCAGAACCAACAGATAGAGTGGCTCAAGGGCGATGCGATGCGCCGCGCGGACGTGGTCGATCATGCCCGTGGCGTTTCGGTGATCGTCCATGCGGTCAACCCGCCGAACTATGCCAACTGGGACAAGCTCGTGCTGCCGATGATCGACAACACGATTGCCGCCGCCCAGGTGGCTGGTGGCGCGCGCATTCTCCTGCCGGGTACGATCTACAATTTCGATCCTGCCCGGACGCCGGTGATCGATGCAAGCACGCCGCAGCAGCCATGCAGCCGCAAGGGAGCCATCCGTGTGGAGCTGGAACGCCGGTTGGAACAGGCCGCCCCTGAGGTCCCCTCGCTGATCCTGCGGGCTGGCGACTTCTTTGGTCCCGGCGCACGCGCGAGTTGGTTCGCCCAGGCCATGGTGACGCCTGGAAAGCCGGTGCACCGGCTCACCGAGCTTACCCGCGGTGGTGGCCATAGCTGGGCCTATCTCCCGGACCTGGCAGAGGCCGCAGCGCGTCTGCTCGATGAAAGCGAAAAGCTTCAACCCTTCGAGCGGGTGCAATTCGAAGGGTATTACGACCAGAGTGGCACCGGCCTCGTCGAGGCCGTCTCCCGTGTCGTCGGACGAAAGGTTGCCACGCGGCACTTCCCGTGGTGGGTGATGGCGCTGCTTTCGCCGTTCCGTGGCTTCCCGCGCGAAGCGGCCGAGATCGCCCAGTATTGGCGCTATCCGATCCGACTGGACAATCGCCGCCTCACCGAGCTGATCGGACCCGAGCCGCGCACGGGCCTCGACGCCGCCGTGCGGACAAGCCTGGTCCATCTCGGCTGCCTGCCGGAGAACGCCGTCAACGTACTTTCCGTGGCCTGACCGTCTCGCCCAAGACTTCCGAGCTTCAACCCGCAGTACAACGGAGATATCGATGAACAGAATAGCTGGCCTTGCCAAGATCCTACTTCTCGCCATCCTCGCGATTTGTCATGTCCAATGCCAGGACCAGGACGTGTCCAGCATCCGAACGGAAATCAATCCGAACGCAGCAACCCTCGCGCGCACCGAACTGCTCATCGACGCACCGCCGAAGGCTGTTTGGTCGGTGTTGACCGATATCGACCGCTGGACCGAGTGGATGCCCGAATTTGCTTCGGCGCGGCTCGAAGGACCCCTCGCACCCGGTTCGGTGATCTTTTGGGAACCTCAGGGCCAGGTGGTGGAGTCTCGTCTCGTTGTAGTGGAAGCCGAGCGCCGGTTGATCTGGAATGGCACGGATGGCGCCGTTCATGTGTGGAAGCTGGTCCCGACGGGCAACGGCACGCTTCTGCGCAACGAAGAATCCATCGACGAATGGAAGCTTGCCGGACAGGGCGACGGAAGCGCAATTCTCACCGAGTCCCTCAATGTATGGAACAGTCGCATTGCCGAGCGGGTGACCCAGCAAATCGATAAAAATCTTTGATCAATCCCAGGTGCTCTGGAGACCAAGTCAGTTGAAGCAGGGGCGGTTGGCCGGACCGTCCCAGGACATTGGAGCAGATCACCTCAGCGCTCGCGCGTGCGGTGTCCCGGCTGTGCGGCGTGGACCTGCCCGAGGAGTCCCTCCGGGCGGATGCCGTGGCGCCGTACCTGCGCATCACGCTCCGGGTGCTCGACGAGCGGGGAAAGGAGCTCGCGCACCTGGTGCTGCTCGAGACATCCTCCGCCGCCGACGCGGTGACGCGCACCGGGGTCCGCCGGCTCCTGATGCTCGCCGCGCGTGGACACGTGGCCGTCAGCGCCGCGCGCATGCCGCTGCCCTTCCCGTCCCTGGACGGTGCTCCGCCCGCGCGGGGCCAGGCCGACGCCTTCCGGGCGCTCGTCCTCGCACGCGGCGTCGACGATGCGTTCAAGCTCGCACCGGGCGCGCCGCTCGCGCTGTTCTATTTCTTCCCTGGGCAACTCGTCTGCCTTCTGGGCCGTGCGCTCCTTCCAGGTGGCATTGGGTTGCTTGCGCCGGTAGCTCCAGCGGTACAGCGTCACTCCGGGCTCTGGCGTGCGCCAGGACAACTGCCAGAGTGCTCCACCGTTCTCGAATTCAAGGAAGAGCGACCCCTCGAAGCCGGTGCCTCCCGTGAGCTTCTTGTCCGGCTCGACAACCTCATTGAGCGCCGCCAGGTAACGCCCCGCCTGTTCTCTCCCCTCCCCGCTAGTGACATGCGGCTTCGTCCGTCCCGTCGGCTTGCCAGCCCACCCGAGCCCGTGTCGTGCGAGGGAGCAACCTACAGTCGCAGTCAACCTGCCGGCCAGGGCTGCAGTGGCCGCAGCAACCCGGCCCGGTCCAGCAACTCGTGGACGCGAGCGGCCAGCGCGACGTGCTCCGGGTTGGAGGCGGTGAACCGCTCGGGAGTGAGGATGACGAGGGTGCCCTTGTCCTCCACAGGCTCGATGCGCACGGGGGCAGGCAGTGGGGGCACCGTGCCTCGCAGCCGCGAGAAGTACATCACCCACCCCACGAAGGTGCCTGGATGTGGGAATCCCTTCACCGCCATCTGACGGTGCGCGTTGGACGTAGCGCTCCCCCATTCCGGCTCCCAGGCCAGGGCCATGGCACGCAACACCTCGGTCATCACGGAAGCAGTCAGGATCCGTTCCCCGACAGGACCTTCATCGAAGGGCTCGAGCAAGCAGTTGGATGGAAGTAGGGTTTCAGCTGAACCGCACGCCGCTCCAGCGGAGGAGGTTTCCTCCTGGCTGTCGCCCGTCCACAGCCGGAACCTGAAGCCATCACCGCTCCGGTGCTTCTCCTGTGCGAACAGCTCTTGGAATCTCGCGGCGTTCGGCGTGAACTGGCGTTTGCGTGCCTCCTCGAAGGAGTCATCCGGCTGATACCAGTGGTTCCACGCCGGATCGCATTGACACAGGAGGTGGAAGAAATGCTCTGCCCGTCGTGCGCAAACCGCGACCGATTCGGACCGGGCGAGCCAGTAGGAGCCCGCGTAATAGGTTTCGATCATTGAACGGCTACTCCTCGTGGAGCCGGAGGAATATGGATGACCTCAATCGGGAGGCCTTCTTTCTCGAAGAGCAGTCTGAGTGCACCCGCGAGTTTCTCTTCAGCGACAATCCATCGGATGGGTGTTCCATTGGCGGCTTTGAACTGGCGCATCGCCTGATCAAGCAGCTGGTCGCGCCCCTGGAAGTTCCCGAAAAATTCCAGCTTCTTATTGATCCACTGCGTGTAGCCAGGGCCCTTGGCCTCGAGGAGAACCCCCTGGTCGAAGCCATCGAAGTCCACTTCCTTGTCACCCGATTTGACGCGGTAGGCGTAGCCCTTGGGCGTCCCGTCCTCTGGGCTTGATAGGCCCGGGCGCTCTCGGACATGTACTCGTCCGTCTGGACCCATTGACCCGGGCCACCGGAGCGGGGCGGCTGAACCGGCGCGCCAGCATCGCTGCCTCCGCTCCCCCGCGCTGCCATGGCCAAGGCGTTTGGGGGCCAGCGCGATGGTGACGCCCTCGGCGCTGAGGGCGACCGACTCCACCTGAGCCAGAGCTGGGGCTGTGAAGCGGATGTTCAGCTGCGTCTCGGCCACCACCGCCGCCTGCCCGGCTCCTGGCAACTTCGGCAGCGTCGCCGCCATCCCCGAAGCCGTGTTCCCCATCGCCACCATCGCCAGCATGACGAACGCTCGGGCCGCCTTCTCCCCCATCACATTCCCGAACTTCTCTCCGGCCGCATGGAGTTCGTCGAAGGAGGTGGCCCCATCCACCTCCTTCATCAACACCAGCCACCCATCAATCAGACGCCACACCGTGTCCCAGCCCAGGTACGCCATGGCCCCTAGTGGAGTGGCCGACAAGTTTTTCAACATAGTCGGGAGAGACATCGGCGCAGCACCACATCGAGGAGAACGCCGGCTGCTCGGCGGCCTACCCAACTCGCGGAGACGATACCGAAGGTAGTGCGCCTTCGAGCCAGAAACCGCCCCAGAGGCACCTTCCGATCGCGCGCTGCTCGAACTGGTCTGACCATCGGACCAGTTGCTTGAACTCGCGCCCGGAGACCGCCTCGTTCTCGCTCCGCGACTATGTTGAAAGACTTGTCGGACACTCCACTAGCGTCAGCAGCGTGGCCACACCCTTGCTCACGGGCTCGGGCAGCGCCAACAGAATGGCGTACATGGTCAGGCCACCGACGACCATGGCCACTACCGCCTGGGGGCTCACCGTCCGCGCGAGCTCTTCCTTCATGGCCCCCAACACCTTGCTCTGAGCGATGGCCATGGCCAGCGCGTACCTGGCATCCCCATCCAGGAAGGGCCTGCCCACCAGCAGACGCAGGCAATCCCCGGCTCCCCACGTCCGCTCGCACCACAGCAGGTAGCAGCGCTTCAGCTCCTCGTCCTCGGGCAGCAGGCGCAGGTTGTGGTGGCTACCCGGCTCCGAGGCCATGAGCCGCTGGCTCCGGCCCTCGTACCAGAACCAGCCGCTTCGCTCGGGCACTCCGAACAGCCTCCCGACGTATTCCAGGGGCCGCTCCACGACGGGCACTGAGGGCGCGTGCTTCGCTACGGCTTGCTTGAACTCCTCTTGGCTCACCTCCACCGGCTCCACGTGGCGGCGCGGGACGTGGACGCTCGGCTTGCCTTGGCCTGTGTCGAGGCGGACGACCTTCGTTGGGGTGCTACACGCCGCGAGGGAGGCGACCAGCAGAAGAACGACCCAGCGCCGCATGTGGAGCCTCCTGGCCATGGCCCCCGCGCGCAGGGAGCACCACCCGAGATTACAGGGGCGCCATGACAGGCTCGTCAATCACGGGGGCATGAGGACACCAGGACCGGATGAAACGCCATCCCATCAAGGGTCACGGTGCGCGTGCCGTCTCTGTCCCAGATACGGAGTAAAACAGTGGAGGCGGCGGGAATCGAACCCGCCGCCTGGCCGCAGCTACTCCTTTCGCTGCCCGGTGAGGCAGACCCCAGGCTCCTGATACACGAAGGCCCCCGCGCCCGACTCGGGACACGAGGGCCTCACCACCACGGCACGGACTCAGCTCTTGTACTTCACCGAGCAGCCGTACGGCTCGCTGCTGGTGGCCGGCACCGGCTTGCCAGAGAGGAGCGCGTCCACCGCCGTCTTCACGTAGTTGGTGGTGCCCTCCTTCTTGTTGCCGCGCGGGTCGTCGTCGATGGCGCCCGCGTAGCGCAGCACGCCCTGCTCATCGATGACGTACATGTGCGGCGTCGTCTTGGCGCCGTAGGACTTGCCCACCGTGCCGCTCGCGTCCTGCAGCACGGAGTAGGTGAAGCCCTTCTCCTTCTTCCAGGCCGCGACCTTGTCCGGCGTGTGGCTCGCCGTGGAGTCCACCGCCAGCCACACCACCTTCTTCGCGTCGAAGCCCGCCAGCGTCTTCTGCATGGTGTTCGCCGTGTAGTGGCGCTGCACAAAGGGGCAGTCCGAGTTCGTCCACTCCAGGACCACGATCTTCCCCTTGTACTGCGCCAGCGAGTGCTCCTTGCCGGCCTCGTCCTTGAGGGTGAAGGCCGGGGCGGGCTTGCCCACCTGGGCGGTGTCGGCGGCGAGCGCCACCACGGGCAACATCACGGCGAGGGCGACTGCACTGATGAGCGTCTTCATCCGGTCAGCTCTCCTTGTGGGGGTACAGCGGAAGCAATCTCGCTACGTCGCGTCCGCCACGCGCTCGGCCGCGCGGCGCACGGCCTCGATGACGGAGTCGGTGGTGAGCAGCTCGGGCAGCACCTCGGGCTTGTCGGGCGCCGCGGGGCTCACCACCAGGTACATGGGCACGCCGGCCCGGCCGAACTCGGCCAGCTTCGCGCTGATGCGCTCGTCCCGACGCGTCCAGTCCGCCACGAAGAAGGCCACCTTGTGCTGCGCGAACGCGGCCCGCACCTCCTCGCGCGTCAGCACCGTGCGCTCGTTGAACTTGCACGTGAGGCACCAGTCCGCCGTGAAGTCGACGAACACCGGCTGGCCCGCCTCCAGCGCAGCGGCCACCGCCGCCTCGTCCCACGGCTGCGCCTCGGCCACCGCCGATGCCTTGCGCAGCGCCGGTCCCGTCTCCTCGAAGCGCAGCGACAGCACGCCGCCCACGGCCAGCACCGCCACCACCGCCACCACGCCCGCGACCTTGCGCCCGCCCTCGGCCCCCTGCGCCAGTCCGTACATCCACGCGCCCAGGCCCACCACCGCGAGGAAGGCCAGCAGCCGCGCCATGCCGTCCACGCCCGTGAGGCCGCCCATCACCCACACCAGCCACACCGTGGTGCCCAGCAGCGCGAAGCCCAGCAGCTGCTTGCCGCGCTCCATCCACGCGCCCGGCTTGGGCAACAGCTTCGTCAGCCCGGGCACCAGCACCAGCAGGCAGAAGGGCAGCGCCAGGCCGAGGCCCAGCATGAAGAAGGTGGCCAGCACCGTGGCCGGGCCCGCCGCGAGCGCGAAGCCCACCGCGGTGCCCAACAGCGGCGCCGAGCAGGGCGTGGCCAGCACCACCGCCAGCACGCCCTCGCCCGCGCTGCGCGCCAGGCCGTGGCTCGAGTCCACCTTCTCCACCAGGGCGGTGCCGTCCGTGCCCACCGTGAAGACGCCGAAGAGGTTGAGGGCGAAGGCCACCAGCACCGCGGCCACCGCCGCGACGAAGAGCGGCTCCTGGAACTGGAAGCCCCAGCCCACGCTGCTCCCACCGGCGCGCAGGGCCAGCACCACCAGCGCCAGCGCCAGCAGCGAGCCGATGATTCCCCCCGCGTACGCCAGCGCGTGCAGCGCCACCTTGCCGCGCTCGGCGTGCACCGTGCGGGTGAAGCCGTACGCCTTGAGGGCCAGCACCGGGAAGACGCACGGCATGAGATTGAGCAGCGCGCCCCCGAGGAAGGCGAAGAGAAGCACCAGCCCCAGCGACAGCGAGGACTCGGACGCCACGGCCGTGCCCACCGTGGGAGGCTTCACCACGGGCGCCGCCTTCACCACCGGAGCGGCCGGGGCGGTCCCGGGCGGTGCGGCCACCACGGGCGCGAGCGCCAGGTCCAACGTCAGCGCGCGGTAGCCCGAGGCCGCCGTGCCCAGCCGCAGCACACCCGCCAGCCGGGGCTCCTGCGCGGGCACATCCTGAGCGACCGTGCCCTCCAGCTTGAAGGTGCCGGGCTTGCCGGCCACGGGCGCGAGCTCCACGCGCGCGATGCCCTTGATGCGATCAGGAATGAAGAAGTCCTTCTCCACCACGGGTGCCGGCTGCCCCTGGGGAGCCGTCACGGTGAAGGTGCCGGTGAAGGGCTGGCCGGCGGTGAGCGGCTTCGTGTCGAGCGCGAGCGACACCACGTGGCCGGCGCTCTCGGGCGTCACCGGCACGCTCGCGCGGGCCGCGTCGAAGGCGGCGGCGAACTCCGGGTCCTTCCGCGTCTCGGGGCCCACCGGGATGTGCCGGGTGAGCATGAGCTGCGCGGGCAGGCAGCGCTGCTCGCACACCAGGATGTCCGACGCGGCCGACAGCTGCAGCGAGCCCGTCATCTGCTCGGACGCGCGGGCCTCGGCGAAGAGGAGCACCTCCTCCGCGTACCCATAGGAGGTGATGAAGCCGTCCGGGCTGCGGAAGGTGATGGGCAGGGGCCACTGCAGCTCGCCCACGGTGGTGCCCGGCGTGTCCCAGACGATCTCCGAGGCCAGGCCCGACTCTCCTGGATTCTTCCAGTAGATGTGCCAGCCCGGGTCCATGCGGAAGCGCACGCCCACCCGGAAGGAGTCACCCGGCTTCACCTGGGAGACATCCGTCAGGAGGGCCGCCTCCACGCGAGGGTTGCCCTGATCCGGAGCGCCCGTCGACACCGCGGTGGCCGGCAGCTCCGCCCGTGCCACACCCGTGCCGAGGACGAGCCCCAGCACCGCGACGAAAAGACCACCCCAGCTCGAACGTCGTACCCGCTGCTGCGTCATGCGCCTCCCGTTAACCCACCGGCTCGCCGTCCGCCAGCCTCATGCCCCTGGAGTGGCGCCCATCAACCCTCCGGGCAGGCGGGCATTCCCGGGTGGAAGTCCCGGTGGTACCAGAGATACGCAGCGGCCCGCCCGTGGGTTACAGCGTGTGGGAGAGCGAGGGGGTGCTCAGTTCCTCGCCTTGCGGACGATGGGGAGCGCGGGCTGGACGATGCTCAGCCCGGTGTGCGCGTCCGCGGCCCTTGCCCGGCGCACCCCGAGCGCCGGCACGTCTCCCGACCGGCGCTCCACCGCCAGCCGCAGGTCCGCCAGCCGATCCACGTGGCGCTTGGCCGGAACCTGCTCCACCGACAGCCGCACCAGCTCGCGCAGGAACTCCTCGGCATGGGCCAGGGCATGCTCGGCCGCCGTCGGGTTGCGCCGCAGCAGCGCCTTCCACGCCGAGGCCTCCGCCGCCACCAGGTCCAGCTCCGCGCCCACCGCGCGCACGAAGCGGCCCTCCGGGCTGTCCGGCAGCACGCGCTGCACCGGCACCGTCACGCGCCGCGTGTCGCCCCGCTCCGCCCAGGACGTCGTCACCTGCAGCGACCACTCGGCCAGCTCCAACTGCCCCGTGAAGAGCGCCCGGCGCGGGAACGCGCTCGACAGCGCGCCCAGCCCCACGCTCATCGAGTCCCCCTCCACGCGCGCCGGGTAGCGGTGGCGGCAGAGCAGCTCGGTGAAGCCAATGGGGCGCACGTGCAGGCGCGCCTCGGTGCCCACCTCGCCGAAGAGCTCGGCCACCAGCGCCGCGGTGGCCACGGGCAGACCCTCGGCGTCGTCCACGTGCGTGAAGCCCGTGCCCGCGGGCCCGGTGAGCGCCTCGAGGATCTCCGGCAGGTAGTGCCGCCCCAGTCCCATCGCGTGCAACGTGATGCCCGACTCGGCCACCTTGCTGCCCAGCGCGCGGAAGTCCGCCAGCGAGCGCCGGCCCACCGACGGCTCTCCATCCGTGAGCACCAGCATCTTCGGGCGCGCCCCGGGGATGAACATCCGGCGCACCGCCGCGGCACCGGATTCCACCGCCTCGTGCAGCGCGGTGCCCTCGCCCGCGTCCAGCGCGGAGAGGCTCTCGGAGAGCTCCGCTCGCGCCTCGGCGTCCATGAGCCGCAGGGGCACGAGCTGCTCGGGGACGCCGTCGAAGGCGAGCAACCCGAGGTAGTCCTTCGGCCCCGCGCGCTCGACGAGCAGTTGCGCGGCCTCCACGGCGGCGCTCAGCGGCGCGCCGCGCATCGAGGCGCTCCGGTCCAGCACCAGGTTCATCGCCACGGGCGCACGGGGCGCGTCCGACTCGGCCTCCACGGTGACGAGCAGGTGAACATCCCGGCCGCGCTCACCGTCGCGCTCGACCGCCCAGGCCGTCAACTTCATTGCTTCAACCTCCGCGCGTGCGCCCCGATGGTGCCGCGTCGCCTCAGTATCGCCTACATGGCCCGTGCAGGCACAGCCCCGTCCACCCCGGCGAACACCACGCGCCCGTCCACCTTTTCCAGTAGGGCCATCTCACCCCCCGAGAATTCCGCGAGCAGCTCGGAAGACCCGGTGGCCACCAGCACCTGGGTCTCGGTGGAGGCCCGCCGCAGCAGCCCCGCGAGCACCGGCAGCACGCGCGGGTGGAGGCCCACCTCGGGACCGTCGAGGCCCACGAGCGGCGGCTTCCGGGGCGACAGGCACAGCGCCGCCAGACAGAGGAAGCGGAGCGTCCCGTCCGACAGGTCCGCCAGCGTCAGCTCGTCCCTCACGCCGGCCTCGCGCCAGACGCCGATGACCGTGCCCGGCCCGCCCCGGGGTTTGACCGAGAGTGAGTGGAAGGAGGGAATGGCCGAGCGCAGGTGCGCCTCGAGCTCGCGCCAGCGCTCGGGGTGCTCCACCATCAGGTGGAAGAGCACGGCGCTCAGGTTGGAGCCATCCAGCGCCAGCAGGGGCTCCGGCTCGGAGGGGACGGGCCGACGCACCGCCGAGCCCCTCCCGACCTCGAAGCCCGGATGGCAGCGCCAGCCGGAGAGGAACTCCCGGAAGCTGGCCACGACGCGCAGGGCGGGGTCGAGCTCCCCGCGCAGCGCGAGCTCGTCCGGAGGCACCGTGCGAGGCACCGGGAGCACGCGGGGCCGGGGCGGCTCCCACATCACGGTGCGAACCGTCCCCTTCCCTCCCTTGAAGTCGAGGAACGTGAACGGCTCCGATTCCCGACCGCTCGCGTCACGCTCCACCGAGGCGAGCCGCTCCGAGGTGACGCGGGGAGCCTCCAGGGGCCCGCCGAGGCTCACCGCGTATCGCAGGCTCCGGCCGGTGCCACTCGTGACGCACAAGGACAGGTGGATGCGCTCGGGTGCACCTGCGTGGAACAGCCGCTGGCCCGTGCCGCGAGGGTCCAGCCCGGGTGGGAGCGGGTGTGCCGCGGCGAAGGAGAGCAGGGCCAGACAGTCGAGGAGCGAGGACTTGCCCGACCCCTGCGCGCCGGAGAGGACGGTGAGCGCACCGAACCGCGCCTCGAAGCCCTCCAGGGCCCGGTACCCATCCACCCGCAGCCCGGTGAGGCGGAGGGGCGGCGCCAGCGGGCCCTGGGCGCCGAGCCGAGCACGGACGGCCGCGAAGGGCTCCAGCTCCATCACCACGGGAGAGAGCTGGATGGCACCGACGAGGCCCGCGTCGTCTCCGAAGAGCGCGTCCGCGATGTCCAGCTCCGAGGCGAACAGCTCCAGGACCTGGGCCACCTCGGCGGTCGGAAGACCGGACAGCGCCCCGAGCTCCTCGGCGCTCCACGCCTGGGCGCGGTTGCGCCGCCAGGCATCCTTCAACGAGGGCAGCAGCCGATCGAAGCCCGCCAGCTCCGCCTCGGGACCGAAGCGCAGGAGCGCGCCGAGCGAGGGCCGGCAGTGCTCGGAGTGCACCCGCAGCAGGCCCATGTCCAGGAGCGCATCGAGCGTCTCCCGCGCCTCCACGTGCTCGAGACGGAGCGCCTCCACCGGGGGCCACGCGCCGTTCCGCCGCCAGGACAGGAGGATGTCCGCGACGAGCCGCCCTTCCGGCGTCGCTTCACGGGTGTTCGATTCGCTCGGGGACTCCACGCGGTGCGGGAGGATACACGGAGCCGCGGATTCCATCCCCGGAACGGGTGCCAGGCACCGGCTCGACAGGGGGCTGCGTCCTTCCGTGTGACTTCGCGCCCCCGCGTCATGCCCGACGCGGGGGCCGTGGTGCTACTCGGCGTCGTATCCGCCGTAGGCCTCGTCGGCGCCCCAGAGACGGCCACCGGTGGTGACTCGCACTGGCACGATGTAGCCGGACTCCTCGTCCTGGCCACCCAGCTCGACGTACTCCATCCCCTCGTCATCCATGTAGGTCGTCTCGTCGTGCACCATGGCTTCTCCTGGACGCGCCTCGTCTGCCTCGGGTCGCCGGCCGTCTCCGGCTCGCCGCCCCGCGAGGGCGCCCCCCCATCGGTCTCCTGGGGCCCACCCCATGTGGTGCCCCTCCGAACGTCATTGACCGATTTACCGAACAGGGTGACCACTGTGGGCCGCCTTGTAAAGCCCTTGGGCAATGGACCAGCCGGCTACGTCGCGTAGTGCACGCCTGCTTGAATTTACACAGAATCTTGTGGCAGCCCGCCCGGAACCCGTTCCTGGCGTACCGGGCGGTGCCCGCGCTCAGCCGCGCCGGGTCCGGGCCCGCCCGAGGGCCAGCCAGGAGAGCAGCGCCAGGGCGCCCCCGAGTCCGGCCGCCGGAGAGCCCCCGGCCGCGCCGCAGCCCAGGCCCTCGTCCACCTTCACCGAGTACTCCGGCGTGCGCTTCACGGTGACGCGGAAGGAGCACGAGGCCGTATTGCCCGCGGCGTCCGTGGCGGTGGCGTCGATGGTGGTGGTGCCCACGGGGAAGAGGCCGCCCGAGGCCTGGCTGTAGGCCACCCGGGGCGCGGCCGTCACGGTGTCACTCGCCGTGGCGGACGGGTACTCCACCGCGAGCCCCTGGGCCTCCCGCGTCTCCACCTCCCTATCCGCCGGGCAGGTGATGACCGGGGCGGTGGTGTCGCGCACCGTCACGGAGAAGGCGCAGGAGGCCGCGTTGCCCGCCGCGTCCTTCGCCTCCACCGTCACGCCCGTCTCGCCCAGGGCGAAGGTGGTGCCCGAGACGTGGCTGTAGGTCACCTCCGGGCTGGCCGTGACGGCATCGTGCACCGTGGCCGCGAAGTCCACCTTCGCCCCGTCCGGACCCGCCGCCTCGACCGTCCGGCTCTCCGGGCAGGTCAGCGCTGGAGCGGCGGAGTCACGAACCCGCACATCGAAGGAGCACGTGGCCGTGTTGTTCGCGGCGTCCTTCGCGCTCACCGTCACCGGGGTGGTCCCCAGCGGGAACTCCGACCCCGAGACCTGGCTGTAGCTCACCGACACCGGGGACACGGAGTCCGAGGACTCCGCCGCGTCATACGTCACGAGGGCGCCGGAAGCCGAGGTGGCCTCCGCCACGACGAGCGCCGGGCACGTCAGCGAGGGCCGGGTGCTGTCCTTCACGGTGACGCGGAAGGAGCACGTCCCGGTGTTGCCGGCCGAGTCCTTCGCCTTCACCGTCACCTCCGTCTCGCCCAGGGAGAAGGTGCTGCCCGAGGCGTGGCTGTACGTCACCGCCGGCATGGCCGTCACCGCATCACTCGCCGTGGCCTCCGCGAAGGTGACCGCGGCGCCCATGGGGCTCACGGCCTCCGCCTCGACGTCCGAGGGACACGTCACCCCCGGCGCGATGGAGTCCACCACCGACACGTCGAAGGAGCACGTGGCCGTGTTGCCCGTCGTGTCCTTCGCCTTCACCGTCACCGGCGTCGTCCCCAGCGGAAACTGCGTCCCCGGGCGGCGGCTGTACGTCACCCAGGGCGGAGAGGTGACGTCATCCTCCGCCGTGGCGCCCGGCCAGGAGGCGAGGGCTCCGGAGGCCGAGGAGGCCTCGACCGTCACCGCCGCCGGGCACGCCAGCACGGGCGCGGTGATGTCGGGGGGCGGCAGCTTCCAACGCCACAGCTCGGAGCCGTGCGTCCCGTCGTCGGCACCGAAGAACACATGATCCCCGTTCCCGATGCGCACGTAGTCGGCGGGATTGCTGGAACGAGGCCCTGGGTTGATGTCCCCGATGGGGCGCGTCCCCGCCTCGGTACCATCCGACATCCACAGCTCCAGGCCACTCACTCCATCCGAGGCGCTGAAGAGCACCACGCCCCGGTCCGCGATTCCCTGGAGGGTGAAAACGTCGCCCATTCCGGTCGTGTAGCCCTCGCGAATCTGCTTCACCCTGCGCGTCCCCTCGAGAGTCCCATCGGAGCGCCACAGCTCGGTGCCATCATCGAAGGTGTCGGCGCCGAAGTAGATGGCCCCGCCCACGGCCACCGCGGTGTAGGAGCTCCTGAACAGGTCCCGGGCGACCAGGGTCGCGTTCGCGGACGTCCCGTCATACGTCCACAGCTCGAGCTTCGCGTTCTGGTTGGCGAAGAAGAAGAGCGTGCCATCGGCGACGACCGTCTCGTACACCGCGTCTCCCACCGCCCCGGGCGCGGTGACGGCGATCTTCCGCTGCTGCCCCCGCTCGTCCACCTCCCAGAGCACCGCCCCCTCCGCGGGGACGTCGTTCCTGCCGCTGAAGACGAGGCGCCCGTTGAGCTCCACCAGATGCCTGGGTTGGGAGTACGCCGGGCCCGGAATGATGTCCTTGATGACCGTGCCCTCGGTCGTCCCATCGGTCTGCCACAGCTCGTAGCCGTTCACGCCATCAATGGCGGCGAAGTAGACGGTGTCGCCCACGGTCACCAGGTACGAGGGCTCCGACGACGACTTGCCCGGGCGCACGTCCTTCAAGAGCCGGGTGCCCTCGGGCGTCCCGTCACTCACCCACGGCTCCCATCCCTCGGCGGTGGTGATGGCGGTGAAGATGAGCTTGCCCCGGAGCTCCACCCCGAGCGGCACGAACGTGTTGTAGGTGTGGAGGTTGATGTCCTTGACGAGCCAGGTGCCCTCCGGCGTCCCATTCGTCCGCCAGAGCTGGGAGGTGGAGGTGGTGGTGGACACCTTGAAGAACACCGCGTCTCCCACGCGCACACTCCACCGGTCGATGCTCTGGAAGCCATCGCGCACCAGGCGGGTGCCCGCATCCGTTCCATCGCTCACCCACAGCGCCCGGCCCGTGTCGCTCCTGGCCGAGAAGAGGAACCTGCCCCCGCCCAGCTCCATCACGGCCCGGGGGGTACCGCCATGCAGCCCCACGTCGAGGTCGCCCAGCGGCACGGTGCCTCCGGGGGTTCCATCCGTCATCCACGGCTCGAGGCCGTGCGAGCCATCATCCGCCCCGAAGAAGAGGGTGCTTCCCGCGGCGCCGAAGGAGCGCATGTACCCCATGAACCCCTCGCTCCAGGAGCCCCTGAGGAAGCCCAGCCGGGTCGTCCCGTCCGCGGTCCCATCGCTCGTCCACAGTTGGTTGCCAGAGAGGAAGTACACGCGGGGGCCGGCCACGGCGAGGGGGCCGGACACGGAGCCGAGCGTCGGCTGGAGGTCCCGGAGTCGCACGGTGCCCTCGTCCGTCCCATCGCTCTTCCACAGCTCGTTGGCGGCGAGGAAGAAGAGGACGCCGCCGGCGTCGCGCGGGTTGGACGGATTGGAGGACCCGTTACCGGGAATGAGGTCCTTCACCCGCAGGGTGCCCTGGGGTGTCCCGTCCGTCTTCCACAGCTCGCGCCCGGCCGCGGTGTCCCAGGCGGCGAAGAAGAGCGTGTTGCCCACGCCCACCAGCCCCGCGACATCCGAGACCGCGAGGCCCGGCGGCACGTTCGTGAGGCGCACGGTGCCCGTGTCCGTCCCATCGCTCTTCCACAGCTCGCGCACGAAGGTCGCGCTCGTGACGGTGAAGTAGAGCGTGTCCCCCACCGCCACCAGCTCGTCGAAAGAGGTGCTCGCGGTCCCCGGAGTGACGTCCTTCACCAACACGGTGCCCGCTTCCGTCCCGTCGCTCTTCCACAGCTCGCGCCCGGTCAGTCCGTCGTCCACGGTGAAGTAGAGCACCCCGTTCACGTTGCGCAGCTTCTCGGGAGCGCGCCCACCCCACGGGTTGGAGGGCGTCACGAGCCGGGTGCCCTCGGGCGTCCCGTCCGTCTTCCACAGTTGGAAGCCACCCGCGTCGGCGACCCCGGGGAAGAAGAGCGTGCCGCCGACGGCCTCCAACTCCGAGATGTAGATGAAACCGTACGGGCTACCACTGGGGATGGAACGGGTGCCCTCGGGCGTCCCATCGCTGCGCCAGAGCTTGTTGGAGGGCGAGTTGTCGTCCGCGATGAAGTAGAGCACCCCGTTCACGTCCGCGAAGTCGCGGGGGGTGGACTCCGACGAGCCGGTCCGGATGTCCTGGACGAGCCGGGCGCTCCCGGGCGTCCCGTCGCTGGCCCACAGCTCACGCCCGTGCAGGGAGTCCGTCGCGGTGAAGAAGAGGGTGTTGCCCACCTGGATGAAGTCCCGAGGGTCGCTCCCCACGGACGACGGGGCGGGGGTGGGCCGCAGGTCCTTCACCAGCTCGGGCGTGCTCGGGGTGAGCGCGCTCCGTTGCTGGCCGGGCGCCCGCGGGGCGGCCTCGGGGGCCCGGGGGTTCGAGTCCGCACAACCCCCCATCGCCGCCAGCCCCAGGGCCAGGCAGCTCACTGCTCCTCGAATGCGTCTCATCTGTCCGGGTTCCCCGGGCGGACGGCATCCCCTTCTGAGAGCGCGTCGCCGGGTCCTTCGAGAGAGCACAGTCGGTGAGAGCGGTCCGGACTGTCAACGTCATCCCAGGCATCGAGAGCCCGGACCGCGAGCGAAGCCCGCTCAGCGGAGCGTCATCCCCGACGTTACGTCCCAGAAGGGCACGGTGCCCTCGGGCGTCCCATCCGTCGTCCACGGCTCCAGTCCGGTTCCGTCGTCCGCATGGAAGAAGAAGGTGTCACCGATGGAGACGGACATGCCCGGCACGCCAGAAATCCCCAGGCCCTCCTGGAAGGACCGCAGCGGCACCGTGCCTTGCGCCGTCCCGTCCGTCCGCCACAACTGCGCCTGCGAGGACCAGAGCTGGGACACACCGAAGTACACCCAGGGAGCACCGCCCCCCACCATGAAGCACTCGGAACCCTCCGATCCTCCCGGGAAGTCCGTGATGCGCACGGTCCCCTCGGCAGTCCCGTCACTCTTCCACAGCTCGCGCCCGGTCTCGTAGCTCCACGCGGTGAAGTAGAGGGTGCCGTTGACGACCCGCAGACCTCGCGGCTCGGACCAGCCCGTGGGGTAGATGTCCGTCACCATCCCGGTGCCCTCGGCCGTCCCATCGCTCTTCCACAGCTCGACGCCGGGCCCGCCCGTATAGCTGGCGAAGAAGAGCGTGTCGCCCATGGCCGTCATCTGGAAGGAGTCTTCGGACCAGGGGAAGGGGTTGCGCAAGACGTCCGTGACATGCACGGTGCCCTCGGGTGTCCCATCCGTCTTCCAAAGGGCGCGCGTGGAGCTGTCCGCGCCGTTGGTGAGGAAGTAGAGCAACCCGCCAACGGCCGCCTTGTCGTAGATGGGGCTGTCCAGGTACTCGGAGATGCGCTTCACCGGCACGGTGCCCTCGGGCGTCCCGTCGCTCTTCCACAGCGCGCGCCCCCCCTCGCCATCGTTCGCGATGAAGAAGAGCGTCCCGTTCACGGCATCCACCATCTGGATGTCGGCGATGTCCCAAGGGAGGATGTCCTTCACCAGCACGGTGCCTTCGGCCGTCCCGTCGCTCTTCCACAACTCGAAGTCGTTGAAGCTGTCGGTACTCGCGGAGAGGAAGAGCGTCCCCCCAGCGGATACGAACTCCTTCACATTGAAGCCCGTGGAGGGTGCCGTGCTCGCGGAATAGAGGGGCCAGGTCCCCCCGGCCGTCCCATCGCTGCGCCAGAGTTGGGAGCTCGTGTAGTAGCCATTGCCGAGGACGAAGAACAGAACCCCGTTCGCCGCCGTGAGCTTCTGGGGGAAGTCGCCCTCGCTGCCAGCAACCAGGTCCCGGACGAGCCGGGTGCCCCCGGCCGTCCCATCGCTCACCCACAGCTCGCGCCCATGGAGGGAGTCCTCCGCGGTGAAGAAGAGCTTGTCGCCCGTCCAGGTGAACTCCCGCGGGAAGCTGCCCCCCTCCCCCGCCAACCGCCCCTCGTGGCGCGCGCTCCGCTCCTCGCGAGCCTGACCCGAGTCCCCGCAGCCCACCGCCGCCAGCCCCAGGGCCAGGCAGCCCACTGCGCCTCGAACGAGTCTCATCTGTCTCGATTTCCCCGGGCGCCGGATGGCCTCCCCCTTTGGAAGCGCACCGCTTCCGGGTCCCACGGGGCTCGCACCGTGCGTGAACAGGGTTGGACCGTCAACGTTTTCGCGCTTGGGCTACGTGCAGGCACCGACTGAGGTAGAAACTCCCCGGACCGCGCCCTGGAAGCGTGCTTGATTCGTGAATCAACCTTGTTAGGGTTGCAGCATTACAGCATTGCCGCAGCGCGGCATCCGGCCCCGGCCGCGCGGGCCTTCGCGAGGTTCACCGAACCGCCATGAGTCCCATCATCACAGGCCTCCTCCTCACCATCGGACTCTCCATCTTCGCCATCACCATGGGAGGGCGCATCGGCGCCCTGCTGGCGATGAAGAAGGAGAACCGGCTGGACAACATCCCCCAGCGCGTCTCGACGCTCCTGCGCTTCGGCCTCGGGCAGAAGCGCATGGTGGACCCGGAGGAGTTCACGCCGGGACTGATGCACGTGCTCATCTTCGCGGCGTTCATGGTGCTGGCGCTGCGCACCATCATGATGTTCGCGATGGGCTTCTCCGAGACGGCGCTCTCGGTGCTCACAGACCTGACGGACCCGTTCTGGGCGGACAAGCAGGCGCTGCTCACGGTGTACCGGGTGTACCTGCTGGCCAAGGACGTGGTGGCGGTGGGGGCGCTGCTGGGCGTGCTCTACTTCGCCTACCTGCGAGCCAGCGTGAAGCCGGACCGCATGAGCCCCTCGTGGGAGGCCTACCTCATCCTGGGCTTCATCGGCGGGCTGATGGTGACCGAGTTCATGTTCGGCGGCAGCCACATGGTGCCCCGCGAGCAGACGATGCCGCTGGCCACGGGCAACTTCGTGTGGTGGGAGCCGGCCACCAGCGTGATGGGCATGGCGATGAAGCCGCTCGGCTACACGGTGGCCCACGTGCTGGGCGCGGCGGGCTTCTGGATCCACCTGACCATCATCCTGGCGTTCCTCAACTTCCTGCCGTGGGGCAAGCACTTCCACGTGATTACGGGCCTGTTCAACGTCTTCTTCCTGCGCATCTCGCCGGAGCAGCGCAACACGCAGAGCTCGAAGCTGCCCACGCCGAACCTGGAGAAGGAGGAGTTCGGCACCGCGACGGTGAGGGACCTGACGTGGAAGCAGGGCCTGGACCTGTACTCATGCACCGAGTGCGGCCGTTGCCAGACGCACTGCCCCACGTACATCACGGGCAAGCCGCTCACGCACAAGGGCGTGAACCAGGACCTGAAGCACTGGGTCTGGGAGAACCAGATGTGGGTGGAGGAGGGCCGAGGCCCGTCCGGCACCACCGAGCCGCTGCCGGAGATCATCGGCAGCGCGCTGAAGGCGGAGACGGTGTGGGCCTGTACGAGCTGCGGCTGGTGCGAGACGGCCTGTCCGGTGTTCATCGAGAACGTGCCGCGGCTCATCGACATGCGGCGCTACCAGGTGCAGGTGAAGGCGGAGTTCCCGGCCGAAATCCAGCGCGTGTTCGAGGGCATGGAGCGCCAGGGCAACCCCTGGGGCCTGGGCCAGGACAAGCGCGACGACTGGGCGGCGGACCTCGCGCTGCCGACCTGGGGTGATGGCGGTGGCCCGTACGAGTACCTGTTCTTCGTGGGCTGCGCGGGCAGCTACGACGACAAGCAGAAGAAGGTGAGCCGGGCGCTGGTGAAGATCCTGCGCGAGGCGGGGGTGAGCTTCGCCACGCTGAGCAAGCAGGAGATGTGCAACGGGGACTCGGCGCGCCGGATGGGCAACGAGTACCTGTACCAGACGCTGGCGAAGACGAACGTGGAGACGTGGAACTCGATGGGGGTGAAGGCGGTCATCACCCAGTGCCCGCACTGCTTCAACACCATCAAGAACGAGTACCCGGAGTTCGGAGGCGAGTACCGGGTCATCAACCACACGCAGCTCATCAATGACCTGCTGAAGGAGAAGCGCATCAAGCTCTCGCAGGTGATGAACGAGAAGCTGACGTACCACGACCCGTGCTACCTGGGCCGGCACAACGGGGTGTACGACGCGCCGCGCGAGGTGCTGAAGGCGATTCCGGGGCTCGAGGTGGTGGAGATGCAGCGCAGCAAGCGAGAAGGCTTCTGCTGCGGCGCGGGTGGCGGGCGGATGTGGATGGAGGAGCACATCGGCACGCGCATCAACCACAACCGGTTGAACGAGGCGGCGCTGACGCTCAAGCACGCGGAGGATCCGAACACGCCGTACCCGTCGGCGACGGACAAGCACAAGCCGGGCCTGGTGGGCGACTACAAGGAGCCGGGAGGCAAGGGCGTGGTGGCGGTGGCGTGTCCGTTCTGCTCGACGATGCTGAAGGACGCGGTGAACGACACGGGCCGCGAGGAGCTCATCAAGGTGAAGGACATCACCGAGCTGGTGGCGGACGCGATGGAAGTGAAGACGGGAGCGGGGACGGTGGCACCGAGCGTCGCGGTGAACGCCAAGCCCGAGTAAGCCCGAGTCACATGAAAAAGGCCCGGAGACCCGCCGTCAGGGTCCCCGGGCCTTCGTCCATCCAGGAGGCCTACGGACCGCCGTAAGCGGGCTCGAGGGCCACGGGAACGACGAGCTGGAGGGCGCCGGAGCCGCGGACGGAGGTAGCGCTCACGCGGTAGACGTTGTCGTTGCCGCCGGCATCGGAGAGGAAGGCGATCTCCGCGAGGCCGCGCCAGCTGGGATAGGTGTCCTCGGAGCCGAGCTTCTCGGTGACCTGGGTGACGTCATAGACCTGGGACTGGGCATCGAGCTGGCCCACGAAGATGCGCGAGCCGCTGCTGGTGCTGGCGTCGAAGGCGACCTTGGTCCCATCGGGCGACACGGCGACGCGAGACATGACGAGCTGAGCGCCCGCGTTGCCCAGACCCGGGGAGATGACGTTGGCGAGACCGGTCGTCAGATTCACCTGGACGAGGTCCCGGTACTGGTTGAGGGCGGAGCCGCGGGCGGCGATGACGCTCCTGCCATCCGCCATGAAGGAGGAGGGCCCGTAGAAGTAGCCGCTGTTGGTGAGCTGCTGGAAGACGCGGCCGTCGGTGCTCACGCGGGCCAGCAGGGAGTAGCCGCCCTTGTCCAGGGTGAAGACGATGTTCTGCCCGTCCGGGCTGAAGGTGGGGTAGCGGAAGTTGCCGCAGCCTGCGCAGTTGGTGTTGGTGCTGGAGAACACGGTGGAAGGCTGACCCGTGCCGGTGGTGGGGACGGTGCGCAGCTCGAAGGTGGAGCCCACCCGCTGAACGAAGGCCACCAGCCGGCCGTTGCGCGACACGGCGGGGAAGTAGGCTCCGCCCTGGGTGGTCAGCTGCAGCGGGAAGTTCGGGTCCCCGGCATCGTCCACCGCGTACAGGTTGCGGCCGCCGCTGCCATCGCGCACGAAGACGAACCCGCGGCTGAAGGCCGTACCGCCGCCGGCGCCACCACCCAGGTCGATGTCATCGAACGGCTCGCAGGCCGACAGTCCCACCGCCGCTACCGCCAGTCCCAGAATCCTCCACAACGACTTCATACGCTCGTGCTCCTGTCTCCGGCCCGGAAGAGGCACCCCGGGTGTCCGGGGTCGCCGCGCATGGAGACGCCCCTGCGCGCGGGGCATTCAAGCACGAGTGGAGGGAGGGTGCGCGCCTGTGGCCGGCGCGCCTACCGGTTGAGCTTGTTCAGTTCATTGCGGCAGTTGTTGCACAGTGACTGTTGCTTGCGGTCACAGTCCTGCTGGGACTGGGCGAAGAACATGACGCACCGGGGGTCCTCGCAGTAGGAGAGCCCCAGCAGGTGCCCGGCCTGGTGGACGGCCTCCACCTGCAGGCGGCGCCGGAGCAGCTCGCCATCGGCGCCCTGGCGCAGCCGGGCCAGGCTCAGCACGGCGCTCTTGGACTCGCGGTCCGCCTCGCCCAGCACGAAGGGCGAGTCCGGCACGAAGAGGTCCACGTCCGTGACGCCCAGCACCATGGAGTGCCCCGGCTCCAGCAGGGTCACCAGGCGGCGCATGATGGCGTTGCAGTGGTACTGGCCCCGGTCCTTGTTGAAGGCGTAGGTGGGCGTCGGCAGGGCGGTCTTGCTCACCACCGTGGCCAGGCCCAGCTGCAGCGAAATGGGCTCCTCCACTTCCCGGAGAAGCACCGGAGGCGGATGACCCACGGACACCAGAAGGAGCACCTTCTGCGGCTGCGTCATGGGCCCACCGTCCTTAGTGCATCACGGGCGCGCAAGGGCTCGCGCCACCCGGCGAGAGAAGAAGAAGGGTGGCTGGGGCGCAAGGATTCGAACCTTGATAATCAGATTCAAAGTCTGACGTCCTGCCATTAGACGACGCCCCAGCAAGGTCGCACGGCTACGGCTTGCTTCCAGAGTGTATGCCATCCAGCGGGGCACGGAAACATTTACGTACAGAGGTCGGCTGGTCGACAACGGGGAGAGCTGGCAGGTAGGTGTCCGCCGCCCTGCCCATCACGTTGGATGGGAGTCGGCGGGCGCGGTGGGCCAGGGAGAGGGGGCGAGCCCGGGCACGTAGGAGGAGGAGCGGGGCGAGGCGGGCAGCTCCAGGACGAAGGTGGCCCCCTGCCCCGGCTGGCTGGTGACGCGGATATGGCCCTCGTGGGCCTCGACGATGCGCTGGGTGAGGAAGAGGCCCAGCCCCAGGCCTCCGTACTCCCGGGAGGACACCGCCCGCTCGAAGCGGCCGAAGATGCGCTCCAGCGCCTCGGGGGCCAGGCCGATGCCCTGGTCCCTCACGGTGAGGTACGCCCGGTCCTCCCGCTGCTCCACCCGGAGCTCGATGGGGTGGCCGGCGCCGAACTTCGCCGCGTTGCCCAGCAGGTGGTTGAGGGCCTGCTCCAACCGGGTCCGGTCCCACAGGCCGCGGACGCACGGCTGGAGGACGAGGGACACCTCGCACCCGGCGCGCTCCAGCTCGCCGGAGAGCTGCTCCACCACGTCGTGCACCAGCTCGCCCAGGTCCAACAGCTCGCGCTCCAGGTACAACCGGCCGGTGTTGATGCGCCCCACGTCCAGCAGCCCCTCCACCAACCTCCCCAGGCGCTCCACCTGCCGGGACATGGAGTGGAAGCGCGGGCGCACCGCCTCGGGCGCCGCGGTGGCGGGCTGCTGCAGCAGGCGCCCGAAGCTCCGCATCTGGAGCTTGAGCGAGGTGAGCGGGGTGCGCAGCTCGTGGGCGGCGACGGTGATGAACTCGTCGCGGACGTGGATGGCGGCCTGGTAGTCCGCCAGGAGCCGGGCGTTCTCCAACGCGAGCGCGCAGTGGTGGGCCAGGTCCTCGGCGAAGGCCGCCGCCCGGAGCCGCGGCAGGTGCGTGAAACCGAGCCGCACCAGGGCCATGCCGCCCAGCACGCGCCCCTGGTGTTGGATGCGCGCCAGCACCGCCGCCCCCTCCGGGCGGACACACCGTCGCGAGGGCTCGGACAGCTGGCGCACGTCCTCGCGCAGCCGCGCCTCCTGCTCCGGCGTCAGCCCCACGCACACCGCCGGCACCCACCTCCCCTGCTCGTCCACCAGCCACACGGCGAAGCCGGAGACCAGCTCCGGCACGAGCAGCCGGGCCACGCGCGGCAGGGTGTCGCGGGGCTCCATCGACGCGGCGAACACCGCGCCGGCCTCCGCCAGCACCCGCTGACTCCGCTCCACCCGCCAGCGATCCCTCGCCATCGCCGCCAGGAAGAGCGAGGACATGCTCGCCACCGACAGGAAGACCTGGACCGAGAGCACACGCTCCGAGACGGTGGCGGGCAGCACCCCGAAAGGCCCACGCCCCAGGGCGGTATGCCAGACGGCGATCGACCCCAACACCCCGGTGGCGGTGGCCGCGCCGCGTGGACCCAGGCGCAGCGCCGACCAGAGGATGAAGGGCAGGCACGCGTAGGGCAGGGACAGGAGGATGCCCCAGGGTGAGAGCATTCCGAAGGTGACGTGGGCCACGAGCCCCAGCAGCACCAGGGCCCCCACCAGCTCGGCCCGCTCCCAGGGGCGCCGGGGAAGGGAACGCTCGCCGCTCCAGGTGAGCAGCAGGGGGGCCACCAGCAGCGCGCCCAGCCCATCGGAGAGGTACCAGTTGAGCCAACCCTCCCAAAGCTCCGCGGGGCTCAGCGGCAGGGTGAACAGCGTCACCGCGCCCACCCCCAGCGTGGCACTCGGCAGGGGGCTGAGCAGTCCGCCAGCGAGGATGAGGGCGATCACCTCCCGGGGCCGGGAGAAGGTCACCGGAGCGTTCAACCAGCGCCGCATCAGCCCCGCGCCCACCACCGTCCTCAGACAGTTGCCCAACGACCAGGAGAGGGCCAGCTCCCACGCGTCTCCATAGAAGAGCACCAGGAAGTACTCCGTGAGGAAGACGGTGGCCAGGTACACGGGCCAGCGGCGCCTGCTCGCGCGCAGGAAGACGGCGAGCGTCAGTCCGCTGGGAAGCCAGACCGCGGCGTTCTCCTGGGGTGGGAAGACGAACAGGGAGCTGAGCGCCTTCAGCCCGCAGTAGGCCCCGCAGAGCAGCACGGCGCGCCCCAGCACCTCCCCCCACGGCCCGCGCGGCACGCTCTGTTTGTCGGAAGCCATCCAGTACCCTCGAGAATAAAGGTATGCCTGGGCATCCAGCGGCTCACGAAGCCCGCGCACCGGCGGGCGGGAAGTCGGAGTCAGCGCGAGGAGACCCGACGCATGAAGCCCGGCATCTATCTGGAGCACAAACCGGCGGGAGGGACGAGCTTTTCCCTGGTCCGTGCATTCATGGAAGAGGTGGATGCAGCGGGCTTCTCGCGCAAACAACTCCCCGTGTGTCACGGCGGCACGCTCGACCCCTTCGCCGAGGGTCTGTTGCTGCTGCTGGCGGGCCCCGCCACGCACCTCATGGAGTTGCTGCACGCAGTGCCCAAGACGTACGACGCCGAGGTCGTCTGGGGAAGGGAGACGGACAACGGAGACCTGCTCGGCCGGGTCGTCCACGAGGGTGATGCCACGGCCCTCACGCCGGAGGCGCTGGACACGGCGCTCGCTCCCTTCCTCGGCTGGACGGAGCAGGTGCCCCCCGCCACCAGCGCGAAGAAGGTGGATGGCGAGCCCGCCTACAAGAAGGCCCACCGGGGCGAGGCCGTGGAGCTGCCGCCCTCGCGCGTCTACCTCCACGAGGCCCGCTGGCTCTCCCATGAGCTGCCCGCGCGCAGCCGCCTGCGCATCACCTGCCGGGGTGGTTACTACGTGCGCGCCCTGGCCAGGGATCTCGGCCGGGCGCTCGGGTGCGGCGCCCACCTCTCCCGGCTGCACCGCACCGCCATCGGCCCCTGGAAGGACCCGGGCCCGGGCCAGCGCGTCTGGCTGCATGGCGCCGAGCTGCTGCCCTGGTGCCCCTCGCGCGCCATCGCGGGCGACGAGGTGAACGATCTCAAGCACGGGCGCGGCATTCCCCCGGGCGAGCTGCGGCCTCCGGAGTGGCGCCTGCCCGAGGGCTTCCCCGACCCCCAGGCTCCCGTGCGCGCCCTGCAGCGCGGCCGACTGGTGGCGCTGCTGCGCGAGCAGGACGGGAGGCTGCGCGCCGTCACCCACCTGTGGTCCGGACTGTGAGCCCGCGCGGGCCTACGGGGCCCGGAGCGCCTCGGCCTCTCGCAGGTGACCCGCGCAGCCCAGGCGCGTGAAGCCCTCCACCGCGTGCCGCAGGGCCTCCTCGCGCTCCGGGCTCCCGGGCGTCGCGGTGCGCGCCAGCTCGAGCCAGGCCAGCGCCTCGTCGTAGGGCAGGTGGAGCTCACGGGCGAGCCGCGCGCCGCGCTTCCACGCCCTGCGCGCCCGCCACGTCCGGCCCTCCAACCAGAGCCTCTGCCCGGTGCAGCGCAGCGCCGCGGGGCGGGCCAGGGGGAAACGGGTGGCGAACGACGACAACCGCTCGCATGCGCTCCGGGCCTCGTCGGCCACCGGCGGAGGAGGCTGGCCGGGGACTCGCTCGCGCTCCCACAGCGCCAGGTACACCCGCGCGGCGCCCTCGTAACCGTGGCACTCGGTGAAGAGCATGGGCGGGTAGCGCCGCGCCAGTTCCATCACCCCGTCCGCCCGCGCGCGCGCCTGCTCCCACTCACCGCGTTGCAGATGCGCCACCGCCAGCAGCCCGCCGGTGATGATGAACGACAGCGGGTCGTGCTTGCCCTCGAGCAGCTGACTCGACTCGCGCAGCAGCGGCATGGCCTCGTCCAGACGCCCGAGCGCCATGAGGCTGCGCGCCATGGTGTACGCGCTCCACACCTCGTGCTGGAAGTGACCGCGCCGCCGGGCCGACTCGCGCACCTCGGCGAAGCGCTCCAGCGCCGCCTGGAAGCCACCCGTGTAGTACTCCACGTGCGCCTGGAGCACCTGCGCCAGCTCGAACTCGCCCCGGTCCCCGAGCCGCAGCAACACCCGCTGGGCCTCGCACGCCTTGCTCGTGGCCGGCTCCCACCGCGCGAAGCCCGCGTGGTACATGGACTCCACGATGAGCCCGAAGGCCGTCGCGCTCGGGTCCTCCACCAACTGCCCCTCGCCCTGGGCCCGGCGGAAGTAGGAGCGCGCCAGCGAGTCCAGGCGCCCGAAGCCGGTGATGGAGCCGAGCTGCCCGTACAGCCGCAACACCTCCGCGTCGCGGCCCGCGCGCTCGGCCAGGTTCGCCGCCAGCAGGGCGGTGCCCACCATGCGCAACGGGTCGTAGCGCCAGTAGTAGCACTCGGCCAGCCGCACGGCCGCGAGCGCCGAGGCCCCCAGCGACTCACGCGCCTGCCGGTCCTCCACCCTCACCCAGCGCCGGGGCAGCACCAGGTGCAGCACCTGCCGCACCGCCTGCATCAGGATGAAGCGGCCCCAGCCGCCCTCGGTGTCGGGCAACGGCCGTCCCAGCTCCTCCATCGCCCGGAGACAGTGCGAGATGCAGGCCTCGAAGTCGGCCAGGCCGTGCATGGCCTCGCCCAGCAGCCGCTCCCAGCGCGCGCGCCGCAGCGCGTCCAGGCGCACGCCCGTGTCACGCCCGCGCCGCTCCTCCAGCTCCAGCGCCCGGCGCAGGTACCCCGAGGCCTCCACGTTCGAGCCCGCCTTCAGCGCGTGCCGGCCCGCCTTCTCCAGGTACTCGAAGGTCCACACGTCGTCCCGGGCCAGCTCCCAGTGGTGCGCGAGGATGGGGTAGAGCGCGGGCGGCACCTCGCTCTCGGCGTAGCGCGCCTCCAGGGCCATGGCCGCCGCGCCGTGCAGCACGAGGCGCCGCTCGGGGAGGATGCCCTCGTAGGAAATCTCCCGCAGCTTGTCGTGGACGAAGCGCAGCCGCCCGCCGCCCGCGTCCTCCAGCACGTGGCGCGCGCGCAGCTCCTCCAGGGCCTCCAACTCCTGGATGTCGCCCAGCCCGGCGGCGCCCGCCAGCACGTCGGCATCCACCTCGCGGCCCAGCACCGCCGCCACCTCGAGCAGGCCGCGCGCCTGCGCGCTCAGCCCCTCCAGCCGGCGGCCCACCAGGTCGTGCAGCGCCCCGGGCAGCGGCAGCGCCTCGTGCAGACGCTCCAGCGCGGCGTCGCTCGCGGACACCTGCCACCGGCCGAAGAGGTCGCGGAAGAGCAACCGCTCGTCGATGGCCGTGCGCAGGTACTCCGCCACGAAGAAGGGATTGCCCGCCGAGCGCGTGGTGAGGAAGCGCACGAAGGACTCCGGCGGCGAGGGCAGCGCCAGCATGTCCTCCACCATCCGCGCCACCATGGGCTCGTCGAGCTGCCCCAGCACCCGGTGCGTCACCCCCGGGGCGGCGAGCAGCAGGCGCAGCGCCGCGTCCAGCTCCTCGGTGCGGTAGGTGCCCACCACCAGCACGTTCGAGCCATGGAGGAAATTGGCCTGGAGGTAGTCCAGCACGCCCAGGGACAGCTCGTCGGCCCACTGCAGGTCGTCCAGAACCACCAGGACCGGCGCCTGGGCGGAGAAGGCGGCGAGCGTCTCGACGAGGCAGAGCATGACGCGCTCGCGCGCGGCCTGCGGAGGGAGCCGGGGAGGCTCGGGCCAGGCGTCCTGTCCCGGCAGGTCCGCCAGCGCGGGCTCGTAGAGGGCCAGCACCTGCCCGCGGCCTCCCAACAGCCGCTCCGTCTCCTCCAGGCCCTTCTGCCGGCACTCGTCGGCGATGGCCTGCAGCAGCGGCTTGAAGGCGTGCAGCGGCGAGCCATGGACCGGGTCTCCCACGCTCCCGCCGGACAGCGGCATGCAGCCCCCGGTGACGACCTGGAAGGCGGTGCGCACGGCGGACACCGTGCACTCCATCACCACGCGCGTCTTGCCCGAGCCACTCTCCCCGCCGATGAGCAGACACCCACCGCTGCCATCCCGGGCGAGCGCCAGCCGCTGCTCCATCTCCACGAGGAGCTGGTGGCGCCCGACGAAGCCGGGCCGGTAGAGGTAGGGACGCGGCGGCCGCGAGGGGGGAAGGGGCAGGTCCTCCGCCCCGAGCTCGGCGAGCACGGCGCCCACGTCGGCGGCATAGCCGATGCGCTCGCGAGCCACCTTGGCCAGCATCCGCAACACCAGCGCGTCCAGCTCCGGGCGCACGCCGAGCACCCACTGAGAGAGCGGATAGGGCGTGTCCTGCAGGTGCCGCCGCAACACCTCCCAGCCCGAGCCGGGAAAGGGCGGCTGCCCCACCACCATCTCATGGAGCATGCAGCCCAGCGCGTAGAGGTCGGCGCGCGCGTCCACGAGCCCGGCCTTGATCTGCTCGGGGGCCATGTAGACGAAGGAGCCCTCCATGCTGCCGGAGACCTCGAGCGACTCGCGGCCCAGGGGCCCGCCGAAGACGGAGGCCAGCCCGAAGTCCACCAGCACCGGCGTGCCGTCGGGACGGACGAAGACGTTCTCCGGCTTGAGGTCGCGGTGGACGATGCCCTCGCCGTGGAGGAAGGCCAGTGTGGAGCACAGGCGGCGCACGAGGGTGAGCACCTCGTGCAGACGCTCCATGGCGGCGGCGCGCCGCAGCTCCTCGGGCGGAGGGGCGATCGGACGCGCGGAGGCGGGGGTCGGGCTGTCCGCCTTCTGGGTCTCGGGCACGGAGACGACCTGGGTCACCGTCTCCTGCACGGAGCGCGGGTCGCGCATCCACAGGTTGTCGATGTAGCGCCGCAGGGTGTGCCCCTCGAGCAGCTCCATCGCGTACCAGGGCAGGCCGTCCTGCACGCCCTCGGCGAGCACCCGCACCACGCCCGGGTGGTGGATGCGCCGCAGCGCGTGGATTTCCCGGCGGATGCCGCGCAGCATGACCGCTTCTGGCACGCGCACCGTCTTGAGGGCGACCAGCTCCCCCGTCTCCGCGTGGCGGGCCCGGTACACGACTCCCATTCCCCCTGAGCTCAGCTTCCCCAGGAGGCGGTAGGGACCGATCCTTCCCAGCTCCTCCTCGAGGAGCTCCGCGGCCGACATGGTGGGTACCAGACTCGCACGGTTCGGTGTCCCCCTCCAAGTCCAGGCCCTCCCGAGAGGCGGGAGCGGCTGCTCGCCCGCTCGGAAAACGAGACCGGGCAGGCAACCTGGCAGGTCAAGTCCACCGGCCCGCCGTGACAGCTCCGTTGCATCGAACGCGGCCGTGAGCGGGCCGTCACGGGCCGTCACCTCGTGACCCATCCGTCAGGGAGCCGCCAGGAAACGGTGACACACCGCGTGACGAAGTGTTGCGGGGGCTGGACGTGACCGAGACATGGCCCCGCTATACGGCGGTGCGTCATGTTCGAGACCTTCGACAGCGCCACCGATGTGCAGACGGCTCGCCGGTTCGCGCTCTCCACCGTGGCGTCCCTCGGCGTGTGCGCGCTGATCGGCCTCGGCGCGGTGGTGGTGGGCAGTCAGGTGAAGGAGGTCATCAAGGAGAAGCGGGTGGACGTGGTGTTCCGTCCGCCGCCGCCTCCGGTTCCGGTGGCCGAGGTGAAGCCGCCGCCACCGCCCCCTCCACCGCCGCCCAAGCCCAAGGCGAAGCCGCCTCCGCCAGCGCCCACCGTCGCCGCGCCCGCGGCCATGGTGGCGCCCAAGGAGATTCCGGTGGAGAAGCCGCCCGAGGCCGATGCCGCCAACGCCGTGGCCGCCGCCCCCATCGCCGTGGGAGGCACGGGCCAGCTGGTGGCGGGCGCCATCGTCACGGGCGTGGACACCCCGGGCGTGGCCGGTGGCATCCGCCGCGCCGCCCCCATCAACCTCCCCGAGGCCGCCACGCCTCCCCGGGAGCTGGACTCCAACGTCCTGCCCGACTTCCCCGCCGACATGCGCGCGAAGGGACAGGAGGGCCTGGTCATCCTCAAGGTCGTCATCGAGGTGGATGGCCGGGTGGGCGCCGTGAAGGTGATGCGCGGCGAGGAGCCCTTCGTCAGCGCCGCCCTCGCCGCGGTGAAGACGTGGCGCTACGAGCCCGCGCTCGTCGAGGGCCAGCCCACCGCCGTCTTCCGCATCGTGAAGGTGCCGTTCCGTCTCAAGTAGTGCCGTCTCACCCACCGTCCCGGAGCCCCCCGAGATGAACTTCAACCTGCTGGAAATCTACGCGCACATGGGCTTCTTCGCCCGGTGCATCGCCTACACGCTGGTCGCCTTCGCGCTGGCGTCGTTGATCGTCTTCTTCGAGCGGCTCCTGTTCGTCTTCCGCTCGAAGGCGGCGGACCGGAAGTTCGCCTCGCGCGCGGGCCGGCTGCTGGAGTCGCAGCAGCACGCGCAGTTCGTCACCGAGGCCACGGCGGCCAAGGGGAGCAGCCTGGCGAAGCTGCTGGGCGGCGGAGTGAAGACGTACGTGTCCAAGAAGGCGGCGCCGCAGGGCAAGCTGGGCGCGGTGGAGCTCACGCGGCGCGAGCTGGAGCGCCTCTACGAGCGCGTCACCGCCGACGTGCGCCGGGGCATGAGCGTGCTGGCCACGGTGGGCTCGGTGGCCCCCTTCGTCGGACTGCTGGGCACGGTGGTGGGCATCATCGAGTCCTTCGCCGGCATCGCGAAGACGGGCTCGGGCGGCCTGGGTGCCGTGTCCGCGGGCATCTCCGAGGCGCTCGTCGTCACGGCGCTCGGCCTGCTGGTGGCCATCCCCGCGGTGATGATGTTCAACCTGCTCTCCACCCGCGCGGACGCGCTGCTGCTGTCGCTGGACCTGGCGCGCAAGGAGTTCATGGACCACCTGGAGGACGTGCACGGTGTCCCCGGTCCGGCGGTGCGCGGCGAGGGCGCGGTGGCGCTGGACGTGGAGCGGGCCACGCGCACGGAGGCGCACGATGTCCGCCCGGCGTAGCCCTCTGACGCCGGAGATGAACGTGACGCCGCTGGTGGACGTGGTGCTCGTCCTCCTCATCATCTTCATGGTCGTCACGCCCCAGCTCGAGGCCGGTGCCGCGGTGGAGCTGCCCGCGGTGCTCAACCCGGACAAGGGCGAGGAGAACTCGCTCACCCCCATCACCGTGAGCCTCACCGCCCAGGGCGCCCTCTTCCTGGACCGCAAGGAGCTGCCCCGGGCCCAGCTCGTCGAGCAGCTCCGGGCCGCCCACGAGAAGGACTCCGAGGCGCGCGTGGTGCTCAAGGCGGACCGCGCCGTGCGCTACGCCGAGGTGCGCGGTGTCTTCAAGACGCTGCAGGACATCGGCTTTCCGGGCATCTCGTTGCAGGTCGTCGACCTGAAGAAGAACTAGGAGCACGCTGCCATGGCTTTTGATCTCGGTGGTGGCAAGGGCGGCATCCGCCCGGCGATGAACGTGACCCCCCTGGTCGACGTGGTGCTCGTCCTCCTCATCATCTTCATGGTCGTCACTCCGTTGATGACGAAGCAGATGTGGCAGGACGTGCCGGGCAAGGCGGACGAGCAGGCGGAGATCGCTCCGCCTCCTCCGGGTGCGCTCCCTCCCGTGGTGCTCACCGTCACGAAGTCCGGCGCGGTGCAGATCAACCGCGAGGACGTGCCGCGAGATCAGCTCGTGGCCCGGCTCCAGCGGATGCTCAACGCGCGTCCGGACAAGATTGTGTTCTTCGACGCGGAGAACGACGTGCCGTACGGCAGCGCGATGGATGTCCTGGACCTCGCACGCGGCGGGAACATCACCGTCGCGGTGGTCCCGGACGCCGTCGCCGAGCCCGCGGCTCCGTGACCTGAAGTCTTCGTCTCGTTCTCCAACTCTTCACATCCCATCCATTTCGTTGCCACGGGCCTCGCGTTTCGTACGCGCGCCCGTCGGTGAGGAGTCCCGTGTTGTCTCTTCGTCTCGATTCCATTCGCGCCGCGCTCGCGGCGCTCGCACTGCTGGCCGCGCCCGTCATGGCGCAGGCCCCCGTCGAGGGCACCTCCCCCGCGACGGCTCCCACCGAGCCCGCTGCTCCCGTCGAGGCCCCGGCTCCCGTCGAAGCCACCGCTCCCACCGAAGACCCTCACCCCAGCCCTCTCCCAGAGGGAGAGGGGGCGGACACGGGCAGCGAGGACGAGATGATGGCGGAGTCCGCCACGCCTCCTCCGGGTTTCACCGGCGTCTATGGCCAGGTCACCGACGCCCAGACGAAGGAGACGCTCATCGAGGCCACGGTGAAGGTCGTCGCCGGCGCGCAGAAGAGCGTCCTCACCGACGTGGACGGCAACTACCGGCTGGCGCTGCCTCCCGGGAAGTACGACCTGCGCGTCTTCTATGACGTCTACGAGGGCCGCCGCATCACCGGCGTCGTCGTGGAGGAGGGCAAGGCCACCCGGCTGGACGTGCAGCTGAGCGCCGACGCGGGCGCCGTACAGGAAGTGGTCGTCGAGGCCCGCGCGGACCGCCGCGCCGAGGGCGCGCTGCTGCAGGAGCGCAAGAAGGCCGCCGCCGTCTCCGACGCCATCAGCTCCCAGGAGATGTCGCGCACACCGGACTCGAGCGCCTCGGACGCGGTGAAGCGCGTGGTGAGTGCCACGGTGGTCGGTGGTCGCTACGTGCTGCTGCGCGGCCTGGGGGGCCGCTACTCCACCACGCTGCTCAACGGCGCCATCCTCCCCAGCCCCGAGCCGGACGAGCAGGCCGTCCCGCTCGACATCTTCCCCACGAGCCTCCTGGCCAACCTCAACATCCTGAAGAGCTACACCGCCGACCTGCCGGGCACCTTCGCTGGCGGCGTGCTGCTCATCGAGACCAACAACTATCCGTCCCAGTTCGAGTTCAAGCCGCGCATCAGCTTCTCGGGCGACACGGCGAGCACGTTCCGCGACCGCTTCACCTACAACGGTGGCGGGCTGAACTGGCTGGGCTTCGACGATGGCACGCGCAAGCTGCCGGACTCCGTGCCGCGCACGGGTCCGCTGCTCCCCGGACAGAACGGGATGACGGTGGATGACGTGAACCGGGTGGGCCGGGACTTCCCCAACATCTGGACCCTGGAGACCGCGCGCGCCCTTCCCAACCTCGGCATCGGCGCGTCCATTGGCGACACGCTGCGCTTCGACAACAAGCGCCTGGGCTACCTGGCCATGGTGAACTACGGCCACAAGGAGAGCGTCCAGCTCACGGACGTCACGGGCACCCAGGCCGCGCAGGGGGGCGGTGTCACCATCGAGGACACCTCCCGCAACGTGCTGGGCACCGAGAGCGCCAGCCTCAGCGGTCTCGTCAGCGCGGGCTTCCAGCCGAGCCGCGACTTCGAGCTGTCCCTCTTCTCGCTCTTCACCCGCACGGGCGAGAGCCGGGCGCGCTCCATCGCCGGCGCCGACGCCCAGGGCCAACAGTTCAGCAAGACCGCCTCCGAGTTCACCAGCCGCGCCCTCACCTTCAACCAGCTCCGCGGCTTCCACCGGCTGAACGTGCTCGGGGACATGGAGGTCGACTGGCAGGCCAACTACTCCTACGTCGACCGCTCCGAGCCGGACACGCGCAGCCTGCCCTACGGCTACACAGAGTCGGGCACGCGCCGGTACAACAACGACCCGGGCGCCGAGCGCTGGTACAGCGAGCTCGGGGAGAGCTCCTTCGGTGGCAGCGCCAACGCCACCCTGCCGCTGTCCGGCGTGCGCCTGCGTGTGGGCGGTATGGCCCAGGGCTCGATGCGCGCGCTCGACATGCGCCGCTTCCGCTACCAGTACGTGGGGGGCAACCTGCCCGTGTTGAACCAGGGGCCGGAGGACATCTTCGCCTCGGACAACATCGGCAACGGCATCCGCGTGATGGAGAACACCCTGTCGGACGATGCCTACGAGGCCACGCTCGGCCTGTTCGCCGGCTACGCCACCGCCGACGTGTCCCTCTGGGAGCCGCTGCGCCTGGTGGCGGGCCTGCGCTACGAGGCCAGCATCCAGCGGCTCACCAGTGGCAGCGACTTCGGTGGCCGCGCGGACCCCAAGGAAGCCAACCAGGACTACAGGGACTTCCTGCCGACGCTCAACGTCATCTACGCGCTCAACCCCCAGCTCAACCTGCGCGCCGGCTACAGCTACACGCTGGCCCGCCCCACCTTCCGCGAGCTGGCGCCCGTCCTCTACTACGACTTCGTCCGCAACCGCTCCGTGTCGGGCGACCCGACGCTGGTGCAGACGCGCATCCACAACGTGGACGCGCGCGCCGAGTGGTTCCCGGGTGAGAACGACGTGCTCGCCGCGAGCGTCTTCTACAAGCGCTTCCAGCAGCCCATCGAGCGCATCATCGTCTCGTCCTTCCAGCAGGACGTCAGCTTCGACAACGCCCCGGGCGCCACCAGCTACGGCGTGGAGTTGGAGGCGCGCACCTCGCTGGGGCGCCTCACGCCCACCCTGGCGCCGCTGCGCGTGGGAGCCAACCTGACCCTCACCCGCTCGGAGATCGACCTCGGGGACTCCGCGCCCCTGCAGACGAATCAGCAGCGTCCGCTGCAGGGCCAGTCGCCCTATGTGGTCAACCTCAACCTCGGCTACGCGCGGACGGAGAGCGGGACGGAGATCTCCCTGCTCTACAACGTGGTCGGCGCCCGCATCTCCGAGGTCGGCATCGAGGGTCTGCCGGACGTGTACGAGCAGCCGTTCCACCGCGTTGACCTGACGGTGGGGCAGAAACTGAGCGACAGCCTGCAGCTCAAGCTCGCCGCCACCAACATCCTCAACCAGCCCGTGGTGTTCCGGCAGGGCGACGTCGACGTCCTGAAATACCGGCCCGGCGTGGCGTTCTCCGCGTCGCTCGGCTGGAGCCTGTAGGTCCTTGCAGTTGCCTTCGAAAGGAAGCCCCACCATGAAGTTGTCCTGGAAGACCTCACTCCTCGGTGGCCTGGTGGCCGCCAACCTCCTGGCCTGTGGCGAGGAGCAGAAGCCCACGCCGGACGACAAGCCGGCCGGCCAGCGCATCGAGGTGACCGAGAAGATCACCACCGACACCACGTGGAAGGCCGAGAACGTCTACGTCCTCAAGGGGCACGTCTTCGTGGAGAGCGGCACCCTGAAGATCGAGGCGGGCACCCGCATCGAGGGTGAGGGTCTCAGCTCGCTGGTCGTCACCACGGGTGGCCGCATCGACGCGGTGGGCACCCAGGACAAGCCCATCGTCTTCACCAGCACCAAGGCGGAGGGCACGCGTGCTCCGGCCGATTGGGGTGGCGTGGTGCTGCTGGGCAAGGCGCCCATCAACGTGCAGGGCGGCACGACCCTCATCGAGGGCTTCCCCGCCACCCAGCCGGGCATCACCTACGGCGGCACCGACGAGGCGCACGACTGCGGCAAGCTGAAGTACGTCCGCATCGAGTTCGCCGGCTTCAAGCTCACCGCGAACAACGAGCTCAACGGCCTGACCCTGGGTGGCTGCGGCAACAAGACCGAGGTCGACTACCTCCAGGTCCACAAGGGCGCGGATGACGGCGTGGAGATGTTCGGCGGCACCGCCAACCTCAAGCACATCGTCGTCACCCAGCCGGACGACGACGGGCTGGACTGGGACATCGGCTACCGGGGCAAGGTGCAGTTCCTCATCGTCCAGCAGAACCCGGACGTGGGCAACTTCGCCTTCGAGGGTGACAACAGCCCGAACAACCCGGGCGTGGCCACGCCGGTCTCCACGCCGGAGATCTGGAACGCGACGCTCATCGGCTCCAACCAGGAGCCGGGCAAGGCGGGCAAGCTCCAGGGCGGCATGCACCTGAAGAACGGCACCGCCGGCACGCTGCGCAACATCATCGTCGCCAACTTCACGGACATCGCGGTGGACATCGACGGCACGCCCACGGTCGCCCGCCTGAGCGACACCGCCAACACGCTGTCCCTGCAGAACATCCTGTACTGGGACAACAAGAACGTGAGCGACACCGTCCCGCCCGCTCCGCAGGTGGTGAAGGACGCCAGCGGCAACGTCACGGATCCGGACAAGACCAGGTACGACGAGTCGGCCCTGGCGGCGAGTGGCAACCGCGCCCTCCTCAACAATGACCCGAAGCTGACCGGAGCGCTCAACCTGCTCGCGCCGGACTTCAAGCCGCAGGCCGGGTCGCCGGCGCTCGTCTCGGACTACGCCGCGGTGCCTGAGAACAAGGGCTTCTTCGACACCAACGCCCGGTTCATAGGTGCCATCGGCACCGAGGACTGGACCAAGGGCTGGACGGCCTTCCCGCGGGACTAGCCGTCACCTGAACACGATTCGGTACGCCGCCCCCTGACTGTCCGCAGAGGGCGGCCCATCGCCCGGGGGTACGTTCTTCCGACGGAGGGGGCTCCGGGAGAAGACGTGCCTCCGGGCGGTGATTTTTCGTCACCCGTCTTCCTGGACGAGGCCCTGGCGGAGCAGCTCCTTCGCCAGGAAGGGGCAGTGCTTGACGAAGAAACCAAAGTGCAAGGAGCGCTCTTGCCATAGCTTGAAATACTCCTCTCGTTGCTGGGTGAACTCACTATCGTTCAAGCGCAGGCGATCGATCGTGGCCTGAACTCGCGTACGGAGTTCCTCATCAAGCCCTTCACCAGGAGCGACGTGGAGGGTGGAGAGCTCAAGCGTGAACCACCCATCCTGTACTTCAAACGGATCCAGCACGTCCTCGAAGTTGTTCTTCCGCGCGTTCATCAGGTCGCAAGCGAGTCGATAGTTCCTCCACTCGTAAGCCAAATCGCGACGTTTCGACTTGGGCAGGAAGTGATCCACCGAGCGCGCGCCCGTACCAGGTGGAATATAGGTCGCGGAGTACGCGCAGACGCCGCGGTATGCCTTCCAAAGCTGCGTCAAGCACTGCCGCCAATGCGGCCGCAACTCGCCCTCTGGTGAAGCCAAGTCGGCACAGCCCGGCTGGCGGACCCTGGCATCGAAGTCCGGGGGCTCGGGTTGGGGCTCGACGTGAATCAAGGCTCGATCTCCGCTGCTTCGGCACGCGCGAGCCAGCGTGGCCAGAACGGATCCGTATCCTTGAGGAGCCGGTACAGCTCGTTGTGGATCCGCTTCACCTCCTCGATGGGGAGGTGGGGGTCCTTGAGCGCGGCCCGGGCGCGGGTGATGGCGTCCTCGGCTTCCTTGGAACGGGGCTCCTTGAGGTCGAAGACCTCCGAGGTGAGCCACGCGTTGGCATCGCCACGGGGCCGCCATTCCGCCTTGGTGACCTGTACCTCATGGCCCACGAGGTCGAACATGAAGAGGGCATCCTGGGCCGGGTCGAACAAGGGCTCCACCGAAGCGAGGACCAGGGGCGCGTGGGTGACGGCAATCACCTGGACCTTCACGTCCGGGCGGAGCTCGCGGACGACGGCCAGCACCGAGGGAAGAATGAGCCGCTGCCAGCGGGGATGGAGGTGCGCCTCCACCTCGTCGATGAGGAGTACGACATGCTCAGTCGCCTTCCGCTGAAACAGTTCGGCGGCCCGCCTGTGCTCTTCCCACGCCCAGACGAGAAGATAAGCGAGACCGACAATGCGCCGGATACCGGCGGATGCGTGGGTGAGGGGAACGACGCCATACGGCATCTCCAGCGTCGGAATATCCCGAGCGTCATCGATCCCCAGACGGGTGGGCTCACCAGGCGTCAACGGCTCTTTGGCATCTGGCGAGAGGACCGCCAGTACCTTGCGCAAGCGCTCGAAGGATTCCGAGTGCTTCAACTGCCAGTAGACCCAGTCTCGAATGAGTCCGTTGCAGAGCACACGCCCATCCGCCATCAAGCCGTTCCAAAGCGTCTCTTGCGAGAAGTCGTAAAACCTCGGGCTGCCCACTCCTTCATGAGTGCGCGCGAGGGGATTTCGCACGGGGTCCCATACGCGGAATCCCCCATCGATGCGTGCGTACAGGGTCAATCCAGGGTTCGGCTCCCAGGCAAAGTACTCATCGCCTTTGACACGCGTATCCCAGCGCACCGCGCGCTCGAACTCCATCTTATGACCAGTCTCTGTAACAACCGACGCGGAGACATTCCCCCGTCGGCCAGGACTGGGCAGCGCGGGCACTGGTTCACCGTTCTGGGTCAGCGCCCACCACGCCAGGTCGAGAACGAAGGTCTTCCCCAGACCGTTGTCGCCGGTCAGCAGGTTCAGGCGCGGTCCGAACGAGAACGAAAGCCGGGGGCTCGGCCCGACCTCCTCCAGCTTCAGCTCACCGAGCATCCGGGTTCTCTCCTCCTCGCGAGGCCAGCAAGCGACTCCTCTTATGTGAGTTCCCGCGCGCCCATCAAAAATAAAGCCGGCCTGGAGCCCCAGAGGAGTTCCAGGCCGGACGGAGCCGGTGCAACCGGATGCCTGGGGCTCAAGCCGCCGCGGGGCGGGCCGCCATGGGCGCCTCGGAGGCCTCCGCGGCGACGACGGCCTCGGGCGCGCTGCCGTCGGCGAACAGCGGAGCGCTCGGGCGGGACTTCGGCGGACGGCCCCGGCGCTTCGGCGCGGACTCGTCGTTCTGCGCGGGGGCCTCGGCGGCCACCGTGCCGTCCGGACGCACCAGCTTGCGCGCCGCCTTCGGCAGGCTGATGGCCTCCAGCTTCGTGCTCAGCGCCGCGTCCTCCTCGGCGAACACCCGCGCGTACGACAGCGCCCGCTGGCCCTTCTGCAGCAGCGCCTCCTGGCCCTCGGCCAGCGCCTGGCGCGCCGCCTCCAGCGCCGCCTGCGCCTTCGCCACCGCCTCGGCCTGCGCCTTCACCCGAGCCGCGGCCTCGTCCAACACCTCCGCGTCCACGTCCGGGAACTTCACCTCGGACAGTTCCGTGGAGAACACCTCGAGCAGCGCCCGCATGGCGGGCGAGATGGGATCGTTTTCGTTCGCGTCGAACATGGGCCTGGGCCTCCCCTCCAACGTGCGGCGTGGTGCCGGGCAACGTGGGGCCCCCATGTGCACAGATGTTCAGTGCCAATTCAAGGGGGTCCGCTCCGGAGCCGATTTACCGGCCTCGCGCCGCGTTCAGGCTCCGCCCCGCCAGCGGCGAGGCGCCCGAATGACCCCCCACATGTGGGCGGAAGACCCTACATTTCCGGTCAGTCCACGCGTACCAGGGACACGGTGCGCACGCCCACGGCCGGGTCCACATCCACGGACAGGAAGTGGCGCCCGATGCCGTCGAACTGCTCGGGGATGGCCCCGCCACCGCCGGAGATGAAGGCCGGAATCCCCGCGTTGGAGAACGAATAGTACGAGTGCACGTGGCCGTAGAGCGTGAGGTCCAGATTGGCTCGCGTCAGCTTGCCCAGCAGGGCCGCCGCCTCGTTGCGGCTGGCGAAGGCGCCGTTGCGCACGCCGATGGGGTCCACCAGCGGGATGTGCGTGCCCAGGATGTGCACCGCGTCGCGCCCCGCCTCCAGCCACCCGCCCAGAGACTCCTCGGCCCTCGGGTCCAGCGTGCCGTTGCCCGAGTCGATCATCGTGAAGTGCACCCCGTGGAAGGTGAAGTGCAGGTTCCCCCGTCCGAAGTACTCGTGGTAGCGCGGGTCGGGGGTGATGAGCTCGTGGTTGCCCAGCGTGGCGAAGAGGGGAATCCGCGACTCCTGCAGGCGGGACTGGAACTCCTCCAGTTGCTCCACGGTGCCCCGCTGCGTCAGGTCCCCCGAGAAGAAGATGAAGCGCAGCGAGGGGTCCGCGTTGATGCGCCTGTAGATGTCACCCACGCGCGGCAGGGCCTCCTGAACGTCCGCCAGCGCCACGAAGCGGAAGGGCATCGGCTGGTTCCACATCGGAGGCGCCACCGTGAGCCGGACCTCCGAGCCCGCCGGCACGTGCACGCGCCACACCTTCTCCGTGGGCAGAGGAGAGGGCAGGGACTCCACCTCCAGGGGCTCGTCTCCCCTCTGGGCCGACAGCTCCGCGTCCGGCATGGCGTTGCGCACCCGAAGCGTCCAGGACTCGGTGGCCCCGGCCGAGGCCACCGCGCGCACGTGGAAGGCCGGTGCCGAGCCCCACAGCGTCAGCGCCCCCGGCTCCATCTGGCGCACCACGGCCAGCCCGTCCTCCACGGTGAAGGCCACGCCGCTGATCTCCACCCGGCCGATCTCCTGCTCCTTCAGCGCGCGCTCCTCGGCCGGCCGCGTGCAGCCCGCGGCCCCCAGCGCGAGCGCGAGGATTCCCAGACGCACCTGCCTCACGGCTCACCTCCCAACGCGTAGACGAGTGACAGCCGGCCCACCAGGGCCGAGCCCGCCTGCAGGTCCGCGGACATGCCCCACCGCTCGGTGAGCAGCACGCGCCCGCGCAGCCCGACGTACCCCGGCACGCCGCCTCCCGCCTTGATGCCGCCCGGGAAGTCGTCCTTGCGGTGGTCGTAGTAGAGCATCGCCTCGCCCCGGAAGGGCCCGCCGCGCCCCAGGTACACGCCATAGCCGAAGGTGAAGAGGAGCTGCTCGAAGAGCATGTCGTCCGTGGGGCCCGCGTAGACGTAGCGCTGCACCGTCATCCCCACGCCCATCTCCGCGAAGGAGCCGGCCATGCGCGGGCTGAAGCGCGCCATGTCGTAGCGGCCTCGCAGGAAGGCCTCGCCGCCCGCCAGGGTGAAGCGCTCGGTGGGGTAGCGGTGGGCGAGCGCTCCGAGCTCCAGATCCAGCGCAGAGCCATCCGCGCCGCCCCGGGCGCCGTCGGGCCCGCCCAGCAGCCGGTACGCGCCGCCCAGGCGCACGCGCAGGTTGCCGTCATCCGGCGACAGGCGCGCCCCGGCCTCCAGGCGCACGCGCTCCAGCCGGGCCATCGCTCCCAGCGAGACGAAGTGCCGGTAGCTGAAGGAGGGATCGTCCGCGTACTGGTAGCCCAGCTCCAGCTCGAGCGGGGGCAGTCGCTGGGCGACCATGCCCGGAGAGAACGCGGGAGACACCGCCGCGTAGAGGTTGGCCAGCGTGGAGATGGAGATGAGGCCCGCTCCCGTCAGCGCCACCGCGTACAGCGGGCCGATGACCCGGCGCGACGCTCCGGACATGGCGATGGGCACCCCGCTCACGGCCAGCAGCCCGAAGCCCGCGCCCTCCAGGAGGAAGAGTCGCTTCGCCGTCCCCGTGTCCCCCGCGACGAGCGGCCCCAGTCCGTGCAGCACCAGGCCGGGCACCACCGCCACGACCGCGGGCAGCACGGCGAAGGGAGGCCGCACCTCCTCCAGGGGCGCGGACCCGGCCAGGGTGGGCACATCCACAGGCCCCGCCGCCGGCACCCCGGACGTCTGTCCCCAGGCTCCGCCCGGCAGCACCGCCAGGGCGAGCACCATCAGCCCGCCCAGCACGGGCGAGCCCCTCCGCTGTCGCACCATATGACCATCCATTCTAACGAGCGGACCCGGCCTTCCGCCCGGCCCGGGGCTCCCACCGGGCTCGGATCCAGGATAAAGCGTTGGCGGGTGGATTCGCAGCCCACCTCCAAAGGTAGGTAAGACGTCCACCCGGCCCCCCCTTCGGGATTTTTGGAGGAGCGGGGTATGCTCCAATTCCCCCTCTCCACCTCGACGCGCATCCGTGGCAGCCAACGAAGCCGGGCAGTTTGGCAAATACGAACTGGTATCGAAGCTCGCCGCGGGCGGGATGGCGGTCACCTACCGCGCGCGGATGAACGGCGCGGCGGGGGTGACCAAGCCAGTCGTCATCAAGCAGATCCTCCCCCACTTCGCCGACGACCCCGGGTTCGTGGAGATGTTCGTCAGCGAGGCGCGCGTGGCGGCGGGCCTCACCCACGGCAACATCGCCCAGGTCTTCGACTTCGGAGAGATCGACGGCCAGTTCTTCCTGGCCATGGAGTTCGTGCACGGCCAGCCGCTGTCCAAGGTGCTGCGCCGTGCGCAGCGCACGGGGCTGCCGAGCCTGCCGCTGCCCCTGGCGCTGCACGTCGCCATCCAGATGTGCGATGGGCTGGACTACGCGCACCGGCACGTGAGCGAGGATGGACAGCCCATGGGGCTGGTCCACCGGGACGTGTCCCCGGACAACGTGCTCATCTCCTACGAGGGCCAGGTCAAGGTCATCGACTTCGGCATCGCCAAGGCGACGAGCGTGGTGGAGTCGCGCACCTCGCCCGGCACGCTCAAGGGCAAGTACCCGTACTTCTCCACCGAGCAGGCCCGGGGCCAGCAGGATCTGGACGCGCGCTCGGACATCTTCGCCGTGGGCGTGGTGCTCTACGAGATGGTGTGCGGCCGGCGCCCCTATGAGGGCGAGCTCGTCGCCGTGCTGCCGCGCATCCTCTCGGGAGACTACGCGGCGCCCTCCGCGCTCAACCCGGCCATCACCCCGGAGCTGGAGTCGGTGATGGCCACCGCGATGGCGCTGGACCGGGACACGCGCTACCCCACCGCGCAGGCCTTCTCCGAGGCGCTGCGCGAGCAGCTCTACTCGGCCAACGCGCGCTTCTCACCCGCGATGCTGTCGCAGCTGATGGGCCACCTCTTCTCCGAGGAGCTCGCCGCCGAGGGACGCCGGGTGGAGGTGCCACCGAGCTTCCTGGAGCAGCTCTCCGTGTGGCAGGCGCAGGCGCAGCCCACGGGCGAGCCCACCGGCGTCCTGCCGCGGCAGTCGGGCACGGGCGGTGGCCGCACCAGCACCGGCTCCGGCGTGCGCGCCGTGCGGCCCGGCAGTGACAGTGGCCGTCCGGCGAGCGGCCCGGGCATCCGCTCCGGCGCGTCCGGTGCGCAGAAGCCCCCCTCCAACGGCACCGGCGGACGGCCCTCCAGCAACGCCAGCGGGCGGGCCGTCAGCTCGGCCTCGGTGCGCCGGGTGACCTCGAGCGCCGTGCCTCGCACTCCGGCCTCCCCCACCCTGGCGGAACCGCCAGACCTGGCGGCCGAGCCCTCCACGGCCGTGTCGCAGCAGGCCACCGCGGCGACGGACTCCGTCGAGGAGCCGCGCGACACCCCCGTCGACATGCCGGCCGTCACCGTGCCGGCGGCCAGGCTGGATCCCCTCGGCTCGTTCCGCCAGGCGCAGGAGCGCGACGCCCAGGAGCGTGCCGACCGGCGCCAGCGGCTGGTGATGCTCATCAGCCTTCCCCTCATCGGACTCGCGCTGTTCCTGGGAGCCATCAACTACTTCCTCTCCGGCAGGGGCGACGGATCGCCCACGGGCTCGCTGTGGCTCACCTCCACACCGTCCGGGGCCTCGGTGAAGCTCAACGGCAAGGATGTGCCCGGCGTCACGCCGCTCGTCGTCGGGAGCGTTCCGCTCGAAGAGGCCAACACCCTGGTGCTCACCCTGCCCGGCTACCGGCCGTGGACGAAGCGCTTCACCCGGAGCAGCGATGCGGATCCGCCCATCCACGCGGAGCTCGAGCGCCTCCAGGAGGAGCCCGCCCCACCGGAGAAGCCCCAGCCCACCGAGGCCGTCGCCGCGACCACCGCCGAGCCAGTGGACGCGGGCACCGAGGCGCCGAAGTCCAACCCCTACAACGAGGTGGACTACCCGGCGCGGCTGATCGTCCTCCGCCCGAAGTACAACGCCTTCCCGGTGACGCAGTACACCACCGCGTCGATCGACCTCAGCCCGTCCGCGAGCTACTCCGTCAACACGGAGGGCAGTGCCTCGCTGGCCGAGGAACGTGGAGGCGCGTCCGGCACGCTGGCCTACTTCCTCGAGGGCGACAACGTGTCCGTGGACGAGTCCTTCGGGCTGATCGGCCCCGCCTCGCGCACCATCAAGGGCGCGCGCCGGCTGCACGTCTTCCTGCTGGACGATGACGTCTCGGACAACAGCGGCACGGTGCGGGTGCACCTGCGCCAATCCAAGTGGACGGCGCCACGCCAGCTCACGTTCAACGCCGCACAGGACGCGCTGGCGCTCAAGCCCGAGCACCAGCTGGTGCTGCGCGGGCTCAACCCGGACGCCCTCTACCTGCTCACCGTGCGCGATGACCTGCCGGAGCTGCGCTCGGGTGCCGGCGGGCGGACACGTCGGGTGCTGTGCGCGGAGAGCAACCAGAAGTCCGCCCGGCGCACACACCGCCTGTTCGAGTCAGGAAAGCGCTACCAGCTGACGGGGGCCGACACGCTGCGCTGCACCTACCCGGACACCCGGTTGGAGGACAACGCCGGGGCGCTCGAGGTGGACATCGTCGACGTCACGGACATGTCCCGAAGGGACAGGGCAGCGGCGCTGCGCGGCGCATCTCGTTGACCGGACGACACCTCCCGGGTTAGTGAAGACGGGCGGGCGGTCAGGCGCAGGGTGCCTCCTCCGTCCAACCCTTTCGTACTCCCCAGGCAGGCAGCAACCGCTTCCGTTCTCATCCCGGAAGCGATGCGTACCATGAAGCGCACAGGGACCCACTGAGGGGTACCCGGGAATACAACAGATTCCTTCCGTAAAGGCTCAAGGGGGCCGCAGCGGTTCCGCGGCCCGGCTCGATAAGGACGGGAAAGGCACGTGGGCGCGGAGCCGAGACAGGCACCGGGCCCACTTGTCTTTTGGGGGTCTGGAACTCCCTCAGATGTCCAGGTTCTGCACGTCCAGCGCGTTGCGCTCGATGAACTCGCGCCGCGGCTCGACGGCCTCGCCCATGAGCAGCGAGAAGATTTCGTCGCTCTCCACGGCGTCCTCGATGCGTACCTGGAGCAGCGTGCGGGTGGCCGGGTTCATCGTGGTGTCCCAGAGCTGCTCCGGGTTCATCTCACCCAGACCCTTGTAGCGCTGCAGGCCCAGCCCCTTCTGCGCGTCCTTGCGCACCGCGGCCAGCACCTCCTGCACCGACAGCGCCGTCACCTCGCCATCGCTCACCACCACCCGGTAGGGCGCCTTGCCCATCGCGCCGAACACGTCGCGCAGGCCCACCAGCTCCAGGTACTCCGGCGACGACAGGAAGCCGTGATCGAACACCGTCTGCTTCAGGCCCCCGTTGACGTCCGTCTTCACCACCAGCTTCTTCGTGTGGTGCTCCGTGTCGTCGGGGAACGACACCTCGAAGCGGCCCAGCGCGTCCGGCATCCGGGCCTTCAGGTACTCGCGCACCTTGTCCATCTGCCCGCTCAGCGCGGCCTCGTCGGCCAGCGTGCCCGCATCCACCCGGGCCGCCTGCACCAGCGCGTCCACCACCCGCGCGTCCCGCCGCGCCGCCAGCTTCTCCAGCCGCTCCTCGTACGTAATCACCTTCTCCAGCAGCGAGCGCAGCTCCGAGCCCCCGATCTCCCCGGACGGCGTCACCACCCGCGAATGCTCGGAGGCGATCCGCAGCAGGTAGTCGTTCAGGTTCCGCTCGTCCTTCACGTACATGTCCTTCTTGTTGCGCGTGACTTTGTAGAGCGGCGGCTGCGCGATGTAGAGGTAGCCGTTCTGGATGAGCTCCGGCATCTGCCGGTAGAAGAACGTCAGGAGCAGCGTGCGGATGTGGCTGCCGTCCACGTCGGCGTCCGTCATCAGGATGATGCGGTGGTAGCGCGCCTTCGTCGGATCGTAGTCCTCGCGCCCGATGCCCGTGCCCAGCGCGGTAATCAGGGTCACGATCTCCGCGCTCGTGAGCATCTTCTCGAAGCGCGCCTTCTCGACGTTCAGGATCTTGCCGCGCAGCGGGAGGATGGCCTGGTTGCGCCGGTCGCGGCCCTGCTTGGCCGAGCCACCTGCGGAGTCACCCTCGACGATGTAGAGCTCGCTCTCGCTGGGGTCGCGGCTCTGGCAGTCGGCGAGCTTGCCCGGCAGCGAGCCACCGTCCAGCACGCCCTTGCGCCGCACCGTCTCGCGCGCCTTGCGCGCGGCGATGCGCGCCCGCGTGGCATCGCCAATCTTGGCGACGATCTTCTTGCTGACGATCGGGTTCTCCTCGAGGAAGGTGCCGAGCTGGTCATTGACCATCTGCTCGACCAGGCCCTTGATCTCGCTGTTGCCCAGCTTCGTCTTCGTCTGCCCCTCGAACTGGGGGTTGGACAGCTTGACGGAGATGACGGCGGAGAGGCCCTCGCGCGCGTCCTCGCCCGTGGGCGTCTCCTTCAGGTCCTTCCACGCCCCGCCCTTCTCGGCGTAGCTGTTGAGCGTGCGCGTGAGCGCCGCCTTGAAGCCCGACAGGTGGCTGCCACCCTCGTGCGTGTTGATGTTGTTGGCGAAGGTGAAGATGCGCTCGTCGTAGCCATCGTTCCACTGCATGGCGATCTCCAGCGACACCCCCTCCCGCTCCGCGCGGAAGTGGATGGGCTTGTCGTGGAGCGCCTCCTTCGCCTTGTTGATGTACTCGACGAAGGAGACGATGCCGCCGTCGAACTTGAAGTCGTGCTCCTTGCCGATGCGCATGTCACGGATGATGATGCGCAGGCCGGCGTTGAGGAACGCGAGCTCGCGCATGCGCTGGCTGAGCGTGTCGAAGCTGAAGTCCGCCGTCTCCATGACGGTGTTGTCCGGCTTGAACCAGATGAGCGTGCCGCGCTTGTCCGTCTCGCCCACGGCCACGGGCGGGCCATTGGACACGCCGCGCGAGTACGACTGCTCGTACACCTTGCCGCTGCGCTGGATGCGGACCTTGAACCACTCGGAGAGGAAGTTGACGCAGGTGACGCCCACGCCGTGCAGGCCGCCGGACACCTTGTAGGCGCCGTTGCCGAACTTGCTGCCCGCGTGCAGCTCCGTCAGCACGACCTCGAGCGTGTCCTTGCCCTTGAACTTCGGATCCGGATGCGGGCCCACGGGAATGCCACGACCGTTGTCCTGCACGGACAGCGAGCCATCCACGTGGATGACCACCTCGATGTCGGTGCAGTGGCCCGCGAGGGCCTCGTCGACCGAGTTGTCCACCACCTCGTAGACGAGCTTGTGCAGCCCGTACGTCATGGTGTCGCCGATGTACATGCCCGGACGCTTGCGGACGGCCTCCAGGCCCTCCAGCTTCGTGATGGCACCCGTGTCGTAGTCCGCGGGCGACGGCGCCGCGGCGGCGCCGGTGGCGGGGATGTTTTCCATGCGAGAAAAATCCTTGGGAAATGCTTGGCTGGAACCGGTCGTGCCTACCATTTCGAGGCACACCGAACAAGATTGTTGAGAACACGCAAGGCAGCGGAAAGATTCATGAAATCCCCCGCGCGGCGCTATGCGTCATAACGTGGAGCGGGCTTCCTTTCTTCCAGGGCGCTCGCCAGCTCGCCGAACACCGCCCGGGAGGGAAAAAGGTGGCGCGTCACCAGCACCCGGCCCCCCTCTTCCAAGAACAATCCGAGCACGTCTTCCTTCTTGCCCAGGCGGCGCACGGCGTCGATCTGCCCCCAGGAGAGCTGGAGCTGGCTGCCCGTGAAGGGGCGTGCCACCTGCACGCCCCGGGTGCTCAAGGTGATGCCCCAACCGGGGCGGGGTCGCAGCCGGTGCCAGGCGAAGACGAAGGCGAGCATCAGCCCTCCAGTGAGGCCCGCCCGGGCCACGGCCAGGGGAGCGTTGCCCAGCGACCTGGCATCCGCCAGGGCCCAGGCACTGAGGATGGCCAGCGCGCACGCGCCCACGAAGAGGGCCCGGCGCGTGGGACGAGGATCGAAAGCGTAGAAGCGGGGCTCCATGCGAGCACCTGAACCCTAACCTCCCGGAGGCTCCGCCGGGGATTTTCCTGATACGAGCTGTCCACCCGCGAGCGCTGGAAGTGCCTACCCTGCGGCCCATGACGGACGCTGAACTCACCGAGCGCCTGCGGACCAATCTCTGGGACTTCAAGACCCTGCAGGCCCGCGGCGGTCCGCTGCGGATGCTCGACCTGCCCGGGGTGCGGGCCTTCGCGCTGCCGGATCATCCGGACAACCTCTTCCAGCAGCAGGTGATGTACGAGGACACGCGCTCGCTCGCCGAGGCCCTCGCGCCGCTGGAGGCCTGGTACCGAGAGCAGGACGTGCCCGTCTGGCGCGTGCCCGTGTACCCGGGGGAGTCCCTCGCGGAGGGCCCGCTGGCCCGCGCCGGCTACCGGCCCGCGGACACCATCCCCGCCATGGGCCTCACCCTGAACCACCCGCCGCCGCCCCACCTCCCTCCGGGCCTCACCCTGGAGCACCCGGAGGACCTGGACGAGGTGCTCGCGCTCAACGCGCTCTGCTACGGCGAGGAGAACGCCGGCTTCTTCGAGGACTGGCGCATCCAGCCGCTGCCGTCCGACCAGCTCCATGCCGTGCTGATGCGCGAGGGAGGCAGGCCGCTCGCGGGGGCCGTCTCCTTCGAGCGGGGAGACGCGGCGGGCATCTACCTGGTGGCCACCCACCCGGCCGCGCGCCGCCGGGGCCTGGGCGCCCGGGTGATGCACTGTCTGCACGCGGACGCATTCGCCCGGGGCCGCTGCGTGGCCGTCCTCCAGGCCTCCGACATGGGGCACGACCTGTACCGGCGGCTCGGCTACCGGGAGCTGGGCGGGTGGCCCAACTGGGTGCGCCACACCCGCTGAGGACTCACTCCGGCAGCGCGTGCTGGCCCACCGTCTCCACCAGCACCTCCACGTCCACCGGCTTGCGCAGGTAGGCGCACGCGCCCACCTCGCGGGCCACGTCCGCGTTGCTGGCCGAGGCGGAGAAGATGACCACCGGGATGTCCCTCCACGCGGGGCTCGCGTGCAGCTCCTGGGCGAAGCCCAGGCCGTCCAGCACCGGCATCATCATGTCCAGCAGCACCAGCCCGGGCAGGGGCCGGGTGCGCGCGAGCACGTCCAGCGCCTCGCGGCCATTGCCGGCCCCCAGCACGGTGAAGCCCGCGTCGCGCAGCACCTCCTCGAGCGCCTCGCGCAGGTCCGCGTCGTCATCCACCACCAGCAGGGGGCGCGTCATGAGGGCTCCTTGGACGACTGCGCGGGAGTCTCCAGGGGCAGCTCCAGGGTGAAGCGGGCCCCCCCCTCCTGGCGCTGCTCGGCCCACACGCGGCCTCCGTGTGCCTCGGCCGCCCGGCGCGCCAGGTACAGCCCCAGCCCCAGCCCTCCATAGGAGCGCGAGGACACCGCCCGTCCGAAGCGCTCGAAGATGCGCTCGAGCTGGTCCGCCGGAATGCCGATGCCCCGGTCCTCCACCACCACCCGCGCCACCGTCCCGTTGCGCTGCACCCGCACCTCCACCGGATGGCGCGCACCGAACTTGAGGGCGTTGGACAACAGGCTGGACACCACCTGCTCCAACCGCATCCGGTCCCATTGGCCGACGACGTCCGGAGCCACCTCCAGCCGAAGCACGCAGCCCATGGCCTGGGCCTCCGCCTCGAAACGCTCCAACACATCGCCCATCAACTCTCCCAGGTCCAGCCGCTCGAGGGACAGGGGTAGCCCGCTGGTGGACAGGCGCGACACGTCCAGCAGCGTCTCCACCAACGTGCCCAGGCGCCGCACCTGGCGCAGGCCTCGCTCCAGCCGCGCCACCAGGTCCGACGAGGTCTCCCGCCGCGCCCGCTGCACGAGGGTGCTCAGCTGCAACCCCAGCGTGGTGAGCGGCGTGCGCAGCTCGTGGGCGGCCACGGCGAGGAACTCGTCGCGCAGGCGGATGGCCTCCTGGGACTCCTGGAAGAGGCGCGCGTTGTCCAGCGCCAGGGCGGCGCGGCGCGCCAGCTCCTGCACCACGGGCATGTCCCGCGAGGAGAAGCGCGGCCGCCCTCCCTCGCTGGTGCCGAGCGTCATCACGCCCAGGGTCCCCGAGCGCCCCTGCAGCGGGACGTGGATGACGGAGCGCAGCTTCAAGGAGCTCATCCGGCGCAGGTGCTCCGGAGAGCGCGCCAGCACCTCCAACCGGGCCGAGGGCACGTCCGTCAGCAACTGCGGCTCGCCGGTGCGCCACACCCGCACGGGGCCCGAGGTGGCGTTCGGGTCCAGGGGAAAGAGGCGGTCCGTCTCGAAGCCTTTGGCCACTCGTTCGGGATCCTCGTGCGCCAGCGCCACCACCTTGAGGGCCTCGCCCGTCTCCGAGAAGTAGACGGCGCACCAGTCCGCCAGCTCCGGCACGCACAGTTGCACCACCCGCGCCAGCGTCTCCTGGAAATCCAGCGAGCGGGCCAGCACCTCGCCGGCGCGGGCCAGCAGGGCCCGGTCCCGCTCGGCCAGCCTCCGCTCGTGGCGGATGCGCGCCTCCCCCAGCTCGCGCGCCACCGCGGCGGGCAGCCGGGTGAGGAGCGTCTTGGGAAAGTAGTCGCGGGCCCCGGCCTTCATCACCTCCACGCCCTCGAATTCCCCCACGCTGCCGGAGACGACGATGAGGGGGATGTCCTGGCCGCTGTCCTGCAGCACCCGGAGCGCCGTCGGCGCGTCGAAGCCGGGCATGCTGTAGTCGGAGAGGATGATGTCCCAGGAGCCATCCTTCAGCGCCGCGCGCATGTCCTCGGCCGTCTGCACCCGGTGACTCTGGACGTCGAAGCCACCCCGGCGCAGCTCGCGTTCCACCAGCATCAAGTCGTCGGGATTGTCCTCGACCTGCAGGACGCGCAGGGGCGTCATTCATGGACCCCCGGCTGCGGTACGCGGTTGAGCGCCAGCCAGTACAGGCCGAGCTGGCGCGCCGCCTCGACGAACTCGTTGTAGCTCACCGGCTTGCGCACGTAGCTGTTGCAGCCCTGGCTGTAGCTCTGCACCAGGTCCTTCTCCTCGTCCGAGGAGGTGAGGATGACCACCGGGAGGAAGCGGGTGCTCGGGCTGGCGCGGATCTGCCGCAGCACCTCGTGCCCGTTCAGGCGGGGCAGCTTGAGGTCCAGCAGCACCAGGGCGGGAAGGGGCTCGCCAGCCCGGTGCGCGTACGCGCCCCGCGCGAAGAGGTAGTCGAGCGCCTCCACCCCATCATCCACCACCTCCAGCGGCTGGGGGTGGCCCGCGCGCTGGAAGGCACGCCGGGTGAGGTCCACATCGTCCGGGTTGTCCTCCACGAGGAGGATGGAGCGTTGGGGGCTCATGCGAGCGACTCCTGCAAGGTGAAGCGGAAGGTGGCGCCGCCACCCACGGTGGCCTGGGCCTCGATGTGTCCACCATGACGATGGACGATGCGCTGCACCGTGGCCAGACCAATTCCCGTGCCGGGGAAGTCGGTGACCTTGTGCATCCGCTGGAAGGGGGTGAAGAGCTTGTCCGCGTAAGCCATGTCGAACCCCACGCCGTCGTCGCGGACAGCGTAGTGAGTCACCCCGTCGACCGTCTCCGCGAAGAACTCGATGAGGGCCCCGGGGCGCTTGCTGGTGAACTTCCAGGCGTTGCCCAGGAGGTTCTCCATCAACACCCGGAGCAACCGCGGGTCGCCCCGGGTGGAGAGACTGGATTGGATGGAGAGCTTCACCTCCCGCCCCGGCTCGCGCTGGCGGAGCTCGTTGGCCACGGAGCCGGCGAGCGCGCTGAGGTCCACCGGCTCGCGGCGCAGCTCGGCGCGGGTGACGCGGGAGAGCTGCAACAGGTCGTCGATGAGCTGGCCCATGCGCGTGGCGGCCGCCTGCAGCCGCTCGAGGAGTTGGAGACTGCTGGGCGACAGCCGCTCGGCCTCGTCCTCGCGCAGCGCCTGGGCGAAGCCGTCGATGGCGCGCAGGGGCGCGCGCAGGTCATGGGAGACGGAGTAGCTGAAGGACTCCAGTTCCTGGTTGGCGGCGGTGAGCTCGGCGGTGCGCTGGGCCACACGCGACTCCAGGCGGGCCTCACTGGCACGCAGGGCGTCCGCCTGGGCCTGCACCCGAGCCAGGCTGGCATCGTAATCCCGGGCCAGGGTGAGCAACTGACGCCGGCTGAGCCAGGCGAGCAGCACGCCCACGGTGAGCGTCCACAGCAGCCCCAGGAAGAGCACGGTGCGAGCGCCCCGCTCGGCCTCGGCGCCCTGGAGGGTGGCGCGCTGGCGCTCCTCGGCGACGATGGCATCCAGGGTGGCGCGCAGCGCATCCATGCGGACCTTGCCGGCACCCGAGCGCACGAGGGAGAGCCAATCGCCCCCCTCCTTGAAGAGGGTGAGCATCTGCATGGACACCTGCTCCCAACTCTTCCAGCCCTCTCGAAGCGCCTCCATCCGGGCCTGCTCCGTGGGTTTGCCCTCCAGGTCCCGTTCCAGCTCATCGAGCGCCCGGGGTAGCAGCTGTTCGGCTGCCTGGTAGGGCTCGAGGAAGGCGCGGTCCCCCGTGAGGAGGAAGCCGCGCACGCCCGTCTCCCGGTCGATGAAGAGCTGGCGCACGCGCTCCACCCGGACGAGGGTCACCTGGGAGTGGCGTGCCGCCTCCTGCGTCTGGAGCAGGTCCTTCACCTCCCACAGGAGGAGGGCCGCGAGCAGGAGCAGCAGCCCCACCGGCACCAGGATGGCGCGCAGCAGCAGGCGGCGGAAGCGTCGCGGATCGGTCAGGGGCATCACACAGTCAACGGTGGCAGGGCTCCTCCGTCAAGGTTGGGAGCAGGAAGGAGTTGTTCAACCCATACCGTTGGCCATTCCGGGCGGGCGGGGGAGGAGGCTCGTCTGGAGTGGAGGGGAGGGCAAGCGAGCGGTCACGCCCGGGTCCCCATCACCTTCGCGGCCCAGCGGCGTGTCGAGTCGTCCACGTGCTTCATCAACGCGTCGAAGCGCCCCGCGCGCATCAACTCCACCAGCCGCTCGTCCCGCGCGAGGATCCCGGCCGCGTCCCAGGGGAAGGTGAGGACCGTCTCACCGGACTCCTGATAGCCCGGGTGTGCGACCAGGGCTTCCAGGTAGCGCGAGTAGCTGTCGAAGAACCGGTCCACGTTCGAGGCCACGGGCATGACCTTGGGTCCATCGAGGTCATAGGTGTTCACCTCCACCACGGGCTGCATTCCCCGCGCATCCATGAGACCCGGCACGGTGGCATAGGCGTAGACGTCACCACCGAAAACAATCACGGGCTCACCCAACTCATCCCAGTAATTCTCCTGCCACCACTTGTTGTTCTCCTCCAGTCTGTTCACCTCATCATCGAACTGGGTGAGCACCCAACTGTTGACCTTGGTTGCGAACGCGGCATGTCCCAGACGCGCATAGAGGCTCGCCAGTACTGGGTCGAGAGGCAGGCCCGCCAACAAACTCCCAGCCTTCAACGGTTCACGGGCGGGTGGCGAGGTTTTCAACCCCAGGTTCAACCGTTGGCATGCATCCAAGAGTCGATCCAAACCAGGCAGTTCCATGACTCCTCTACTGTTCCCAATGATTCACTCAAGACCAGGGAATCGGAGCCGCAACTCACGCAATGCAGCCTCCCTGGCATCTTCCGTGGCCTTCAACAACCCTGGCGACTCTTCGGCGTGGTGGTACCAGGACTCGAATCGCCCATCGATGATTTCGGCTGCGCGTCTCACATCATCAGCTGTCGGGTTGGGACGGGCCTTCCGAAACCTTCCCCACAACAGATTGATTTCCTTGTGGACGTACTTCGGTAACATCGCCAGGTTCTCCGCAGCATTGATGTCTTCGGATGGAAAGAGGTGTGCGTATTGAAGCGGACGTCGATGGTGGATGGGAAGCTCTTCGCCCAGCCTGTCCAGAACTTCCGCGAGCTGTGGATGCAACTCCGCGTAAAACCTGCGAGCCTCCACTCGAAGAGTTTTCTTCAGGTTGCCATCCAGCGGCTGCTGGATGACCTGCTCGAGGCGAACGAAGAGGCCCCGCAGCGTCTCGCGCTCGCCCCGGCTCATGGCCTGCTCGCCTTCCAGAGCCATCTTCCGCCAGAGACGCTCGAACGCGGCCTGCTCCTCCACGGACAGGCGCCTGAGCGCGGTACGCAGCCACCCCGCCGCCATCTCGGGCTCGCGTCCTAGAGCCCTCGGCACCCACTCCAGCCCCTTCGTGGCGAAGAAGCCCGCGCCCTTCGCGACAACGCCTCCCACGAACCAGAGGGCCGTCTCCTCCACGCCCTTCTGCGCCAGCCAGGCCGAACCTTCGTGCACGTCCTCCCGCCAGCGCAGCAGGATGGCCTCGTGCATGGACCGGTACCAGCTCAGTTCCGGCACGGGCGGTGGACGCTCGACCCAGGCGGACTCCACATGCCCCCGCGCATCCGCGTCCCCCAACCGATGCTCGGCGCGCAGTACCATGTGCACGGTGCGGGAACCAAGCCCCTCGGTGAAGGGCAGCAGCACCTGGCTGGAGTGTCCCGCCACTTCGGATGACAAAGGCCGAGAGACTCCCCCTGTTCCCTCGCGCGTGCGCCGAACCTCCAGCAACTCCCAATCGAGGAGTCGACCATCCTCCAGCCGCGCCACGAGCTCCACGCGCATCGCGCCCCCGGCCGGCACCTGCACTGCGCGCAACCACTTCCCCGCCGTCTCGTGGAGTACGAGGAAACGCTCGCCCGCGGTTCCCCGGGTACGCACCGGGAGTGCCCTGGCCTCAGCGGGGCGGGGAGACTGACGAGAGGCATCGTAGTCCACCGCCCAGCGAGCATCCTCGCGCCGCAACCGCAGCACCACTTCACCCGTACGCCGGCCCACGTAATCAGCGAAGACCTGGCGCAGCACCCGAGCCAGCCCGTTCCCCCCTACCGGCCGCCCCTCGCGCCCTCCACCGCTTTCTTCGCGGTAGCCCACCAGCGTCAGAGCGCCCTCCTCCGCCCAGAAGGTGAAGGCCAGCGTCGCTCCCACCGCATCCACTCCACGAGTCAGGCCCAGCACATGAGCGGTCGCTCTGTCCGCCTCGGCCTCTCGCGCCGCAGTCGGCTCCCGCCCATCCCGCCATGCATCCAGCACCAGCGCTTCGACTCTCTTCTCCTCCACCCGCCGCGCACGCCCCCTGGCGTCTTCCTCGCGGATGGCTTCGCCGGCCGGCACCTGCGCCAACGCGGTGACTGGTGGCCGCGCCAGGGCCAGAGCACTTCCGAGGCTGCTTCCGCTGTTGGACGCTGCCGGCGGCAGCCCCCACGACGCCGCCGCGTGCCCAAATGTTTCCGAGGAACGCAGCACCCCGGTGGACGGAGCGTGCGCGGCGCACCCGGCCAGAAGCAACCCCACCAGACCGAGCACACAGGAACGCCACCGAGCGGCCATGGCCCCCATTGTTCCCACTCGCGCAACCAACGTCCATCGGCAGCACCTTGGTTAGAGACAGGCTCGAAACCGGAAACTCACATGACCTGAGCAGTAGCATGCGGGGTGATTCCGTGAGTAGTGTCGCGAGGCGTGACTTGTTGGTTCACGTTTGGAGGCCCCGCGCATGGCAGAAGACGCGAAGAACCCTTCCGAGACCGGCTCCTCCGAGCCCTCCGACCCAGGCCCCCGCCAGCCTCCACCGCCGCCGCTGACCCGAGGCTCGCGGGTGGCCGGCTACACGGTGGAGGACCAGCTGGGAACGGGAGGCTATGGCACCGTGTACAGTGCGCGCTGCGGGGAGAATACCGTCGCGCTGAAGGTCCTCCCGCTGAAGACCTCCGGGGGATGGGAGGAGCGGGAGGTGGACGTGCTCCGCCGGCTGAAGCACCCCCACGTGGTGCGGCTGCTGGGGTATTTCGACTGGCCAGAAAACGCCCCGTGCTTCCGCGTCCTCGTCATGGAGTTCGTGGACGGCTCGCCCCTGGACGAGTGGGCGCGCAGATTCAACCCGTCGGCACTCGAGGTGGTGGAGCTGCTGCTGCCGCTGTTGGAGGCACTGGAGGCGGTGCACACCTCGGGCGTGGTGCACCGGGACGTGAAGTCCTCCAACATCCTGGTGCGCGCCTCGGACGGACAGCCGATGCTGGTGGACTTCGGCGCGGGCTCCTATGCGGGGGCTCCGCAGCTGACGTCCACGCTGCCACCGGGCACCGCGGAGTACCGCGGTCCCGAGGTCTGGGACTTCTTCCGCAACCACGTGGGCGAGAGCACGGCACGTTACTCACCCAGTCCCGCGGACGACCTGTGGGCGGTGGGCGTCATGCTCTACTGGCTGCTGACGGATCGCCTGCCCTTCACCGGTGGGGATGTCCTCGCGGTGGGCAGGGCCGTCCTCACGCAGAAGCCCGTGCCGCCCCACGTACGCAACGTCCGCGTCCCGGAGGCACTGAGCCGCGTGTGCCTGCGCATGCTGGAGAAGGCCCGCGAGTCCCGGTACGCGAACGCGTGGGAGGTACGTGCGGCGCTTCTGGCCCTGAAGGCACGAGCGAACGGGTCGTGGAGCCTTCCCCTGTTCGAGCCCCGGGGCCCACACACCGTCACCACACGGTCCGCGCCATCATTGGCGGACGGGCAGGATCTCCTGGCGCGAGCGGAAAGGCTCGCACGGCAGCCACCGCTCCGAGGAGAAGCCATGGAGGAGGCGCCCTCGCCATCGAGAGCCGGCCCGCTGGCGGCGCGCCTGCTCTTCGTCCGTGGCGGTGTATGGGCCGGGATGGTGTTGGGGCTGGCGGGCCTCGCCCTGGCCCTGGGCTGGTGGCAGAGCACCTCCCTCCATGCACAGCCGTCCTCGGCGGTAGTACACGCGACCCTACCTTTCATGTCCCCCGAGCCCTATCCCATACAAGGAGATACTTTTTTCCAAGTTGTCGCGCCCCCGTGGAAGTCGCCTGATGTTGGTGGGGACGCGGCGCCCAACGGGAAGGTCATCCCCGCGCCCGTCGTCAACGCCAGATACGGAGAGAAAGACATGCGCGCGAAGAACAAGAAGAACGTCTCCCCCGCCCAGGAGGAGAAGAAGCCCGTGGAGAACAACAACCGTCTCGCTACGTTGTGCGCCGCCGGGGCGCTGGCCCTCACCAGCTCCGCCTGCGCCGCGCCGTCTGCCCTCACCCAGGCCTTCGCGAAGTATGAGCCCAAGGTGGTCGACCCGGAGGAGCTCCAGCTGGCGCTGAAGTGCCCTCGCGAAGCGGTCGAGTACATGAAGAAGCATGGCATCAAGATCGGGAGGATCTACGAGAGCGTCTGGCCGGACACCTACCTTGGACCTCCGCTGGAAGAGATCCCCTATACCGAGCAGGTCGAGCTGACGATACCGTTTGCCAGGACTCGACATGAGAAGAACAAGTCCCTGGGCAGCCTGCCCATCTCGGACGATACCCAGGGGTTCGCAGGGCCGTTCGTCATCCATGAGAACCGCGTCCATGCCCGGTTCGTCTACTACAACTATCTCACCAAGAATCTTATTGCCCAGGGAAAGGATCCAAACCAGTTCGGGCCCGTGTGCATGGAGGCCTGGTACGATGGCGAGCCGGGTGTCCCCTACCTCGGTCCGGGGACGGAGGAGGATACGATCAGGACTTTTGCCCGCATGCAGCTCAGAGCGGTGGATCACTGGTAGACGTCACCACTCGCCCCGGGAAACGGCTCGTACGTGATCTCCGCACCCCTTGCCCCCCTTCTTGTCTGGCTCCTCATGAGCACGGCTCCGTCTCCCGGCTCGCGTGCATGTGAGCAGGACATGCACCGCATCGAGCTGACGCAGGCTCCCCCTCATGACATCCAGGAGGTGCGCATCAGCGCGGGGCTCGTCACCACACTGCTCTTCGATTCACGCATTCATCCTGGGCGGATTGAATTGGAGGCAGAGGAGGACTTCACCGTGGTGGAAGCCAGCGGGCGTCTCCTCATGCTCATTCCCTCGAGCAGGCTGGCGGCGGGGAGACGCTTGAGGCTGTCCGTGAGATTCGAGGACGGTGAAGCCCCCGTTGGCGCGACTTTCATCCTCGTGATGGACCCCCAGCGAGCAGAGAGGCAGGTGGAGGTGTTCCGCCTTCGGAGAGCCCCGGAATCATGCCAGCGAGAGCTGGACGCCGAGAGAGCCAGGACCGAGCAATTGCAGGCCGAGCTTGAGCACCTGCGTACACGTACGCATCAGGAGAGGAATCTCGAGAGAATGGCCCTGTTGAAGATTCCGAACGAAGGTGGAATCATCGTTCGGAATCTGAGCAAGAGCATCACCTGGAATGAGAAAGCAGTGCTTGCCGTGAGGCTTCTCAGCTATCGTGACATGCACTCCAAGGGGTCCCTGGTGCTTCAAGTGGAGCTGACGCTTCCACGAAGAGACCAGCCCTGGCGCCTCGACAAGGCGGAACTGTCTGTCCAAGCAAAAATCAACAAACACTATACCCCAGTCTGGGAGGCTTTCACGCCCTCCAATAATGGCTTGTATTTGCTGATGGAGAGCGAGGTACCCATGGCCAATCCCAACACCCTGTACAAGCTCACCCTGACAACACAAGGGGGTCAGCAGTTGATCATCGGGAACATCCCGATTCCTTGAGCCCCGCGCGCGAGTTCCCGCCAGGCCCCATGGCAGTGGCAATTGATTACTATCCATGATGTTCACTTCGGTGCGCCCCAGAGCAACACCGACGCATCCAAGTGCACTGGCTCCAAGGTGGTCATGCCCGTCAAATACCTCGACCTCCAAATCAAACTTCCTCCAGGCATCCCATCGGGTGAAGTCGTGAGGGAGTTTCTCGCGCTCGTCCTTGGCAAGTACAAATGGTTCGGGCCCAGGCGCTATGGCTCTGCATCCCTGGACAATCCCATAGACCCGACCCGCCTCGAACTCTCCTCACTGATCGCTCATTATGAGGATCGCAACAACCTGTGCGTTGCAGCCAAGACGGACCGGGACTTCATCTGGTTCTCACCATCACCCGCTGGATGTCCACCCTATACAGGTTCGATCTCCTGGATGACGTCCGCCAGCTCAGCAACGAAGGCATCCTGGCGCACAACCCATGCCCAGCAAGTCGCCGAGCTCATGCGACTGGTCCAATCGCCCATAGCTCTAGTGGGGCTCGTCGAGGATCTCGATAGCAAGCAGTGGCGGCTCGTACACAAGAGCATTCCCACAGAGGGGAATGACTTCACGTACTCGACAGAGGAGTTCACCGTACGCGACTACAGCGAGGGACTTCCTGGCCTCGCCTGGCGCAACTTCTATGGCCCGCCCTTCGTGCGCATGTTCGGCCAGAGGCTCGATGCCCTCCCTCCCGAGTGCCGCAAACCACTCGGCGAGGACATCGTCCTCGTCCAGCCCTACGAGCTGCCCACCGAGGCGGGGACCGAGTCAGGCATCGCCCGTGAGCGCGAGCTCATCTCCCTCCTCGGCGCCGAGTGCTTCTACGACCACGAGCGCCTCACCCTTCCCACCCGCCGCCCCGTCCTCGACGCCCTCGGTCAGCCCATGCACTGAGCGCCTCACCCCGCCGAGAGCAACTCCGTCTGCGCGGCTGCCACCGCCACGCCCGGCGTGGCCCGGTGCCCCGCCGCCGCGAGCGCCCGTTCCACCGCTCCCACCGTGGCCAGCACGTCCCCAGGGCCCACCACGTTCATGTGCCCCACCCGGAAGTAGCGCGTCTTGAGTTGCGGGTGCAGTCCCCCGGCGAGCACCACCCCCTGCTCTCGCGCCCGGCCGAGCACCGCCGCATCCACTCCCTCCGGGTAGTAGAGGGCGCTGAGCGTGTGGGCCGTCACCGACTCCGAGACGGGCAGCATCTTCAATCCCAGCGCGCGCCAGGCGGCGCGGAAGGACCGTGCCATGCGGCGATGCCGGGCGAAGCGCGCCTCCATCCCCTCGCGCAGGATCTGCCCCAGGCTCACGTCCAGCGCGCACACCAGGTTGACCGGCGGCGTGGCGAAGTAGGCGGCCTTGCCGGCCTCGTAGGCCTCCATGATGGGAAGCCACTCGCTGAAGTCCGCGTACAGCGAGCGCACCGGCGTCCGGCGCGCACGCCACGCCGCCATGGCGCGCGGGCTCACGGTGAGCAGCGCCAGCCCCGGTGGCACTCCAATCGCCTTCTGGCTCGCGGTGAGATACACGTCCGCGCCCCACGCCTCCTGGTGGAACGCCTCCCCCGCGGTGGCGCACACCCCGTCCACCACCGACAGCACCCCGTGCCGGTCCGCCGCCTTCACCAGCGCCTCCGCCGGCGCCAGCACTCCGGTGCTGGTGTCCACGTGGGTGACGGTCATCACCTTGAAGCGCCCACTCGTCAGCAGCGCCTCCACCGACGCCACGTCCGGCGCCTCACCCGGCGCGCACCGCGCATGCACCACCTCCGCCCCGTAACGCTCGAGCAGCAGGGCCATCCGGTCGCTGAAGTAGCCGGTGTTCACCACCAGCGCGCGATCGCCCGGCTCCACCAGGTTGGCCACCGCCAGCTCCATGGCCAGCGTGCCACTGCCCGCCACCACGAAGGGCTGCGCCGAGGGCGCCAGGCACACCTCGCGCAGCCTCTTCAGCGCCCGGCCGAAGACGGCGATGAACTCGGGGGCCACGTGGCTGGCCGTCTTCGCCCCCAGCGCCCGCAGCACCTCCGGGTCGAACTCCACCGGGCCGGGAATCATCAGCAGGTCTCGCTCGCTCATCGCACTCCTCCTCGCGGTTGCACCCCAGGGGCGTAGCGTAGCGTGGTCCGGGACTCCATGACGGATTTGATGGAGGGCCCCGGCTGTGGCTGACTGCCGCACCCGATGAGCGCTCCCACTTCCCTCCGCGTAGGCCTCGCCTTCCTCCTGGTCTGTGGCTGTGCCACGCCGTCCTCCTCGAGCCGCGCCACGCCACCCGAGGCGCGGACAGCGGAGTGGCGGAGCCCGCTGCACCGCGACCACCCGCTGGTGGGTCGCATCTGGGACGCGCGGCGGAACCGCCAGGTGGATGAGCCGACATTGCTGGCGGAGCTCTCCCGAGTGCGCTTCGTGCTCCTCGGTGAGCGCCACGACAACCCCGACCACCACCGCCTCCAGGCCGAGCTGGTCCGGGGGCTCACCGCCTCTGGCCGCGAGCCCGTGCTCGCCTTCGAGATGCTCGACACGGAGCAGCAGGCCGCCGTCGACGAGGCACTCGCCCGCGCTCCGGGGGACCCGGATGCCATCGCCCAGGCTGTGGCATGGGAGAAGAGTGGCTGGCCCGACTGGTCTCTCTACCGCCCCATCTTCGCCGTGGGCACCGAGCGCGGCCTGCCCATCCTCGGCGCCAACCTCCCACGCCGACAGGTGAGGGAGCTCGTCACCCGGGGCCCCGAGGCCCTGGCCCCGGAGACGCGCGCGCGGCTGGGGCTCGACACACCGCTGCCGGAGGCGGTCGACCGCGCCATGCGCGCGGAGATGCACGAGTCCCACTGTGGCCACCTGCCCGAGTCCATGCTCGCGCCGATGGTGCTCGCCCAGCGGGCCCGCGACGCACAGATGGCCGACCGCCTGCTGTCCACCTCAGCGGAGGACGGGGCCATCCTCATCACCGGCGCCGGTCACGCTCGCACCGACCGGGGCGTCCCCGCGGACCTCGTCCGGAGAGCCCCAGAGCAGCCGGTGCTCGCCGTGGCCTTCCTCGAGGTCTCGCCCGAGGCCCGCGAGCCGAGCGACTACGCGCCCACCGACAGTCCCGGGAAGCTGCCCTACGACTATGTCTGGTTCACGCCCGCCGCGGAGCGGGAGGATCCGTGCGCCGCGTTCCGCTCGCGTGAGAACCCCACGAGAAAATAGCCTGTCAGGTCCGCTCTGGCCGCCGCGTCACTGAGAGCATGGACGCAAAGCTTTGAAGCGCCCGCCCGGAGAGGCCATACACGCACGTTCTGTTGGTTCGAATCCAACTCCCGGCACTCCACGCCGGGATAGCCAAATGGTAAAGGCACTCGACTCTTCATCGAGCAACTCGACGGCTTCCCCACTCGGGCGCTTCATTTATTCTTGACGATATTCGTGTCTGGCCGAAGAGGCCCTACAAGCACATGGGCTCTCGTGGTCGCCGGTTCGAGTCCGGCCCTCCCGATCCGCTTCACCGGGGGGTAGCTCAGGGGTAGAGCTCGAGACTGAAAGACGGCTTCCTCACTCGGACACGTTCCCTTTTCCCCGGTCCTCTTCCGGTGGCATGCTCGGCCGCATGCCGCCCCCGGTGCGAATCCTGCGACTGGACCACGTGCAGCTCACCGTTCCCAAGGGAATGGAAGATGCCGCGCGAGCCTTCTACCGCGACACCCTCGGCATGACCGAGGTCATGAAGCCGGAGGCCCTGAAGGGGCGCGGAGGCTTCTGGCTCCAGCTCCCCGGTGCCCAGGTTCACATCGGCACCGAGGAGGGCGTGGAGCGGCTGCGCACCAAGGCGCATCCCGCTTTCGAGGTGGAGGACCTCGAGGGTGTGCGGCTCGTCCTCGAACGAGCGGGTCTCACCCTCCAGGACGGCATTCCCATTCCCGGAATGCGGCGCTTCGAGTGCCGGGACCCCTTCGGCAACCGGCTGGAGTTCCTCCAGATGACTCCGGAGGAATAGTCCTTCCAACCGCGCCTCGCCGGTAACGCCTCACGCCCGCGAGGTGCTGCCTCCCAGCGCGGGTCCGCAACGGTCCAGTTCCCGGAGCGCCTCTCGCAGGTCCGACGAAGCCGCCTCCGGTGGAGCGCTCCGGGCCCGGGTCACGCGCCGCCGCGCCTCCGTCAGGGCCCGCCCGCGCTCGTCGCTCTCCGCGGGAGCCCACTGGGCCACCGCCAGGTCCAGCGAGGCCCGCAGCAGCGAGGAGAGCTCGCGCAGCACGGCGTCCCCCTGGAGCTCGGGAGCCGCCTCCAGCGATTCGAAGTCCTCGCGGGCGCCCACGAGGTCTCCGAGCACGGCTCGCACCGAGGCGAGGTGCGCGGTGAAGCGCAGCGCGTGCCAGCGGGACACCCGCTCCAGGATGCAGATGGACTCCGACAGGCCGGCACGCGCGGCCTCCAGCGCCCCGAGCGCCACCAGGGCCCGGCCGAGCTCGCCCAGCGCGACGCCCTCCAGCATGCGCATGCCGAGCTGCCGGCCAATGCGCACGGCCACCTCCAGGTGCTCACGGGCTTCCGCCGCCCGGCCCGCGTCGAGCAGGAAGCAGCCCAGGTTCACCCGGGCCAGCGCCTGCCCCGCCCGGTCCCCCACGCGCGAGGCCTTGTCCAGCGCCTCGTCCAGCAGGACCACCGCCTCCGCCGTGCTCCCGCTCTCGCCCATCGCCATGGCGTAGTTGGTGAGGAAGCCCACCTCGAAGGCCACGTCTCCCACGGCGCGGAACAGCTCCAGCGCGGTGCGCAGGTACGGCAGCGCCGCTCCAGCTCCGTGCCGCCCCAGCTCCAGGATGCCGAGGTTGCCCACCGCGTACGCGTCCAGCCACCGGTCCCCCTCCGAGGGCAGCTCCTTCGCATCCTGGACCAGAGCCCAGGCCGAGCCCGTGTCCCCCTCGTCGCGGGCCACGATGCCCAGGTCCACCAGCACGCGCTTCTCCCGGTCCACCGCGCCGAGCGCCTGGAACGTGGACCGGGCCGCCTCCAGGTCCCTCCGGGCCGCCGCGAGCTGGCCCGCCCCATGGTGCGTCCGGCCCCGCACCGCGAGCGCCTCGGCCCGCAGCAGCGGCTCCACCTCCACGTTCGCCGACAGCTCCAGCGCCCGGTCCAGCCGCGACAGCGTGATGCCGACAGGGCCTCGGGCCGTCACGTCCGGCTCCAGCGCCACCAGCACGCCCAGCGCCCGCTCCAGGGCGCTCGCCGCCACGGGCACCACCGCCAGCGCGTTGTCACACGCCACCAACAGGTTCTCCCGCTCCAGCGCGAGCCGGCGGAAGGCCACCTCGCCCCCCTCTCCCCTCATCCGCGCGCTCAACCGGCGGGCCTTGGCCAGGTAGTAGTCCGCGTGGCGCGCCGCCAGCATCCCCCCCTCGCCCCGCTCCGCCAGCCGCGAGGAGGCGTACTGCTGGATGCTCTCGTACATGCCCAGGCGCAGCTCTCCGGTGAGCCCGTCCGGCGCGTAGGCCCTCAGCAGCGACTTCGAGCGCAGCGAGTAGATGATCTCCAGCACATCCGGCCCGCCGGGAGGGAACATGAGCACCGACTCGGCCGCCCGCAGCGTGAAGCCTCCCCGGAACATCGAGCACTGGGCCAGGGCCGCCCGCTCCGTCGGCTCCAGCAGGTTCCACGACCAGTCGATGGCGCCCCACAGCGTGCACTGCCGCGCCGAGCCGTCGCGACGCCCTCCGCGCAGCAGCTCGAAGCGGCGGGACAGCCGCTCCTGAATCTGCATCACGCCCAGCAGGTTGGTCCGAGCCGCCGCGAGCTCGATGGCCAGGGGGATGCCATCCAGCTTGCGCACGATGTCCGCTACCCGCGGCGCATCCGCGTCCGTCAGCTCGAAGCTGCCCCGCACCGCCCGGGTCCGCTGCACGAAGAGGCGCACCGCGTCCGAGCCCGCCAGCCGCTCCAGGCGCGTCTCCCCTTCCTCCGGCACTTCCAGCGGCTCCAGCTCGATGACCCGCTCCTCGGGGAACAGGAGCGCCTCGCGCGAGGTGACGAGGAACCTCGCCCGGGGTGCCAGCCCCCGCCAGCGGCCCAGCGTGGCTGGCAGGTGGTGGATGACGTGCTCCACGTTGTCGAGGATGACCAGCACGTCCCCCCGCCCGGCCAGCGCCCGGCCCAGCCGCTCCGCCGGCTCGCTGACCTCCGCATTGCGCGTCAGCGCGACCCCCAGCGCCTGGCCGACGGCGTGGCAGATGTCGTCCACCGTCGCCGAGTCCGTCAGCCCGCACATCCACACCCCGCCCGGCCACATGCCCGCGCCGATCTGGAGCTCGCCGAAGCTGGTGGCCAGCCGGCTCTTTCCCATGCCACCCGGGCCCAGCAGCGTGACGAGCCGGGCTCCCTCGTCGAAGCAGCACCGCAGCAGCGCCAGCTCATCTCTCCGCCCGATGAGCTCGCTCGTCTCGGCCGGGACGTTGCCGCGCCGCACCCGCTGGACCCGCGGGGCCGCGAAGCGCCGATCCGCCAGCGCCTCGGGCAGCACCTCCACCAGGGTGACGGCATCCTCGATGCCCTTGAGGTGGTACTCGCCCAGGGGACGCACCACGGGCTGGCCCAACGCCTCCAGCATGCCCTCCACCTGGGCCCAGACGGCCCCACTCACCAGCACCTGCCCACCATGGCCCGCGGCCGCCACTCGCGCCGTCACGTTCACCATCCTCCCGAAGTAGTCCGCCCGGCCCGTCCGCGTGTCGATGCGGCACTCCGGCTCTCCCAGGTGGACGCCCATGCGCACCCGGAGGCCGCGGTGCACCAGCCCGCGCGGGCCTCGCACCTCCGCCGCGTCCGCCTCGGCGAGCAGCTCCTCCGGCCAGGGCGCATGCAGCAGCTCCTGCTGCGCCAGCAGACACCAGCGCACGGCCTCCACCGCCGAGTCGAAGGCCACCATGAAGGAGTCGCCCTGCGTCTTCACCTCGTAGCCATTCCCCTCCACCAGCAGGGCGCGCAGCACCCGGTCATGCACGTCCAACGCGGCGCGCATGCCGGAGCTGCACCGCTCCCATAGCTGCGTGGAGCCCTGCACGTCCGTGAAGACGAGGGCCACCGTTCCGGTGGGCACCTCGGCGGCCGGACGGGATCGATGCCGAGAGGAGCCCCCGAAGCCGGAGACCTCGGCGGTGCTGAACGGTGAGAACATTCGCAGGACTCTCCCCATCACCTGCTCCCTCGTCTCTGTTCATGATGAACGGAGCGACTGGCGCTGGCGCCCCCCGCGTGCGGCATCCGTGCACCAGCGTACGGAGCGTCCACCTGACGGCTAGCGAGCCAACACCTCCGCACCGCACGAGGACGCGCACCTCGGACGACAATCCCTCACGCGAGATCCGCTGACGGTGGAATGCCAGACGGGAAGGCCCCGAGCTCGGCGACCCGCTACGGGAGGGCACCGCTCGAGCCCGGACCGCGGCTCTGGAGCAGATAGAAGACGTAGCCGTAGGACGAGCCATGCCGCGAGTAGAGGGAGATCTCACGCTCCGTCTCGGCGATCGCGGTGGCGAGGAGCGCGTCCTCGCGCGCCCGTGCGCGAAGCGACTCGATGCGCGCCCGCAGCGGAGCGTAGTACTCGTCCCACCACGCCGACTCCGGCAGGACGAAGGTGTCCAGCACCTCGAAGCCGGCCGCGCGCGCGGCGGCGCCGTTGGACGCGATGGTGCCCATGGTGGGGTAGGCCTCGCGCCAGAAGGCGGCGGCCTTGTCCGGCGGCGAGCCCGTGAGCCATGTCGCCTCGGTGACGGCCATCAGTCCACCGGGACGCAGCAGCGGGCGCCACCGCCGCAGGCCCTCGGCCCAGCCCAGCAGGTAGATGGCACCCTCGGACCAGAGCAGGTCCACGCTGCCCGGCGCCTCCTCGAGCGCCCCGAAGTCGGCGCACCGCGTGCGGACGAGGTGCCCCAGTCCCCGTGCCGCGGCCTCGGCCTCCAGCCGCGCCAGGAAGGGCGCATGCAGATCCACGGCGGTGACGCGGGTAGCGAGCTCCTCCGCCAGCACGAGCGTCTGCCGGCCGGGACCACAGCCGAGGTCGAGCACCTCGGGCGCGGCGGGAAGCAACGGACGGAGCCGGCGAAGCGCCTCGCGGGTGGTGTCGTCACTCCCAGGCGCCTCTCGGGGCAGGTCCGTGTGCAGCAGCATGAAGGCATCGGCCAGCATGGGCGGAACCTACCCCGACCGGGGAGGCCAGGTCTCGCGGCCTCAGGCGTGGAGCTTGCGCATCGCTCCGCGTACCGCGAGCGAGCCCGCCATGAGGGAGACGCCACGGGCGAGGATCTCCACGCCCACCACCACGCCCAGGGCCCACAACGAGGAATAGGGCAGCTGGGCGAAGATGATGGCGCCCAGCGCCACGGACACGATGCCGTAGGCGAAGTCCCACCCCCAGCCGGTGTACCGGTCCGCGAGCGACGTGATGCTCCGGAAGAGCCCGCTGGCGAAGAAGTACCCCGCCATCAGGAGCGTCAACGCCACCAGCCCGGCACCCGGACGAGCGAGCACCAGCGCGCCCACCACGAGGGAGAGGATGCCGCCCAACAGGAAGAGCAGGAAGGGGCCTGTCTTTCGGACGCGGAAGGCGTGGACGACCTCGAAGATGCCCGCCGCCACCAGCATCGCCCCGTAGAAGATGACCGACAGGAAGCTGGTGAGGACGACCGCGCCCAGCGCCACGATGCCGAGCAGGGCAATGAGCAGCCCCATCACGAAGGGGCCGCCCCACATGCTCGCCAGCGTCCGTGAGCCACGCGTGTCGTTGATGTCCGAACCGGGATTCGAATCCGAGATGGCCATGACGGAACTCCGAGGCAGCGGAGGTGCACCTTCAAGCTGGGAGTGCCCCGAAGTCCCGACAAGCGTCCAGGGCGTCAATGTACGGCCGTCGGGCCGGGGCCTCGCGCGGCTTCCTCCTCCTGGGCGAGTCGAGGCTCATCGGTGTGAGCGAGCCCTGGGACCTCCGCCCCTCCCGAGGTGCTCAGCGTGGGGCGCCACCTGCCATGAGGAGCGATGAGGTCATCGGCCTGGGGCGGGCCCCAGGTACCGGGCTCGTATTCGTACAGCGGCGTGGCGCCGCCCACGATGGGGTCCACCACCCGCCACGCCTCCTCGACGCTCTCCTGGCGCGCGAAGAGCGAGACATCGCCGCGCATGGCATCGCCGAGCAGCCGCTCGTAGGGCCTCATCGTCCCGCCGGCGTGCTGGATGGCCACCAGGTCCACGTCCTCGCCCGTCATGTTCCCACCGGGCTTCTTCGCGCGCGCGCCGATGGAGATGCGCACGTCCGGGCCAAGGCGGAAGCGCACCGAGTTGGGGGAGGCCATGAAGGGCTCCTCGAAGATGGGGCGCGGCGGGTGGTTCAGCTCGACGAACACCTCGGTGGCGTTGGTGGGCAGACACTTGCCCGAACGGATGAAGAAGGGCACGTCCGCCCAGCGCCACGAGTCGATGAACAGGCGCACCGCGGCGAACGTCTCCACGTCGGAGGTGGGCGAGACGCCGCGCTCCCCCCGGTAGCCGCGGAACTGGCCACGCACCACGCTGGCCGGGTCGAGCGAGCGCATGGCCTTGAAGACCCGGGCCTTCTCGTCGCGCAGGTTCTCGGGGTCCGAGCAGAACGGCGCATCCATGGTCAGCAGCCCGACGATCTGCAGCAGGTGGTTCTGCAGCACGTCCCGGATGGCGCCCACCTCCTCGTAGAAGGCGCCGCGGCCCTGCACGCCGAAGCTCTCGGCCAGCGTCACCTGCACGCCGCGCACGTGCTGCCGGTTCCAGATGGGCTCCAGGAAGACGTTGGCGAAGCGGAAGAAGAGCAGGTTCTGCACCGGCTCCTTCCCCAGGAAGTGGTCGATGCGGAAGATGGCGGACTCGGGCAGGAAGCGGTGCAGCGTCTCGTTGAGGGCGCGCGCGGAGGCCAGGTCCCTCCCGAAGGGCTTCTCCACCACCACCCGCACGCCCTGCCCCAGACAGGTGGAGTGGGACAGTCCCTCCACCACCGTGGCGAAGAGGCTCGGAGGGATGGCCAGGTAGTGCAGCGGGCGCTTCGCTCCACCGAGCGCCTCGCGGACGCGGTCGAAGGTCTTCGGGTCGCGGTAGTCCCCATCCACGTAGCGCAGCAACTGACTCAGGTGCTGGAAGGCGGCCTCGTCGAATCCACCGTGAGCCCGGATGCTGTCGCGCGCCCGCTCGCGCAGCTGCTCCAGTCCCCAGCCCGCCTTGGCCACGCCGATGATGGGAATCGCCAGCCGGTGGCGGACCACCAGCGCCTGCAGGGCGGGAAATATCTGCTTGTACGCCAGGTCTCCGGTGGCTCCGAAGAAGACGAGGGCATCCGAAACGGGCACATCCGCCATGACTCACCCTCCCTTCTTCTCCTGGTGACCGCCGAACGCGTGGCGCATGGCGGACAACAGCTTGTCGGCGAAGTCGCCCTGCCCCCGGCTGCCGAATCGTTGGAAGAGGGCGCTGCCGAGCACGGGCGCGGGCACGCCCTCGTCGACGGCCGCCGCCAGGGTCCACCGCCCCTCGCCGGAGTCGGAGACCTGGCCGGAGAACCCGCTCAGCTCGGGGTCGCCGCGCAGCGCCTGCGTGGTGAGGTCCAACAGCCAGGAGCCGACGACACTGCCCCGCCGCCACAGCTCGGCCACCTCGGGCAGGTCGAGCTCGTACAGGAACTCCTCGGGGTTGCGCAGCGGCGTCGTCTCCGCGTCCGCGTCGTGCCGGTGCTTGCCGACGTTGGCGTGGCGCAGGATGTTGAACCCCTCGGCGTAGGCGGCCATGAGGCCGTACTCGATGCCGTTGTGCACCATCTTCACGAAGTGGCCCGCGCCATTCGGCCCGCAGTGCAGCCAGCCCTGCTCGGCGGGGGACGGTGGGCCCTCGCGGCCCGGCGTACGCGGCGCGGAGAGGACTCCGGGGGCCAGCGCGGCGAAGATGGGCTCCAGCCCGCGAACCTGCTCCGGCTCTCCGCCAATCATCAGGCAATAGCCCCGCTCCCGCCCCCACACTCCACCGCTCACGCCTACGTCCACGTAGTGCAGTCCCCGCGGACGCAGCTCCGCCGCGCGGCGCAGGTCATCGCGGTAGTACGAATTGCCGCCGTCGATGACGGTGTCCCCGGCGTCGAGCAGCGGCACCAGCCTCGCCAGCGTGCCATCCACCACGGCCGCGGGCAGCATCAGCCACACCCTGCGCGGAGCGGGGAGCCGCCGTACCAGCTCCTCCAGCGAGAAGGCGCCCACCGCTCCCTGCCCCTGGAGCTCCTCGACGGCCCGCCGGTTCAAGTCATGGACGACGCACCGGTGCCCCCCGTCGAGCAACCGGCGCACCATGGAGGCCCCCATCCGTCCGAGCCCGATCATCCCCAGGTCCATGTCCTCCACTCCTCCACGCGAGCCAGGGAGGGCCCGGCTGCCCGTCCGCGTTCCCATCCCGGGTGCTCGCACGACACACGGGTGACCACGCTCAACCTGTGCACCCTGGCCGGGCTTGCCCGCTTGTGTCGTGACGCTCGGAGCCCCACCTTCCAAGGGACATGCCCCGCCCCATCGAGGACTACGCACTCATCGGAGACACCCAGACCGCGGCACTGGTGGGACGGGACGGCTCCATCGACTGGCTGTGTCTGCCCCGCTTCGACTCGGGCGCCTGCTTCGCGGCCCTGCTCGGTGAGCCGGAGCACGGCCGTTGGAAGCTGGCGCCCGCGGAAGAGCCTCCCCGGCAGGTGCGGCGGCGCTACCGCGAGGGCAGCCTGGTGCTGGAGACGGAGTTCACCACCGCCGACGGCGTGGTGCGGGTGGTGGACTGCATGCCTCCGCGCGACCGCACGCCGGACGTCATCCGCGTGGTGGAGGGCGTGAAGGGCCGGGTGCCCATGCGCATGGAGCTCGTCATCCGTTTCGACTACGGCTCGGTGGTGCCGTGGGTGACCCGGACGGGCGAGGAGCTGCGCGCGGAGGCGGGACCGGATGCCCTCAGCCTCTACTCTCCGGTGAGGACGCAAGGGCAGGGACTTCACACGTTGGCGGACTTCACCGTGTCCGAGGGCCAGCGCATCCCCTTCGTCCTGCGCTGGCATCCCTCCAACGAGCCACCGCCTCCGCCCCTGGACGGACTGACGGCGGCGGCGGACACCCAGGCCTGGTGGCGGGAGTGGTCGAGCCACTGCACCTATCGAGGCTCCTGGCACGAGCCCGTCCACACCTCGCTGATGACGCTCAAGGCCCTCACCTACGCGCCCACCGGAGGCATCGTGGCGGCGGCCACCACCTCGCTGCCCGAGCGGCTCGGCGGCGTGCGCAACTGGGACTACCGCTTCTGCTGGCTACGGGACGCCACCTTCACCCTCTACTCCCTGGTGCTCAGCGGCTTCCGGGAGGAGGCCCAGGCGTGGCGCGACTGGCTGCTGCGCTCGGTGGCGGGAGACCCCGCGAAGCTGCAAATCATGTACGGGGTGGCCGGCGAGCGCCGCCTCACCGAGACCGACCTGGACTGGCTGCCCGGCTATGCGGGCTCCAAGCCGGTGCGCACGGGCAACGCCGCGGTCCACCAGTTCCAGCTCGACGTCTATGGAGAGGTGATGGACGCGCTGCACCAGGCGCACCGCACCGGGCTGGTCCGCGACAGGCGCGCCTGGGACGTGGCGCTCGTGCTGATGGACTTCCTGGAGTCCGGGTGGAGCAAGCCCGACGAGGGGCTCTGGGAAGTGCGCGGGGAGCGCCAGCACTTCACCCACTCGAAGGTGATGGCCTGGGTGGCCTTTGATCGCGCGGTGAGGTCGGCGGAGCACAACAAGCTGCCGGGGCCCGTGGAGCGCTGGAGGAAGCTGCGCCACGCCATCCACGAGGAGATCTGCCAGCGGGGCTACGATCCGAAGCTCGGAGCCTTCACCCAGGCGTATGGCTCATCGAGCATGGACGCGAGTCTGCTGTTGATGCCGCTGGTGGGCTTCCTTCCGCCCAGGGATCCACGGGTGCTGGGCACCGTGCGCGCCATCGAGCGGGAGTTGATGCACGAAGGCCTCGTTCGGCGCTACCACACCCACGAGACGGAGGACGGACTGCCCCCGGGCGAGGGAGTCTTCCTCGCCTGCTCCTTCTGGCTCGCGGACAACTACATCCTGCAGGGCCGCATGGACGAGGCGGAGGCGCTCTTCAACCGGCTGCTCGGCCTGCGCAATGACGTGGGGCTGCTGTCCGAGGAGTACGATCCGGTGAACCGGCGCATGCTGGGCAACTTCCCGCAGGCCTTCTCGCACGTGGGACTCGTCAACACGGCGTTCAACCTCGAGCGGCACCGCAACAGCCCCGCCATCCACCGGCGAGAGAATCACAACGGCGTGCAGGAGCAGCCGTCATCCTGACGCGCCCGCCGGTAGGATGGGCCATATGGACATCCTGACCGTCAGGAGAGGACTCGCGCTCCTCTGCACGCTGCTGAGCGCTTGTGTCACCTCGCCGGGCCCGGTGCATGAATCCGACGAGGCACCCGAAGCCGTGGCCTCGTGGGAGGAGGCCCGAGCGGACCCGAGCTGTGTGGTACCGCGGTGTGACGAAGAGCGCTGCGCGCTCTGGCGCTGCCAGGACCTGGTGGAGGTGGACTCCCATCCCGTGGTGCTGGTGCGTGGGGCCGTGGGCCTACGACCTCCCCTGGTGGGCAATCCCAATCGCTGGTGGGGCCGCACACTGGCCGCCCCCACCTCCGTAGAACCCGTCTTCGAGATCCCCTGGCACAACTGGAAGACTCGAGACCAGCGCGCTCAGCCCAAGCACCCGCTCTCATGCATGCTGCCGCCCGAGCCGCTCGAAAAGCACCACCTCTTCCCGCAGCAGGACAGGCTGGCCGCATGGTTCAAGGTCAAGCGGATCGACATTCACGCATTCACCATCCGCCTCCCTCAAGGTTTCCACCGATGGCTCCACAGTGGTGGCCCTGAAGGCGGCCAATGGAATGAGGCCTGGCGGCAGTTTCAAAGAGAAAACCCTGGAGCCTCCACGGAGCGGATCTGGCAGTTCGCGTTCGAGCTCATGGAACGGTTCAGGGTCAATGGTCCGCTCGTGCCCTAGTACTGCCAGTGAGCATGGGGGCGAGAAACGTCTGTATGCACTACTTCATTGTCGAGAAAGACAAGTCCTCGGATTACACGGGTATCATCAATGGCTCGCACAAATGGGGACTCCCGGGAGTCATCTCCTGTCCTGCATGCAAGGCCACCTGGGGTGACAATTCCAGAACGTACCCCTCCGCGGACTTGACCTCCGTGGCTGCCCTGGCCGACTTCGAAGAGGCACGAGCCGAACCCATCGAAGAATACGAACGACTCCGTGATTTGGTGCGGCCCCTGCTTCCCCCGGAGGCCCAACTGGATCCGGGTACAGCCCTCGGCCCGATCGTTGGAAGCGCCCAGGGCCGCTTCGGGCCACTCGTGTCGCCCGATCCCTGGTGGCTGCTGGTGCAGCGCGAGGCGCTCGAGAAGCTCCAGGCCGAGGGCTTGCGAGGGCTCAAGGGCTGCCGCACCCAGCTGCGCTTCCGCCAGAGGAACGCACCCGAGCTGCTCGAGCTGGAGCTCCTCTCAGCGGGCCGCCTGCACACGGACTGCCTGCCCCCAAACCGCCAACCGCCCTGCCCCCGCTGCGGCCGATTCGGCCTCACCCTACCCAAGACCCGGCTGCTGGATGCCGCCACGGTTCCCCCCCACGTGGACGTGTTCCGCCTGGAGGACTTCTCCACCGTCATCGTCTGCACGGAGAACTTCGTCAACGCCTGTCAGCGCCTGGGACTGGACGGCGTTGCCTTCCACCCGCTGCCTGTCTCCCGGTAGGGGAACCCCACTCGGGTCTACCTGGGAGCGGGGCGTCAGACGCGGAAGGGACCGGAGTGGCCCTCGGGCCAGAGCACCCGGGGCTCCTCGCCCTCGCGTACCACGGCGATGACCGCGTCCTCCAGCTGGTCCTCCTCGTCGAGCGCCTCGGCGATGGTGCGCATGGCCACCTCCAGGTCCATCACCCGGCAGAAGACGTTCATGCGCCCGGGCTGCGTCTCGCCGCCCTCCACCTCGCCGTTGCCCGTCCACCCCAGCACGTCCGTGAGCAGCTCCTCCACCGCGTGCCGCTTCTCGAAGTCGTGCCCCGTGCCCTTGCCCTTCAGCGCGTACTGGATGACGAGCGGCACCATCGCGTCCAGGTCCGGCTCGTCGTAGCCCTGGTCCACCAACGGCTCGGCGGCCTGGGCAATGGCCATGTCCGGGTCCTCGTCGGCCGGGAGCGGCTGCTCCTTCTCCTCGCCCGTCTCCCCGACGGTGCCCCAGTGCACGGTGAGCTTGTCCTCGTGCACCCAGGCCTCCCAGTAGCGGAGCGTGTCGCCTTCCTTCTTGTAGAGCTTCAGCACGCGCGCACTCTACACGCCAGGGCCGCGTCGGCCCGAGTCAGAAGGCACGGCCCTGTCCACCATCCACCGGCACGGTGGCCCCCGTCACCCAGCGCGCCCGCTCCGAGCAGAGGAAGACGACCACGTCGGCCACCTCCTCGGGCGCGCCGAAACGGCCCCAGGGCAGCTCCTCGCGCACCATCTTCTCCACCTTCTCCGGGTTCGCCTGCCGCCGCCGGTCCCAGCTGCCCCCGGGGAACAGGATGGAGCCCGGCGCCACCCCGTTGACGCGGATGCGGTGGCGCGCCAGGTCGATGGCCATCTCCTTGGTGAGCGCCGTGAGCCCCGCCTTGGCCGCCGTATAGGGCGCGCTGGTGCCGTACTCGCGTCCATAGATGGAGTTGATGTGCACGATGCTGCCGCCACCCCGCGCCTTCATGACCTCCAGCGCGCGCTGGCTGCACCACACGGCGGCCAGGAGGTTGCGGTCGAGCACGTCCTTCCACTGAGAGGCGGTGGCCGCGTCGAAGGCGCCCGCGCCACCACTGCCGCCCACGTTGTTGACGAGGATGTCCAGCCCCCCGAAGGCCCGCACCGCCGTGTCCACCGCCGCCGCCGCCCCCTCCGCCGTGGTCACGTCACCCGCCACGGTGACCACCTCGGCGCCCGAGGCCCGCAGCTCCGCCGCCGTGGCCTCCAGTCCCTCCGCCCCCCGCGCGCTCAGACACACCCGCGCACCCTCCCGGGCCAGCGCCGTGGCGATGGCCCGACCAATGCCCCGGCTGCTCCCCGTGACGAGCGCCGCCCTTCCCTTGAGTTCCAGGTCCATGCGGCGCGTTCTACCCTGGTCCCGTGCTCCCCTGGAGTCCCCAGGAGCCGTCAATCCAGCACCCGGCCTCCTGGTGGCTCAGCACCCGGGCAGGAGACCGCCAGGCACACGGGGGACAGCATGGCGTCTCCGCCACTCCTGGGATTGCCCGCACCTCCGGGGCTCCACACGTTTCGTCACGAGAGGGGGACAGGAGCGCGCGCCATGGTCCGCGGAAACACCCGCCCCGCCAACTTCACCTCCCGGATGCTCGTGGCGTACCTCATCGCCTACGCCATCGCCGCCGCGGGGGTCGTGCTCGGATCCTTCATCCGCTCCGTCCCCTGGCTCGCCTTCGGCCTCTGGCTCGCGGCCAGTCTCACGGTGATACTCATCGACCGCGCCGTCACCGCTCGCATGCCCCGCGATGTCCCCTCCAGCCGCGAGGCCCGGAACAACCCCGGCTCCATGTTCCAGAGCAGCCCCGCCGCCCTCACCGTCATCGGCATCATGGCCGTGGCCGCCCTGATCGTCTCACTCTTCGCCCACTGGTAGGCAGGGGTTCGTCACGAGCACAGGGGGCGCATACCCTCACCCCGACCCTCTCCCAGAGGGAGAGGGAGTGGGCGTGGGTGTCAGGGACCGTTGTTCGGGGGTATGGGCGGCGGGAGGGGGAACTGGAGAGGCGAGGGGCCCGAGCCTCCGACTCCGGTGGGAGACTCGTTTCCCTTCGGCGGCGGCAACGGCCGGCCCACGTACTGGACGTTGTCGTTGTTGTCGATGGCGAACCGCACCAGCGCGCGCAGCACCTTGTTGCGCCGCACGTTGCCCACCATCTGTCTCAAATCCTCGTACACCGTCGGGTCCTTCAGGATGCCGCCCAGCGAGCCCTCGCCACGCGCCACCATGGACGTAATCTGCTTGATGTCGGCCGCCGCGCTCCCCAGGTCCGCCAGCATGTTGCCCGCGTTGCCGTAGATCAGCTGGTGCACCGCGCTGTCCGGGTTCTTCTTCGCGTCCTCCATCAACCCGGCCAGCTGCCCCGCCGCCGCCCCCAGCTCCTGCACCGCCTTGGCGCCCTCCGGGCCGTAGATGAGCGCGTGCGCGGTCCCATCCCCGTTGCGCACCTCGTCGAGCAGCCCCTCCACGTGGCCCACCGCCTTGTCCACCCGTATCGCCACGCGCGAGGCGTTGGACACCAGCGTGCGCACCTGCCTGCCCGTCTCCTTGTCGTAGATGAGCGCGTGCAGCGCGCCGTCGCCCTTCTCCACCTCCTCGAGCAACAGCCGCAGGCTGCGCACACTGGCCGCCGCGTCCTCGGCCAGCTGCGGGTCCGCGTATGCATCCACCGCCTCGCGCAACTTGTGGCTCGTCGCCACCAGGTCCTCCGTCACCTGCGCCGCCCCCTTCATCAGCGTGGACAGGTCCCCACCCGATGCGCTCGGAATCTCTCCCTCCTCCAGCACCTGGGGCTGGTCCAGCGAGCCAATGGAGATGTCCACCGCCTTGTCACCCAGCACGCCCAGGCTGGACAGCCGCGCCACCGAGTCCGCCCGCACCCGCTGCGCGTACTTCTGGCTCAGCTTCAGCCGCACCTCCAGCCGCTTCTCTCCGGGCTTCGACGGGAAGCTCACCCCCTCCACGCGGCCCACCTCCAGGCCGCCCAGCCACACGGGGGATTGATCCGACAGGCCCTCCACGTTCTCGAAGTAGGCGCGGTACGTTACCTCCCGCTCGAAGAGGCGCGTCTCCTGTCCGATGAGGAAGACGACGAGGCCCGCCAGCGCCAGCGCCAGCGCCACGAAGACCCCCACCCGCAGCGACAGGCGCCGCTCCTGGGACGTGCCACTGAAGAGGCTCATGGCGCCACCTCCGCCCCGGGCTCCAATTCCTGACGCCGCGCGTCCAGGAAGGCCCTCACCTCGGGCAGCGTGGAAGCGCGCATCTCCTCCGGCGTGCCCACCTGGACGATGCTCCGGTTGGCCAGCATCGCGATGCGGTCCGACACGCTGAAGGCACTCATCATGTCGTGGGTCACCACGATGGACGTGCACCCGAGCTTCTTCTGCATGGAACGAATCATCTGGTTGATGGTCTCGGTGGTGACGGGGTCCAACCCCGTGGTGGGCTCGTCCCAGAGGATGACCTCCGGGTCCGTGGCGATGGCCCTCGCCAGCCCCACCCGCTTCTTCATGCCGCCGGACAGATCCGCCGGCCGCATGTCCTCGATGCCCGGCAGGTCCACCAGCTTCAGCTTCTCGGCCACCCGCCCCCTCAGCTCCTCGGCGGACATGCTCGGGAAGTGCTCGCGCAGCGGATAGGCGATGTTCTCCCCCACCGTGAGCGAGTCGAACAGCGCCGCGCCCTGGAACACCATGGCCACATGCCGACGCACGTCGATGAAGTCCTCTTCCCGGTAGCCGGTGATCTCCTGCCCCTGGAAGAGGATGCGTCCGGCATCCGGCCGCAGCAACCCGATGAGGCACTTGAGCAACACGCTCTTGCCCGTGCCCGAGCCGCCGATCACCGTGAGGGTCTCGCCCGCGTACACGGAGAGTTGCAGGTCGTCGAAGACGCGCTTGGGTCCGAAGGATTTGCGCAGGTGCTCGAAGCGGATGAGCTCCTCGCCTCGCGTGGGCGGACGGAACTCCAGACGGGGTGTGCGGTGGCGGAAGAGCATCTCAGAGGTAGAGGGTGAGCTTGGTGATGAAGAAGTCGGCCAGACACACCGAGACGGAGGTGATGGCCACCGTCTGGGTGGTGGCGCGGCCCACGCCCTCGGTGCCGCCCTCCACGGTGAGCCCCTTGAAGCAACCCACCACGCCGACGATGCCTCCGAAGACGAAGCCCTTGAAGACGCCGGAGAGGAAGTCGCCCATGAGCACCACCTCCAGCGCCCCCTGGAAGAACAGGTGGAAGCTGATGTCGTACTGGGCATTGACCACCAGGGCGCCGGCCACCATGCCGATGACGTCCGCCAGCACGGTGAGCGCGGGCATGAGGATGAAGCAGGCGAGCACCCGGGGCACCACCAGCTTGCGCAAGGGGTCCGCCCCCAGGGCGCGGATGGCGTCCACCTGCTCCGTCACCGTCATGGAGCCCAGCTCCGCGGCGATGCCCGAGCCCACGCGCGCCCCCACGGTGAGGGCGATGAGCACCGGGGACAGCTCGCGGAAGAGGGTGAGCACCACCACCCGGCCCACCGTGTACTGCACGCCGAAGCGCGCCAGGAAGAAGCCGAACTGCAGGGCGATGACGAGCCCGGCGAAGGTGGACGTCAGCAGGGCGATGGGCAGCGAGCGCACCCCCAGCGCCTCCACCTGGTAGACGAGCGCCGAGAAGGAGAATGGCGGGCTGAAGGCGCGCGTGAACACCTTGCCCGTCATCACCATGAGCGCGCCCAGCCGCTCCAGGCGCGCCTCCAGCCGGTGCCGGAAGGAGCCGCCCTCCGGATTGATGGCGCCCGCGGACGACGCCTCCACCGGCCGGTGGTGGGGCGGGTGGTGCAGCTCGGCTCCCGTCCTCATGACGCACGCTCCGCGCGGAAGCCGTGCACCAGCGACTCGAAGTCGCCCACCCGCTCCTGGAAGCGGCCCAGCGGCGCCACGTAGGTGAAGTCGTACACGCACTGGTCCTTCTTGAGCACCACCAGCAGCAGCTCCACGGGCACCCCATCCAGCTTGGCCTGGTAATGCGAGCGCAGCGCCTCCCGCTCGTCGACCACCACCTTCTCCTCGGCCACGGCCTGGCGCTCGGTGAAGCCCATGAGGAGGTGGCGCGTGAGGACATCCAGCGGCGCGTCCTCCCCCTGACAGGTGGAGTTCACCTGGAGGGCATGGCCCGTGTCCTCGGTGTACCAGGCGAGGTCATTCTCCGAGAGCTTCACCCGCTCCCACACGGGCGGCAGCTCGCCCACGCGGTAGCTCACCCCGGGTTTGGTGAACACATGGTTCTCGAAACGTACCCCGCGGTGACAACCCACGGCGGATACGAGCAGCAGCGCCCATGCAAGGACGTGGTGCATCACTCCCAGCTTCATGGGCCGAGGGTAGGCACCCCTCCCCCACCCCGTGAGTTCCCGGGAGGATGAAAGGTCGACCCGATGCCAAGTGGAGGACGACCGGGCGTGCCGGACGCCCGCTCCGCCGAGCGTTCCTCCACTGGTGGACAGATGCGGATGTTAGGACCTGAACCCTTGCCACTTGGCGACTTGGAGGAGGAGGAACCTCATGGACGGTGGGTTGGGGCTGTTCGGATTGGGATTGTTCCTGCTGTCGATTGCCCTCCTGTATGCCCGGGAGGCATTCGGGCTGGCATGGACGCTGCTGGCCATGGCCCTTCTCTCCATGGGCTTCGCCATGTCGGAGTCGCCGCGGCGCCGGGAGCTGGCGCTGGGCATTGGCGTGGTGTGCATGGCGGCGGCGCTGGTGAGTCTGGCCACCGGGGTGACGTGGTGGTGGGTGGTGGCCACGGCGGTGTTCGGGGTGGCCTACCTGGTGCTGTGGGCGGAGTTCCGCTTCCCCTTCTTCCAGCACATGCCCCAGGAGGCGGCCGGGCCGGCCACCGGGTCCCCGCACCACGCGAGGCGCTTCCGGCTGCGACGCGCCAGGCGCTGAAATGACGACGGCCCGCCGTGGGAATCCACGACGGGCCGGTGTGAGGTGAAGCCGTCCCCGGTGCTCAGGGGACGTTGATCAGGTACAGACCGTCCTGGAAGGACAGGGGCGCGAGCGAGCCCTCGCGCACGAGTGCCACCTGCCCGGAGGTCGACCAGAAGGCGCGCGACACCCGGTCCGACAGGACTCGCACCTCCCCGGTGCCGAGATTCATCGCCCGCGCCACCGCCCCCGCATCCGTATAGAGGACCCACGCACTGTCCGGAGAGAGCGAGAAGGAGCGCACGCTCTCGGCGAGCAGGGTGTCGGTCCCGCCGACGGGGGCCACCGCGCGGAGCGCGCCCTGTCCGTTGAGGTAGACGATCCGGCTGCCGTCCCACAGCACCCCGAAGTCGCTCACGCCGCTGGCCAGCGTCACCGCCGAGCCCGCGCCGAATGGCACGGAGAGCAGGCCTCGGGAAGCGGCCGTGACATCGGCCAGGAGGAAGATGCGGTCGTTGGTCGGGGCGATGGCGGTCTTGTAGACGGAGCCGCTGGTGGTGGCCAGCGAGCGCAGCCCCGTCCCCTTCGCCCCCACGGAGTAGTAGGTCGACCCCAGGGAGAAGACGACCCAGGCACCATTGGACGAGTACTGGAGCGAGTAGGGCACGCTCGAGCCGCTCCACAACGGCCACTTGCCGGTCGAAGGGGTCGTCAGGTCGATGTTGAACAGGGTGTAGGTGGTCCCCGCGCTATCCCGGTCGAGCAGCAGGAACTGCCGGCCATCCTGGGAGAACTGCAGCAGATCATAGGCGCTATAGGTGGTGTTGAGCGGGACCGGGGTCGTCGAGGGCAGCGTGAGCAACCTGGCCAGCGATGGCGCGGCCGACGTCCTGTAGACGACGCGGGCCCCATCCGGGGACATCATGAACTCGGAGACGGAGGCTTCCACGGCACTGGTCGTCACTCCGCCGGCGGTGAGCCGGGACACGAACAGGGTGTTGGTGTCCTTGGAACCGGAGAGCGTGACGGCGATGGACCGGTCGGGCGTCACCCGGTACGACGACAGGGAGGCGGTGAGGGACTGTGAGCTCCCATTCCTCAGGTCCGCCAGCGACAGGCCCGCGTTCGACGCGTAGTAGAAGAGGCGGTTGCCATCCGCCGAGAACACAGCGGGCTCCGAGCGTCCACTGTAGTAGGAGTTGGAGTTGGAGGAACCCAGTGCGGTGCTGGCACCGCCCGAGGAGCTGACGACGAACAGCACGCCCTCCTTCAGGTACGCCACCTTGGAGCCGTCCGGGCTGGCCCCATACTGACTGGTGGGGCTGCCGCCGTAGATGTAGGGACTGGGGGTGTACACGCCAGCGGCCAGGGGCAGGCTCTCCCCCGTGGCGAGATCGCCAGACAAGAGCGAGCCGTCGCCGCGCGTGAAGAGGACGTGCGTACCATCGGCCGTGGGCGCGAAGGACGTCACCGAGGGCTCCATCACGAACGCGGGCCCCCCGGTGGAGGAGGCCGCCATCAAGGTGCCCTCGAAGGACACCCCCCGGACGCTGCCGCTGTCCGAGAGCAGTTGGTAGAAGGTGTCGGAGAGGAAGAGGAAGTGGCCCCCAGCCGCCGTGCGCTGGATGAGCGGCTGCGACGCCCAGCTCTCCCAGGCCTGGGGCAACCCCACCCGGGTGGCGCTGGCGAGCCGCTTCGCCAGGGCCAGCTTCAGGGGCGGCATCGGTACCAGGCCCACGCCGTTGGAGAGGTAGGCCGTTCCCTGGAGGAACACCACGCTCGGGACGACCTCTTCGTAGGCGCCGCCGCGCAGCGACAGCGAGTAGATGCCATCGGGCACGCCGTTGAAGGAGAAGGAACCATCCGCCGCCGAGGTGGCGGTCAGCTCCGTGCCCTGGAGCGTCGCCACGATGCCGGCATGGCCGCTCGCGCCCAGCAACGTGGCCGAGAGCGGTTGGATGGACCGCGCGCGGGTGAGCACCACCGGCGCGGCACTCGCCCGGGCGGCTCGGCCCACCTGCACCTGGATGGGGGCACGGGCGTAGCCTGGAGCCACGGCCTCCAGCGTGCGGCTGCCCGTCGGCACCCCGCGCAGCACGTAGTGCCCGGAGTCATCCGTGACGGCCACGGCCGAGCTCCCCGGCGCCATCACCGTGATGCCGGCATTGCCCGTGGTGACGCCCAGCGTCGCCTGCCCCTCCACCTCGCCCACGGGGGTGAGCTTCACTTCCGGCGCGGAAGCGGAGCCCTCGTCCGGCACCTCCACCTGCACCGCCAGCGTCCCCTCCAGCGTCCCACTGGCGGACACCTGGACCACATAGGAACCGCCACTCAGCAGCTCCACCCGCCAGGCGCCCTGCTTGTCCGTGAGCGCGGAGCGCCCGGCGAGGGTGACGAGCACCCCGGAATGGTCCGCTTCACCGTCGAGCACGACCTTGCCAGTGACCTGTACGGCCGCGCCCTGCCCCGAGCAGGCCACCACCAGTACGGCGAGACACGCCCCCAACCAGACGGGTCGCATGTGGAATTCTCCGAATTCTTCGAAGAGGTAGACAGACGACTTTAGCACGCTGGGAGTAATATCCCGCGTCATGCCCCCGATCTTCCGCCGCAAGCCCCTGGCGCTCCTGCTGGGTCTGGCCCTGGGAGTGGTCCCGACACCGCCCGCGCAGGCGGCGAAGAAGACCGTGGAGCGTCCGGCGAAGAAGAGTGGCACGCGATCGGAGAAGGACTTCAACCGCTACATCGTGGCGGCCGTGCGCCTGTACGAGAGCCTCGAATACGAGCGCGCCCTGGCGCAGCTCGGCCGGGCCCGCCGTCTGGTCGACACCGTGAAGCAGGACGTGCTGGTGTCGCTCTACGAGGGTGCCATCCAGGCGGACCTGGGGCGCATGAACGAGGCCCTGGCCAGCTTCAAGACGGCCCTGCTGCTGGACCCGGACGCGAAGCTGCCCCTGCGGGTGTCACCGAAGGTGGAGAGTGAGTTCGAAGCCCTCCGCGAGCGCGTGCGCAAGGAGCTGTCGCGAATGGAGGGACACGTCGGGGAGGACGCCCCCCAGGAGAGCCCCGAGCCCATCAGTCCCTCCCTGGAGCCTCGAGTGAGCACCGCACCGCCCGCGACGCCCACGGATCGTCCGGAGCAGGAGCCGGCGAAGAGCGCCGCGCTGGTGCCCGAGCCGCCATCGCCGGCCCTGACACCGGCCGTGGAGAATCGGAAGGTAAGGGTGCCCACCGTGTCGCTGGCACTGGCCGGCGCGGGCGTGGTGGCGGGTGGCGTGGGGACGTACTTCGGGCTGAGCTCGCAAAGCCAGCTGACGGCGGCACGCCAGAGCTTCTACGCGGACGAGGCCACCGCGCGACTCTCCTCGGCCCAGGGCAACGCGCGCACGGCCAACATCCTGCTGGGGACGGCGGGACTGGCCGCCGCGGGCGCGCTCGTCACCTGGCTGCTGCTGCCCGGTGACGCGACGACCACTGCGGCGAAGTGAGGCGGAGCCGTCCCGGGATTACAGCTGGCCCTTCTGGTCGAGTACCCACAGCGTGGCGGCCACGATGTCCGGACAGTCGTAGACGCGCTGGGCGTCGCTCACGGAGCCCCAGGTGGAGCCGCCCTTGAGGATCTTCCCATTCTCGATGGTGGCCTGGGTGCTGCCGCCCACCTCGACGGCATAGCCGCCGCCGCGCTTGACGGCCTTGCCCCGGGAGCCCCCCCCCTTCTCGATGGTGATGTCCGAACCCGAGGTGCGCACGGTGTACTGGGTGCTGCCGCTCTTCTCCACGCGGTTGCCGTTGCACTTGTAGTCTGCGGCGAGGGCTGGAGCCGGGGCGAGGGAGAGCACGGCGAGCAGCATCGACATCTTCTTCACGAACTTCCTCCAGGAACAGGACGCGGAGCACTGCGTCATGACATGGACCCCACCTAACACCAGGGCCTGACATGCGCATGGCGCGCACGTCTACCGTTGCACCTGCAATGGATGGCCGCAGTGCCCCTCCTCGAAACTCCAGACCCGCGCCTCCTCTCCCTGCTCCAACAGAGAGTAGGCGGCGTGGATGGTCAACTCCGGCGGAACATCCACCGCGAGAAGCCCGCCAGGACCCTCCTCGTAGCTACAACCCAGTTTCTGAAGGGGTGCCCACCGCTCCTGAAATCGGACCGGGTCCGAGCCCTTGGCCTTGATGATGCGATACGTGGAGTGGCCTCCGTGCCGGGCCACCCCAGCGAAGACGAGCCGCCCGTCCTGCTCTCGCGCGAACACGACATCCTCCGCGCTGACCCCGTACGCGTAGAAAGGGGTGTTCCTCAGACGGTATTGGCTGTCCGTGACCTTCTCGGCCCAGAGGATCTCCGTTGCCGAACCGTGCCAGGCACTCGCATCGAGCGGGAAGGTCAGTTTGACCAGTCCCTCGCTCCGTCCATCCTGCTCCTCCCCTGGCATCGTCAGCGTCCCTCGAGGAACTCCTCGGTCGTCTTGCTTCCCTTGTCGAGGTTACAGGTTCTGCAGGTGTTCTGGGCATTGTCGAGGGTGTTGTTTCCACCTCGCGACTTCGGCACGGCATGATCCGTGTTGCGCTGCGCGGGTCCCGGCTCCCTCGTTGTCGGGCGCCCGCAGAAGACACATCGCCCTCCGGCTGCTTGCTCGGCGGACGCCTTCACCTCCTCGGTGAATCTCTTCCCGGAACCGGGACCTCCTCGTGCGCCTGCCTTCGCGCCCGGTTCCGACGGAGGGACACTCCCAGTTGGACCAGGGGTCCCCGTATTGGCCATGTGCAGCACGTAGGTGGCACCGAGCACCTGTCCCGCTCCGGTGACGAGCCGCCCTCCGGACACCCCCACCAATCGCAGCGCCAGCGCGCCCTCTCCCGTCAGCGAGAAGACGGGCACGGAGAAGTGGCCCAGCGTGCCGCCCCAGGAGGCTGTCTTCGCCGCTCCCGCCCCCGCGGTTCCCACCACCAGCACGACGCTCGTGGTGAGCCGGGAAACGGCGCGTATCCGCTCACCGTGGGGCTTGTGGCGGAAGGCATTCCAATACTCGGGAGCGTTCTGGACGAGCTCTCGTACCGCTCCCGGCAACCGGGTGAGGCCCTCCACGGTTTCCACGGGGTGGACAACGAGCTGGAAGAGGCCCTCCACCGTGTCCACCAGTGCCAGTTCCGCTCCCTCCAGCGCGGGCAGCACCACACCGTCATCCGGCGCATAGGCACCCAGGGACGGTGCCTCCCGAAGCACCTCCAGTTCCATGTCCACCAACCACAGGCGCCCGCCTTCAATGGCGTAGAAAGGGCCTACCTCGAAGCGGCCAACGCGCAGCGAACCATCCTCCGCGACATTCACCTCTCCGACCCTCTGTTTGGCCTCGCCCGTGGTGGGCCGCACCAGGTAGCCGTCCGGCCTCAGCACCAACAATCGGAGGAAACGGCGCATGCGCGCGTGCAGCTCTTCGCGCGTCACCGGATGCTGGCCCGTGGCCACTTCCAGTAACAAGTGTGCCGCCATGCGGCGTTGAGCGAAGTTGCCCAGCGTCACAGGGGTCCTCAGCAGGTGCGGCAACAGCTTCAGCGCCTGTTCGGGGGAAAGGTGGCGCCCGTCCACGGGCAGTGCGTCGGTAGGCACGCCCACCTGCGAAAGGAAGCCTTGGAAATAGTCCAGGCTCATGGGCACGACCTGGGGACGTCCGTCACCTACGCCATCCGGCCAGCCCGTCCACCCCTCACCCCATTCATCCAGCGGCTCGCTCGCGCCATCTGCGGAGAGATGTCCCCGAGGACGAATCTCCCGCTGCGCGCCGCCGCCCTCCTCGACCCCAGGGGGACGCACCACCAGAGTGGGCGGCTCAGCCGATGGCCCATCCTCGGAGAGGACGCTTGTTGAAACCGAGGCATGAACGGGCTCCTCCGAGGCCAGTCGTGTGCTGGCACGAGGGAAGAGCGCCGGCACCAGGGAGCGGTGGTTCACACCCGAAACCAGGTGTCTCCGAGGAGCATGAGTGGCGCAGCCAGCCAACAACAGCAGAGCCCCCACCACGACCCCCCACAGCACCGGAGGGTGCAATCTCCAACGAGGAATCAGGAAAGAGGGCCGCGGGGGCCTGGAATGGATTCCACTCCGTTCGACTGTGACGGCGCGTGCCGCGGGAGGAAGAAGCCGCCCGCTCGCTCGCCAAGCATCCCACCAGAAAGCAGCCCACCCGCCAAACGATAGCGCCCACGGCCAGCAAGACATGCCGACCATGGGCGCCGTTCACCGCGGCGTTGCTCTACCGGCTCAGGCGACCGCCTTGCTCCGGATGTAGGTGGGGCCGGACCGCGCTTCCACGGCCTGACGCACCTCGGAGCGCAGCCCCAGCAGGAACGCCACCTCGGCGACGACGAACAAGGGCCCCACGATCAGGCCGACCAGGTCGTCCACGAAGGCCGGCTTGCGCCCCTCGAAGTAATGACCCACGAACTGGAACACCCAGCCGACCACGAACAAGCCAATGCCAGCGCTCAGCCAGGTGGTGAAGGATTGCGCGGCCAGCGCCTGTCCCACCCACAGGTTCAGTGACATGAGCACGGCCATGGTCAGCCCGAAACGCGCATCCAGCCGCGCGTAGAAGAGCACCGCGCCGAGGCTGACCACGAGGGCTGGCGACACCCACAGCCCGAACACCTCGAGGCCGGAGCGCGAGAGCAGGGTGGCGACGGCCACCGCGATCATCGGGATGCCGATGAAGTGCGTGGCGATGTTGCGACGGTCACGGTGATAGGCCGCGTACTGCGCGAGGTGATCCACGAGCGTTTTCATCCATGTTCCCCTGTGCATGTCGGGTGCCGATAGTGTTCCTGGCGCCTGTCTTGACTCTGACAGGTTACATATAGAGCCGCCAACATCGGAGCCAACGAAGCCGTCATGGACTTGACGGCTTCGGAGCGAGCTCCAACAGCGCGTCGATGAGCGGATCCCTCTGCTTGCCCTTGCGCCAGGCGGCGTAGATGGGGAACTCGCGAGCCGGCTCCGTGAGGGGCCAGGCCACCACGCCCGGGACTCGCGGCCCTCGCGGCAGCAGCGAGGCCAGCAGCGAGTACCCGAGTCCCGCCGCCACGAAGCCGAGAATCGTCTCCGACGAGTCCGCCGCGTACATCCTCCGCGGCACCACGCCGAAGTGCGCGAGCGCCGCGAGCTGCAACTCGCGCAGCTGCGGGTCCGAGCTGTAGGTGATGAAGGGCTCGTCCCCGAATGGCTCGGGGCTCACCGCCCCCTTGCGCGCCAGCCGGTGGTTGGACGGGATGCAGAGAAAGGCGCGCGTCCTGCCCACCTGCCGGACCTCCAGGTCCGCAGGCACCTCGGGCAGGTGGTCCACCAGCAGGTCCGCCTCGCCCGAGCGCACGAGCGACACCGCCGGCACCTTCGCCTCGAAGAGGGCCACCTCGATGTCCGGCCGCTGGCCCTGCAAGCGCCGCAGCCACGGCGGCAGCAGGTGGAGCAGCGTATGTCCCGAGGCGTGGATGCGCAGCCGGCCTCCCACCTCGCCCGAGCGCAGCGAACGCTCCAGCCCGGGCAGCCCCTCGTAGAACGGGGCCACGTAGTCGTAGAGCGCGCGGCCCTGCGGCGTGAGCACCACGCGGTCCTTCCCCACCCGCTCGAAGAGGCGCACGCCCAGCTCGGACTCCAACCGCTTCACCTGCTGGTGCACGCCCGGCTGGGTGATGGGGTACGGGAACGCGCGCGCCGCCCGGGCATACCCCTCGGACCGCGCGACCCAATAGAAACCCTCGAGACGCTGAAGCTGGATCATTCACTCCAGGTTATCGAACGCCGAGCCATTAGTTCCATGCGGTTTACGAGAAACGGGTGCATCGTGTGTCTCGTCAGCGCGCTTCCACCGAAGCGGCTCCGAACCGAACGAGGCCTTCCATGTCCCGCCAGCCCAACACCACCGCCGTGCAGGCCACCCACAGTGGCGCCTGGGTCCTCCAGTCCTGGCTCTCCTTCGCCCTGGCCGTCGGCGTGACGGCGCTCGGCATCTACCACCTGCCCGTCGACGGCTGGCAGAAGGCCTTCCTGGGCATGGGGCTGCTCTTCAGCATCGGCTCCACCTTCAGCCTGTCCAAGACGGTGCGCGACCAGCACGAGCAGGAGCGCCTCACCGCCCGCATCGACGAGGCCCGCGTCACCAAGCTGCTCGCCGAGGTGGACCCCATCAGTCTCAAGTGAGCGCACGGGGGAGTACCCGCGAGGCTCCGTCCTCCTCGGAGCGCCGGGCTTCAACACCCGGCGGCCCGTCCGGACTTCCAGTGAGGGTCGCCAGGCGAGCATCCCGGCTGGCCCCGTGTCCCCCTGCTCGCCCTCCCTGGTATACCCTTGGGCATGGCGTCCAGTCCCGCGCTCCCCCGTCCCGGGTCCCCGGCCACCTCCGCCCCCTGGCTGGAGGAGCTCGACATCCTCATTCGCGCCCGCTACCCGCTCCTCTACCTCGTCTCGTGGGAGGAGCACCGCGTCGACACCCTCCTCGCGGACATGGCCCGCGCCCACGGCAAGGCGCTCCTCACCTGGTCCACCACCCGGGGCCTGCGCCACGCGGGCGGCTCCCGCGGCCCCACCTTCCCCGAGGACACCCGCAACCCCCTCGAGGCCCTCGCCGCCATCGAGAAGCTCTCCGAGCCCTCCCTCGTCGTCCTCAAGGACTTCCATCCCTACCTCGAGGAGAAGCCCGTGGTGCGTGCCCTGCGCGAGCTCGCCCACTTCCTCAAGAGCACCTTCACCACCGTCATCCTCCTGTCCCCCACGCTCACCATCCCCACCGAGCTGGAGAAGGAGATTTCGGTCCTCGATGTCCCGCTGCCCGGCTTCCAGGAGCTGCTCAACCTGCTCAAGGAGATCGTCGCCGTGGTGCGCCGGGGCAACAAGGCCACCATCGAGCTGTCGCGCGAGGACGCCGAGCAGCTCATCAAAGCCGCCCAGGGCCTCACGCTGTCGGAGGCGGAGAACGCCTTCGCCAAGGCCATCGCCCATGACGGCAAGCTGAGCGCCGCCGACATCCGCCGCGTCCAGGACGAGAAGCGCCAGGTCATCCGCAAGAGCGGGCTGCTCGAGTACTACCCGCCGGAGCAGGACCTGGGGAACGTCGGGGGACTGCAGAACCTCAAGGGGTGGCTCACCCGGCGCACCGCCGCCTTCGGCGAGCGCGCCCGCCAGTTCGGCCTGCCCGAGCCGCGCGGTCTGCTGCTGCTGGGCGTGCAGGGCTGCGGCAAGAGCCTCACCGCCAAGGCCATCTCCGCGCACTGGAACCTGCCCCTGCTGCGGCTCGACATGGGCCGCATCTTCAGCGGCCTGGTGGGCTCCTCCGAGGAGAACCTCCGCAAGGCCATCCGCGTCGCCGAGAGCATCGCCCCCGTGGTGCTGTGGGTGGATGAGATTGAAAAAGGCCTGTCCGGCGTGGCCTCCTCGGGCACGGCCGACGGTGGCGTCACCGCGCGCGTCTTCGGCACCCTGCTCACCTGGCTCCAGGAGAAGACGGCCCCCGTGTTCGTCGTGGCCACCGCCAACCGGATCGAAGGGCTGCCCCCCGAGCTGCTGCGCAAGGGACGCTTCGACGAGATCTTCTTCATCGACCTGCCCGAGGCCGCCGAGCGCCGCGACATCTTCCGCATCCACCTGCAGCGGCGGAAGAGGGAGCCAGCCGCGTACGACCTGCACGCGCTGGCCGACATGGCCTCGGACTTCAGCGGCGCGGAGATAGAGCAGGTCGTCATCGCCGGGCTCTACGAGGCCTTCGCCGAGAACGTGGAGCTGGGACAGGCCCACCTCACGCGCGCCATCCAGGAGACCTTCCCGCTCGCCGTCACCATGCGGGATGAAATCCTCCGGCTGCGCGAGTGGGCCCGCGGGCGCACCCGGCCCGCCTCGTCGTCGGTCAGCGGTTCGCGGAAGGAGTAGCCCATGTCGTCCAAGTTCTCCCGCTTCCTCCACCTCGAGCGCTCTCGCGGCGAGAAGACGCCCCCCGGGGGACAGGTGCGGCTGCAGGACGGCAACCGCTTCGAGTCCGTGGTGGGGCCCGGCGAGGCGCCCTCCTCTGTGGCCGTGCCCGAGGCCCACGTCGAGCGCTTCAAGCACCACGGGCAGACGCCGCTGGCGCTCGATGCGGCGCCCCAGGCGGAGCAGCGCTTCCCCCGCTGCATCCAGTGCCAGACCGAGAACGGCCGCTTCTCCCAGGCGTGCACCACGTGCGGCGCGGACCTCCAGTCGCCCGAGCAGCTCGCGGACAACGAGCAGCGCTGGCGCGCCCAGGAGCAGTTCGACGCAGAGACCCGCGAGCGGATGACGGTGCGCCAGAAGGCCCAGGAGCGGGACGAGGCCGAGCGGCTCGCGGAGCACCAGCGCTACACGGAGCAGCTCACGCGGGCCCTGGAGAAGGACCGCTCGTTCATCAGCAGACTCCAGCCGCTCTTCGAGCCGTCCCTCGGCGTGGGGCTGCTGCGGCTCGTCCCCCACCCGCAGGCGCGATGGATCGTCCTCGCGTGGGCCATCGGCCTGCCCGTGCTGCTCGTGCGCTTCGGCAACGAGCCGCTCCGGCATCTCGGGCTGTACCTGGGGGTGTTCGTCGCCCTGAGCTTCATCCCCACCTGGCTCTGGACGGCGGGGCGCGGGGGCCGCTGGGACCGCTGAGAAAGGGTGTCAGGAACCCGAGACCCCCTCCGTCCTGCCCGCCGGGAGGACGCCATGGTGTATGGAGAGGAAAAGGCGCGGGAGATGGCTCGCTCCCTGCTGCCCTCGAAGAATCGGGAGGCGGCACGCAAGGGCAGGGCCCGCATCCACCGCGCCGCTCGCCGCCAGTCCCGCGTGGAGCTGGGCCAGCTCACGAGAGACCCCGAGGACTTCGAGGACCTCGCCGGGCTCGACGCGGAGCCGGTCGCGGAGATCCGCCAGTTGATGATGCACCGGCGCTGGGGAGACAAGGTCGCCCCCTTCGTCCGCTGGGCCAGCGCCATCGCCCGCCAGCAGCCCCGGGAGAACCGCCTGAGCCACATCCGCGCCCTCGTGCCCCGAGGTGTCATCGGCGAACATGCGCTGCAGCACCTCACGCACAGGGCCGAGTTCGAGCACCCGAGCGAGGCCATGCTGCGCGAAGACCGGGAGCGTGCGTGGCGGAACAAGCGCCCGTACCTGATGGACCGCGGAGAGCAGACCCTGTGGTTGCGCACCCTCCTGCAAGCCCCCGACGGGCACCGCGCCTTCAACAGGTGGCTCCAGTTGAACCACGCCGTCCACTACCGCCAGGAGCAGCGCCGCCGGCCCTGCACGTGCTCGCCCGGGTGCTCCATCCTGGAAGCGGTGAACGTCCCCGTCGGACCCATCCGCGCCCGCCTGCTCCTCGGAGCGCATGACGTGCCGCCGTTCCTCGCCGCGATGTGGGGTTCCGCCAGTGAGGCCCGGCGCAGCGGGAACGCCCACGGTCCCCACGCCCAGCAGCTCGGGAGCGTGCACACCTTCCTCCGGGCCTTCAAACGGTGCCGCGGGGACGTGGTGGCCACGGCGCGAGCGCTGCGCCTCGAATCCAAGGCCTACTGGAAGGCGATCGCCCCCACCCTGCTCGTCTCCAGCCAGGAGTGAGCGGCTACGCGGGCTCGTCCGCGGGCAGCTCCCGAGCCGGTGGCACGCTCGTCACCTCTCCGGTCCGCACGCTCAGCCACTGCGTGTCCTGCGCCGCGGCCGCGCGCACCAGACCCGCATCCGTCGTCGTGAGGAACACCTGCGCGCCGCTCGCCGACAGGTAGTTCATCAGGTACGCGTTGCGCTCCGGGTCCAGCTCGCTCGACACGTCGTCCAGCATCAGCAGCGGCAGGAAGCCCATCGCCGTCTCGAGGTTCTCGATCTCCGCGATCTTCCACCCCAACACCAGCGCCCGCTGCTGTCCCTGGCTCGCGTACGCCCGCGCGCTCCGTCCGCCCAGCGTCACCGTCACGTCGTCCGCGTGCGGCCCCACCGAGGTGAAGCGCCGCTCGGTGTCCCTCCGGTAGCGCGCCGCCAGCGCCTCCCTCAGCGCCACCGCCAGCGCGGCCTCGTCCGCCGCCGCGAAGTCCACGTCCCCCAGGTGCGCCGGGTGGTAGCCGTAGACCGCCGGCTCCGGCGTCCGCCCGATGGAGCCGAACGTCGCCTGCGCCCTCGGCGCCAGCTCCGCCATCAGCGCCCGCCGCCGTGCGTACACCCGCGCTCCCGCCCTCGCGAGCGTCTCGTCGTAGGCCTCCAGGTACGCCGGGTCCACCGGGCCCTCGCGCAGCAGCCGGTTGCGGTTCTTCAGCGCCCGCCCGTACTCACGGCTCTCGCGCAAGAACGCCGGGAAGCGGTTGAACACCGCCCGGTCCAGGAAGGCCCGCCGCGCGTCCGGCCCTCCCTTCACCACCTCCAGGTCGTCCGGCGTGAAGGCCACCACCGACACGCCCCCGAAGTAGTCCTCCAGGCTCGAGGCCTTCTTCCCGTCCACGAAGGCCTGCCGCACGCCTCCGGACACCTCGACGGAGATTTCCCGCTCGGCTCCCTTGAGCAGGAAGCGGCCCGTCACCCGAGCCCCCTGCGTTCCCCACCGCACCAGCTCCGACAGGCGCCCGGCCCGCAGCGGCTTCAGCGTCGCGAGGAAGTAGAGCGCCTCCAGCAGGTTCGTCTTCCCCTGGCCGTTCTGCCCCACCGCGATGGTCGCGTGCGGGCTCGGCGCCAGGGAGACCTGGCCAAGGTTGCGGAAATCCTGGACGTGAAGTGCCAACAGGCGCACGGGAGCTTTCTCCCATCCGAGGTCACCAGCGTCCAGGTTAATCCCCTACTCTGACATCCTCCCCGTCCGAGGCTGGCTGGCCGCCTCCCGGGCCTTCTGTATCAGCCCCGGCAGATCCTCCACCGCATCCCCCGGGCTCCCCGAGGGCAGCCGGGCGAGCTGCTCCCGCTCCGGAGAGAAGAGCCTCGCCGGCGTCTGTCCCTGCCCCCGCAGCCGGATGAAGAGGCGCAGCGACTCCCGCAGCCGCTCCATGTCCGGGCCCGTCTCGGCCCTGGCCCGCTGTGCCGCCGTCCACAGCCGCACCCAGGCGGCCTCCTCGTTCCACGGTCCCACCGGGCGCGCATGAGACAGCGAGGCCAGCTCCGCCGCGACTTCCAGCAGCCCCGCCCGGCCCTCGCCCAGCACCTCCGAGGCCGCCAGCCGAGCCTCCACCGAGGACTCCCGGGCCGCCAGCCAGCCCAGCAGCTCCGGCCACTCCTCCTCGCGAGGCACCACCGGTGACAGGCGGGACTCCAGCAGTGCCTTCACCCGGGAGCGCGCCAGGTCGTGCCAGAAGGCCGCGTGCAGCAGCAGCTCCGGCCCGCTGCGCGGAGGGTGCACCGGCGCGAGCCTCGCCCGCTTCTCCAGGAAGGCCCTCACCCGGCCCGTGGCGTCGAAGCGGTCCAGCCGGCTCCAGAGCGTCTCCAGGGCCTTGTCGGCCAGGGGCAGCGCCCGGCGGAGCTCGTCCGCCTCCGCCGCGTCGAAGGGCAGCCCGGCCGCTGGGGAAGGACGCCTGAAGACGCGCTCGAAGACCTCGGCCGCCGTGCAGACGGCCCGCAGCTCCGGGAGGTTGCGCGGCAACATCTCCACCGCCTGGGCCCAGAGGCGCCGCCCCAGCAGCGGTCCCGCGTCCAGCACCTCCTCCTCCAGCTGCAGCAGGGCCTCTCCGAGCAGCTCCGGCTTCTTCTTCGCGATGAGCCGCCGGTCCACCGCCCACGCGACGGCTTCGCGCAGCCGCAGCACCTCGGTCAGCAACGCCATGGGCGCCGAGCCCCTCGGCCAGCCCTCCGCCTCCGCGCGCCGGGACACCGCCTCCAGCGTGGCATCCACCTCCGGCTGGGCCAGCGCCACCTCGCGCAGCAGCTCGAGGTTGGCCCGCACCCGGTCCCTCCAGAAGAAGGCCCGGAGCAGCTTCTCCAGGGCGCGGTAGCGCAAACGTGTGGCTTCGAGCAGATCCGCGCGGTCTTCGAGCCGCGCCCGCAGGATGTCCGGATGGGTCGCCACTGTAGGGCCCACTATAAGGATGCACGGGCGAGGCGACAGGCCCCCGGTGGCCACTCGGAGTGACGAGTGAACGGTGGAACCCCGGTGGCGCTCGACGCCGGGGCGGGCGCATGGGAAGAAGAGAACGCTCGCGGTGGCAGCCTCGCGAGAACGATGTCGGACCCGGGCGGCAGGCTCCAGACATGGAACCTGTCGCTCGGATGGACGTGGATGAGATGGGGATGGGAAAGCGACCCGCGACCTACACGGACCTGGAGGAGCTCCCTCCGAACATGGTGGGGGAGATCATCGCTGGCGAGCTGTACGTGAGCCCGCGACCCGCGGTGGACCACATGGTCACCTCCTCCCTGCTTGGCTACGAGTTGACCGGCCCCTTCCAAAAGGGTCGCGGCGGTCCCGGTGGTTGGATCATCGCGGATGAACCCGAGCTCCATCTGGGCGGAAATGTGCTCATTCCGGATCTCGCCGGATGGCGCCGCGAGCGGTATTCCAAGCTTCCGCGCGGCAAGGCCCTGACGATCGCTCCCGATTGGCTCTGCGAAATCCTGTCGCCCTCCACGGAAGCGCGTGACCGCGCGGCCAAGCTGCCAGCCTATGCGCGAGAGGGCATTCGGCACGTGTGGCTCGTGGACCCGGTCGTACGCACGCTGGAGGTGTTCCGACTGGAGGGGCCACACTACATGCTGCTCACCACCTTCGCGGGTGACGGACGGGTCCGCGCGGAACCCTTCGATGCCGTCGAACTGGAGCTGAAATCCATCTGGGAGGAGTAATCCCCGGTAAGGATGCGCCCGATGCCCCCGCGCAAGCTCCCGCGACACCTCGTCTGGCTCGAGTCCTTCGCCGCCGCCGTCGAGTCCGGCAGTCTCGAAGGCGCCGCCGAGCACCTCGGCGTGGCCCGCTCCGTCGTCAGCGAGCACCTCCGCGCCCTCGAGGACGCCCTCGCCGAGGGTCAGCCCCTCCTCGAGCGCGGCCCCGGCCGCCGCCTCCACCTCACCGCCCGCGGCGAGAAGCTCTACGAGGGCACCCAGATGCCCCTCCACCAGCTCGACCTCAAGCGCCTGCGCGACCTCGCCAGCGCCGAGCCCAGCCTGCGCCTCGGTCTCAACACCACCCTCTCCAACTTCCTCCTCGCCGGCATCGCCGAGGACGCCTCGCGCGCCGGCATCAAGCCCGAGGTCCGCTTCGGCGGCCCCTTCGAGCTCGTGCGGCTGGTGCAGACGCACCAGCTCGACCTCGCCCTGGACTTCACCCCCCTGCCTCCCCACCGGGGTCTCGAGGCCGAGTCCCTGCTGCGCCTGCCCTTCGTGGTGCTCGCCGGTCCCCAGAGCGACCTGGCCCTCCACCCGGGCTCGCGCCGCTCCCTCCACGTGCGCGACCTGGAGGGCCATGCCTTCGTGGACTGGCTCCGGGATGATCCCTACGGCGGCGCCAACAGCGCCCGCTTCGCCGCGCACGGCGTCACCGTGCGCGAGGTGGCCCGAGGGGAGAGCTTCCTCCACCTCTTCGACCTGCTGCGCGCCTTCCGCGCCTGCGCCATCGCCCCCGACCTGCGGCCCCTGCGCTCCTTCCCCGAGGACCTCTCTGTCTGGCCCCTGCGCGAGGAGGACCCCCAGTTCATCGAGGTGGTGGCCCTCCGTCCCTCCGGTGGGCCCCGCTCCGAGGCCGCCCGGCTCGTGCTCGACGGATTGCGTCAAAGACTGACACCGAACCGTCGTCGGAAAACCGAATAAGACGTCGTTTTTTAACGGATTTCCGCCACCGCTCTCCGTCACTAGAATTTGAAGGAACGGAGAAGCCACCATGACGCCCACGGAACGGACCCTTGCCCGTCTGCCCGCCCACCTGCGCCGCTACGTGGTGGGCCAGGATTACGAGGCCTACACGCCGAGGGACCAGGCGGTGTGGCGTCACATCCTGTGCCAGCTGCGCAGCCACCTGAGCGACAAGGCGCACCCCGTCTACCTGGAGGGCCTGGAGGCCACCGGCATCGGCGTGGAGCGCATCCCCAGCCTGGATGAGATGAACGAGAAGCTGGCGAAGCTGGGCTGGGCGGCGGTGGGCGTGCGCGGCTTCATCCCGCCCGCGGTGTTCACCGAGCTGCAGGCCCTGGGCGTGCTGGCGATCGCCGCGGACATCCGCACCCACGAGCACATCCAGTACACGCCGGCCCCGGACATCGTGCACGAGAGCGCCGGCCACGCGCCCATCATCGCCAACGCGCGCTATGCCGAGTACCTCAAGCGCTGCGGGCTGGTGGGCTTCAAGGCCATCGCCACCGTGGAGGACGAGGCCGTCTTCCAGGCCATCCGCAACCTCAGCGTGGTGAAGGAGGATCCCACCGCCACGCAGGAGGAGATCGAACACGCCCAGGCGCGTCTGGAGGCCGCCAACCAGAGCCGCCGCTACGTGAGCGAGAGCACCCGCGCCTCGCGCCTCTACTGGTGGACGGCCGAGTACGGGCTCGTCGGGAGCCTGGAGCACCCGCGCATCTACGGCGCCGGCCTGCTGTCCAGCATTGGCGAGGCGAAGCACTGCCTCACCGACGCGGTGAAGAAGGTGCCGCTGAGCATCCAGTGCGCGGACACCGAGTACGACATCACCCGGATGCAGCCGCAGCTCTTCGTGGCTCGGGACTTCGAGCACCTCTTCGAGGTGCTGGCCGACTTCGAGGCCACCCTGGCCTGGAAGCGCGGGGGTGACTACGGACTGAAGGAGGCCATCAACGCGCGCACGGTGAACCACCTGGTGCTGTCCGATGGCCGGGAGATCACCGCCCGCGTGGTGGAGGCGCTCCCGGGTGCCCGTCCCGTGGCCGAGGGCCTCTCCGCCGCCCTGGTGCGCCTGGAGGGCCCGGTGATGGTGTCGCGCTCGGGTAAGGCCGAGGGCAAGCCGTGGCCGGGACTCGCGCTGGTGGCGTTCGGCGCCGGGCAGCTTCCGGACAAGGGGAACTTCAAGCTGGAGCTCGCGAGCGGCCTGAAGCTCCAGGGCTTCGCCGTGGGCGGGGGCGAGGTGCTCAACCTCCGGGGCGAGCTGGACGGACGCGCGGTGGAGCTGCCCAGCGTGGCGCAGCTGTTCCTCAGCGAGGGGCTGCCCTCGGTGGCCGGTGGCCCCGCGGATCCGGGCGCGTGGGACCGCTGGTTCGGCGAGCTCAACGCCTTCGCCGAGGGCGAGGGCGAGGCCAAGGCCCGTGCCAAGAAGGCCATGGCCCTGCACCCGTCGCTCGCGGCGCTCTACCGCGAGGTGCGTACCATGCGCGAGTCGAAGTCCGTGAAGCCCGAGCGCCTGGAGCAGATCGCCCGCGCCGCCACCGACTTCCAGGACGACTGGCTCCTCGAGGTCGAGGTCGAGGAGCTGAAGAAGGCTCGCGCCTAGCGTCCGGACAGAAGCCGCCTCCCGGAGAGGCAGCCAGGGCCTGATTCCCTTCCGGGGGAGTCAGGCCCTTTTCCGTTCCCGTCCTCGCTCCCCATGCGACGACTCGCGCCCCCGTGTCATCCATGCGTCATGTTTGCACTTTGACGCACGCCGCGACATAATGCGGATTCGATCATGTCCGCACACTTTCACGTCGCCATCGCCGGAAGCGGCTTCAGCGGCCTGGGCCTGGCCATCCGGCTCAAGCAGGAGGGAATCGAGGACTTCGTGGTCTTCGAGCGCGCGTGGGAGGTCGGCGGCGTCTGGCGCGACAACTCGTACCCGGGCTGCGCGTGCGACGTGCAGTCCCACCTCTATTCGTTCTCGTTCGCACCGAATCCGAACTGGTCTCACGCCTACTCACCCCAAGCGGAGATCCACGCCTACCTGCGCGACTGCGCCGACAGGTTCGCGATCCGGCCGCACCTCCGCCTGGGTCACACGGTCCTCGATGCGCGCTGGGATGATGCGGCGCAGCGCTGGCACATCGAGACCTCGGGGGGACGCTTCACCGCGGACGTCTTCGTCTCCGCCGCGGGCGCCTTGAGCGACCCGGCCATCCCCAAGCTGCCGGGCCTCGAGAAGTTCCAGGGCAAGGTGATGCACTCCGCGCGGTGGGACCACCAGTACACCCTCGCCGGACGCAAGGTGGCCGTCATCGGCACCGGCGCCTCCGCCATCCAGTTCGTTCCCCGCATTCAACCGGAGGTGGGCAAGCTGGTCCTCGTCCAGCGCACACCCCCGTGGGTCCTGCCCCGGGGAGACCGCGCCATCAGCGCACGGATGCAGTGGGTGTACCGGACGGTGCCGGGAGCGCAGCGCCTCACGCGCTGGCTCCTCTACATGTTCCGCGAGCTGATGGCCTTCGGGTTCATACACCCCTGGCTCCTGAAGCTCGCCCAGCGGCTCGCCGTGCGGCACCTGGAGCGGTCCGTTCCCGATCCGGAGCTGAGGGCCAGACTCCTCCCCGACTACACGATGGGCTGCAAGCGCGTCCTCATCTCGGATGACTACCTCGCCTCGCTCACCCATGAGAACGTCGAGCTCGTCACCGGGCAGCTGCGCGAGGTGCGCGAACACTCCCTCGTCCTCGCGGACGGCACCGAGCGGCAGGTCGATGCCATCATCTTCGGCACCGGATTCCAGGTGCAGGATCTGCCGATCGCCCACCACATCCGGGGACGGGATGGACGCACGCTGAAGGAGACGTGGGGCCGGACCATGACGGCGCACCTCGGCACCACGGTGAGCGGCTTCCCCAACTTCTTCATGCTCCAGGGGCCCAACACCGGGCTCGGACACAGCTCGGTCCTCCTGATGCTCGAGGGACAGATCGAGCACGTGCTCGGTGCGCTGCGCTACCTGGAGGGCCGGGGCCTGGCCGCCGTGGAGCCGACGGCCGAAGCCCAGGCGGAGTTCGTCCGGTACGTCGACACGCGAATGAGCGGCACGGTGTGGAACCAGGGCGGATGCGCGAGCTGGTACCTCGATGCCACGGGGCGCAACTCCACCTTGTGGCCGGGGCTCATCTCCACGTTCAGGCGCCGCGTGGAGCGCTTCGAGCCCTCCGAGTACGTCGCCATCACCCGCCACGTCCAGCCGGCCGCCGTGCTCCACGAGCGCCCCAGGAGACTCGCCCATGGCTGAAAACACACTCTCGCTCAAGGAGCGGGTCGAGCACCGCGTCGCGCGCACCCTCCTGCGCCTGCCACACCACCTCCAGCGCTTCCTCTCGGGGACGCCGCCGGTGGAGCGCAACGGCCTCACCCTCCATCCGGAGCTGCAACTGCTGCTCGCGCTGCGCAAGCGCATGGGCGCCGTGGATGTATCGACCCTGCCACCGGCGGAGGCACGCCGCCGCATGCGCCGCGAGGCGCTGGTGCACGCGGGCGAGCCCATCGAGGTCGGAGCGGTACGGGAGCTCGTGCTGGATGTGGCGCACGGTCCGCTCAAGGCCCGCCACTACGCTCCAGTGGATGGCGCGGCGCGAAGACCGATGCTCGTGTTCCTCCACGGCGGCGGCTTCGTCCTGGGAGACCTGGACACCCACGACTCCGCCTGCCGGCTGCTGTGCCGTCACGCCGGCCTGCACGTCCTCTCCATCGATTACAGGCTCGCGCCCGAGCATCCCTTTCCCGCGGCACTGGAGGATGTGACCGCCGCGTTCGCCTGGGCCTGCGCGCACGCCGGGGAGCTGGGAGCGGACCCGGCACGGGTGGCGGTGGGCGGCGACAGCGCGGGTGGAAACCTGGCCGCCGTCGTCTCCCAGCTCGCCGTCCGAGACGGAACTCCCCGCCCCGCGCTGCAGTTCCTGCTCTACCCGGCGGTGGATCGCACCGTCGACCGGGAATCGCTGGAGCACTTCGCCGAGGGATTCTTCCTCACGCGGGCGGATGTCGCGTGGTACCAGATGCATTACATGGGCGCCTTCCGCAGCGAAGGACCGGACCCGAGGCTCTCTCCGCTCGTGTGCCGCGACCTGTCCGGCCTGCCCCCGGCACTGGTGGTCACCGCCGGGTTCGATCCACTGCGGGACGAGGGTGAAGCCTATGCCCGCGCGCTCCAGGCCGCCGGCACGCCGGCCCGGCTGCGCCGCTTCGACAGCCTCATCCACGGTTTCGCCAACATGACCGGGGTGAGCCAGGCCTGCCGCGACGCGGTGGTGGAAATCGCAGCCCTGCTGCGCACCCATTTCGACGGAGTCAGCCCATGAAGTCATTGAAGGGAAGGGTCGCGGCCATCACGGGTGCGGGTTCGGGGATCGGCCGCGAGACAGCGGTGCTGCTCGCCCAGCACGGCTGCCACGTGGCGCTCTCCGACGTGAATGAACAGGGCCTCGCGGAGACGGCGGAGCGATGCCGGAACCACGGCGTCCAGGTGCGCACGGCGCGCTTGGATGTCGCGCAACGTCAGGCGGTACATACCTGGGCCGATGACGTGGCACGCGACCTGGGCGCCGTCCACATCATCATCAACAACGCTGGCGTCGGCCTGGGCGCCACCCTCGAAGACACCCGGTACGAGGACTTCGAGTGGCTCATGAACATCAACTTCTGGGGCGTGGTGCACGGCACCAAGGCCTTCCTGCCGCACCTCAAGGCGGCGGGCGAGGGCCACATCGTCAACATCTCGAGCGTCTTCGGACTCATCGGCTTCCCGACCCAGTCGGCCTACAACGCCGCGAAGTTCGCGGTGAAGGGCTTCACGGAAGCGCTGCGCCAGGAGCTGGAGGTCGAGGACCTCCCCATCGGTGTCACGTGCGTCCACCCCGGTGGAATCCAGACCAACATCGCCCGGAGCGCCCGGATGATCCACCGTCAGGGTTGGGTGGACGAGCGCTCGGCCGCGGACTTCGAGAAGCTCTTCGCCACCACGCCAGCGCGTGCCGCCTCCCACATCGTCGCCGCCATCCTCAAGAACCGGCGGCGCCAGCTCATTGGCCTCGATGCCATCCTCATCGACCTGATGCAGCGGTTGATGCCCACCCTCTACCAGCGCATCCTGGTGGCGGGCGCTCGGCGGAGGCGGCAGAAGATGACGATGCCAGGCTCCACGGCATGAAACGCTCGCGCTCCAAACAGCGGAGTGCCCCCGAGACCCCGCTCACCCGGCGGCTCGAAGCGCCCGCGAAGGCCACGCCCCAGGCGCTGTTCGCCCTCGCGCTGGAGTGGTGGAACAAGGGCGAGCGCTTCGACATCGGGCGCATGGCCCAGGAGCTGGGCGTCAGCCGCGCCACGGTCTTCCGGTGGGTTGGCACCCGCGAGCTGCTCTATGGAGAGGTCATCTCCTCGCAGTTCGAGTTCGCGCTCAACACCGCCCGGAGCGAGGCCCGTGGCGAAGGGCCCGAGTTCATCGCCGACATCACGCAGCGGATGATCCACCTCATCGTGGAGAACGAGCCGCTCCGGCTGTTCGTGCAGCAGGACGCCGAGTACGCGATGCGCATCCTGATGTCGAAGAGCAGCACGGTGGAGCAGCGCAATACGGCATGTGTCCGGGCGGCGTTGGAGGACGGCGTACAGAAGGGCCACATCCGGCCAGCGATGGACCTGGATGCGCTGGCCTACGTCATCATCCGCATCGGCGAGTCGTTCCTGTACCGAGATGCCATCACCGGAGATCCGCCGGACGTCGAGTCCGCGATCACCGCGATCCGAATCCTGCTCACAGCGGAGAAGCGCAACGAAAGGTGGACGATTCCATGATGATGACCGGGGCTCCCAGGAGAGAAACGCCGGAAGTACGCGACTTCCGTTTCGACCTCACGGACGTGCCGAAGTACTGGCACGGCGGCAGGCGGTCGGTGACGCTCTTCTTCGACAACCTGTCGGTGTTCTTCCCAGCGGGCGAGCGCTTCTTCCTGGCCAGTGTGAAGGCGTTCCGGAACCAGGTACCGGACGAGCCGCTGAAGCGTGAGGTGGACGCCTTCTGCGCCCAGGAGGGTCATCACAGCCGGGAACACGTCCGGTACAACCAGATGCTCGTCAGGAATGGCTACCCGGTGGTGGCCATGGAGCAACGGGTGGAGCGGATCCTTCGGCGGGTCACGAAACACGCGCCTCGGCGGCGGCAGCTCGCGGTCACCTGCGCGCTGGAACACTTCACGGCCCTGCTGGCGACCCTCGTCCTGAGGGGTCCTCGGATGCTGGAGAACGCCGACTCACGCATGGCCGAGCTCTGGCGCTGGCATGCCGCCGAGGAGAACGAGCACAAGGCCGTGGCGTTCGACGTCTACCGCGCCATCGGCTCTCCCTGGCTGGAACGCTGTCTCATCATGCTCCTGACAACGGTGATCTTCTCGGCCAAGATCCTCGAGCATCAGGTCCGGCTGATGCACTCGGAGAAGATCCTCTTCTCAGTGCGCGAGTGGTTCGGCCTCGTGCGCTTCCTGTTCATCCAGCCCGGCGGGATGCTCGGGCTCATCGGCCCCTACCTGAGCTACTACCGGCCCGGCTTCCACCCGTGGGAGCACGACACGAGCGAGCTGCTCCAGCGATGGAAGGCCGGGCTCACCGCCCTGCCGGCCCGCTCAAAGTGACGACGGAGAGAAGTCGGCCTTGGAGAACGGCTGCACGTCACTGAAGTCGAAGCGCTCCAGTGGCCCGCGCGCGTCGTCGATCTCCAGCACCACCGGCAGGGCCAGCACCGGCTCCACGCAGATGCGCGCCCGCGTCGCATACAGGTGCTGCCCTCCGGCGGGGGCGTTGAAGGTGATGCAGTAGCGCCCCGCCGCGTCGAAGCCCTCGTCCTTCCGAGCGTATCCGCCCACCGACTCGCCCTTCGCGAAGCAGTCCTCCAGCATGCCGAGGATCGACGTGAAGGAGAAATCCGTGATGGGGTGGTTCGTGTCGCCCCGGGCGAGCCCACCGTTCATGTCGATCCACACCGCGCCAGCAATGCCCAGCACACCCGCCTCGCGGACCCGAAGCTCGTTCTTCTTCACCGAGGAGTCGTAGATGACCTTCCGTCCCTTGGCGGGTCCGGACAGCACCTCCAGCCGCAGGGCCCGAGGCGACTGCCGGACCGCCAGCTGGATGGTTTGCGGCTTGTGCAGCTCGCCGGAGACCCGCTCGCGCTTCACCACGCGCGTCTCATAGGTGCCCAGCTGAGCGGCGGAGGCCTTCCCCGCCTCCAGGAGCGTCCTGGCCGATGTCGCCGCGAACAGCTCCGCCAGCGCCTCGCGCGAGAGCGCCTTCACGTGGGCACGACGTTGCTCCAGCGGAAGTCGAGCGAGGGTCGGAAGGTCCGAGGACGAGGGAGTAGCGGGTGCGGTCATCAGGAGACCCGGCATCAAGAGGGTGAGAAGAACTGGGTTCATGGCGTGTGGACTGCGTATGTCCCCTCTCCCTCTGGGAGAGGGCCAGGGTGAGGGTATTGCCCTTCTAGAGCTGATACCGAAGACCGAAGCCGAGAATGCTCGACTGGACCTGATAGCTGCCCGCGTTCACGGGCGCCGTCGGGAAGTCCTCGCCAGCCATCGGGTTGATGCGTGGCACCGCGGCCTCCGTGGTCGTCACCTCGCGCTGCCCGCCGAACGCTCGCGAGTACACCGCATCCAGGTGCAAGCGCTCCCCCAACCTTAGACCCAGACCCACCGAACCCGTCACCTTGTCCGAGTCCACCGTCAGCGGGGCCAGGTAGGCCGAGGGGATCGCGCTCTGCTCGTAGCTGACGCCCGCCCGCACATCGAGCGCGAACGCGCTGCCCGCTGACAGGGTGTACTCGCCTCCCAGCCGGAACGACTGGCTGTCCTTGAACCGGCGTGGAATCGACATGGCCGGCACGTTGAACGGGCTCGGGATGCCCGCCACATCGTAGATGCGCACGTCCTCCGGCAGGATGTCGATGGACTCGTGCGAGGACCACAGCTCGCGCGCATAGCCCAGCTCCACCCTCAATGCCTCGAAAGGCCGCACCTCCACGCCCGCCCGGAGGATCGCCGGCAGCGTGAGCTTCAGCCGCGCCCCATCGCCCTCCTGCCGCGCCTGCGCGAACACCGCCGCGCTCGGCAATCGCACCCGCACCGTGGCCGGTGCATCCAGCGTGTACCCGAGCTGTCCGCTCAGCCCCACGCGCAGCCACTTCGCCGGACGCACGAGGATGCCGGCGTTGGCGCTCGGCGCCAGCAGGCCCGTGGCCCTCAGCTCCGCCAGCGCGTCGTAGGACGGATCCTCCGGTGCCGAGAGCAGCCGCTCTGGAGGGCTCGTGTTGAACACGGTCTGCGTCACGAAGCTGCCCGTGAGCACGTTCACGCCCGCGCCCACCTGGAGGAACTCGAAAGGCCGGTACGCCGCCGACACCCCGGGAATGACCAGCAGCGAGCCATCCAGCGTGACCAGTGAGTAGCGGGAGGGGGCAGGCGTTCCGTCCTCCAGCGCCAGCGGGTAGCTCATCACCGCCATCTGCGGCGCCAGCACGCCCGCGGCCACCACGAGCTGCTTGCGCTCACCGAAGACCCAGGAGCCCGCCACGGTGGGGATGGGCAGGAACTCGGACGAGCCCCGCACCGAGGGCAGCTCGCTCACCTGCGAGGCGCCCGCGCCGTTCGTCACCTCCACCCGTCGCGTGAAGTCCGTGGAGAAGCGCACCCAGGAGCCGTCGAACAGCACGCTCGAACCCGCGTCCACTAGGCCCGCCGGGTTGTACCAGAGCGCTCCCAGGTCATCCGCGCCCGCGACGAAAGCCCCTCCGCGCCCGAGTGGGCGCACACCACGGTCTCCCACGTACAGGCCGCTGGCGCTCGCGAGCGGCGCGACGAGGAGCGCCCCCAGGAGGACCGCTGGAACCGACAGAGAGGTCATGGACCCGAGCACCTTCACGGCGCACCTCCAGCCTTGTTCGCCACCGCATAGAACCGCTCCAGCCCGTGCTCCGGATCCACCAGGAACGACACCAACTCCCGAGCGATGCGCTGGTAGTCCTCCGCCGAGCGCGCCCCCGCCTGTCCGGGCACCACCCGCTGGACCTCCGACACCGCTTCCGTGAGCATCTCCAGAGGTGTCCGTGGCACCGACTCACCCGGTATCGCCGTGGGCGTCACCAGTCTGGCGAGCACCCCGGTCATCAACTCATGCGGGTCCATCTCCCTCGCGCACACCTGGGTCTTCCCGTCCTCCGCGTACACCTTGCCCGCCACCCGGCGGCCCAGCACCAGCGTCGCGTCCACCAGGTCCTCCGGCTTCAACGCCTTCGCCGCCAGGTGCGCCAGTGGCACGCGATTCTTCCCCTCCGAGGCCAGCAACTGCACCGCGTCCACCGCCGTCCCCAGCACCGCCGGCCAGGACTCCGGAGCGTCTGAATTCAACAGGTAGCCCGTCAGCCCCTCCACCTGCGCCCACAGCGCCGCGTCCCGCCGTGCCGCATCCAGGAAGTCCCACGTCGTCGCGAACACCGGGCCACCCAGCATGTCCTCGGCCTGCTGTGTCACCTCGTCCCGCATCCAGGTGCACCGCGCGTACGGCGGCGTCCACGTCTCCGGGCAGTGCGCGTACAGCTCCGAGCGCAGCAGGTCGATGGCCGGTGGCAGCAACCGCGACGTCAGCGGGTTCACGAACTGCGATGTCTCGCGCTCGCCCCGCACCGCGAGGAACTGGTCCGCCAGCCGCGACGCCGCGTCCTCGAATGCCTCGCGCCGGTCCGGCTCATCGGGGTGCTCGGCCGCGTCACGGTCGAATGCGTCATCCATCGCCGAGAGCGCATCGAGCGCCAGCGACAGCGGCGTCACCTGCTGCCGCGTCACCCCGTCCTGCCGCACGTGCATCGAGTCGCCGCGCCGGTTCGTCAGGCCCACCGCCTGGGCCCGGGCCGGGTCGATGGCCGTCCGCATCAGCTCCGACAGCACCTTCACCCCATCCCGCATCTCGGTGCGCGTGCAGTGCTTCGTCCGCGCATCCACCGCCGTGCAGTGCGGCACCTGGAGGGCCTGGAGCTTCGGCACCACCGACTGGAGGCTTCCGATGGCGTCCCCGCGCAGCAGCTCCGCCAGCAGCGGCTCGAGCCGCTCCGCGCCCGCTCGCGAGCAACGGGAGCGCGGGTCATCCGGATTGCTCGTCAGCTTGCAGTCCTTCGCCGGAGCCTGGTCACTCATCCAGTGCCGGTGCATCACCTCCATCATCTGGATGAATAGGTCCTCCCGGTCACGGCTCGTGAAGGCGAGTAACAGGGGACGAATTGCCTTGAAGAAGCCCTCCGTCTCCAACATCAGCAGCGTGTCCGGGTTACGGACGGGGAACCACTCATCCGCCGCGCAGGAACGCAGGCCCCGGACCTTTCCATCCGGCGCGGCGTCCTCCGCGTCCGGGTCCGGATCGTCGATGACCCGCTCCGGACACACCGAGCTGCCGATGTTCGTCCCCTGCAAATCCTTCAGGAAGCGGTTGGTGATGTAGTTCTTCCCACTGGAGGTGGGGCTGTCGTTCATCTGGTCGAACACGATCATCCGGCCGAGCCACTCGGTCTTTGGCCGGAGCGTCCTGCTGCTGCCCGCATCCCAGAAGCCGTTGATGCCACTGGACTGCTCCATCACGCTCACGGTCGTGGCACCGATGCCGAGGACGCCATCCCGGATGATGGACGGCCGCATGTACAGCCGGGCCTTGCCCACCATGGACTGCAGGTAGAACACCGCCATGTTGTCGACCTTGAAGACCTCGCACTCCTTGTAGGTCCCGCCGAACAACGGCAGATCGAGGTTGCCCGCGAGCGGCACCCCGCGCGCGTGCACCACCGCGCCGGCCTTGTTGCAGAACGTCACTCCGTTCGAGTCGTGCACGATGCGGAGGAAGCGCTGCAACAGGCTCTGGTTCAGCCCGACGTCCGGCTGCGTCCGGTCCACCAGGGTGCGCGGGTTGCCATTGTCCCCCGCGGTCTCGTTCCTCGGCGGTCCGTTGAGCGCGTTCCGGTCGTAGTCGATGCCGTCGCGGTGCTCCATGAAGCTCGCGAACGCCGACCCCAGCCCCTGGGAGTCGGGCTGCGCCAGCGCCTTCACGATGTCCTCCAGCAGCCCCGGCTCGCGGGAGATCTCCACCAGCACGTCCACCAGGTCATCCCGCAGCGTGTTGCCCTCCTTCAGCTCCGCCTCCGGGTGCGCGTCCACCGAGCGCAGGAGGGCCCGCAGCAGTCCCACCAGCCGCGCCAGGTCGCCGGGATGGTCCGTCACCAGCTTGCGCGTCATCACCAGCGTGTCATCCGCGGACGGGTGCCCCAGCAGCTGCGCCCCCGCATGCATCAGGTCCAGCACCGGCGCCTCGTCCGCGTGGAAGGCGTCATACGCCACCGTCACGGGCGGGTACTCGTGCGTGCTCGACTTCGCACCGTCGCGCCCCCCCAGCACCACCGGCAGACCGTCCAGCAACTGCATCACCGTGCTGCGCGGGTGCGTGTCGTCCGAGGTCATCATCGGCCGCACCTCGGAGAGCATCTGCCCCAGCAGCGTGCGCCGGGCATCGACGTAGGCATACAGCGGTGAGCCGCCCGGTCCGGAGAGCGCACGGCCCTCGGCGTCCCGCACCGCCGTGTCCCGCACGCCCGGCACGGGGAAGGGCGAGGGCACCGGCGCGGCGGAGCCCGGGACGAACCGGCCGAGCCCGTCCACATCCGGCAGGCCATCCGCATCCGCGTCCACGAAGGGCAACCCCACCGAGGTCACCGCCGCCACTCCACGCCGGTCACGCCGCGGGGCGAGCACCGGAGACCCGGAGGGCGCGGGTCCCGCCTCGGTGAGCATCAGCGTGGACAGCAACTCCGTCGCCGTGCGCGGGCGCGACAACACGTCCCGCCCCGTGACGTTGTCATGGGTCACCGACAGCGGCGCGCGAGCCTGCTCGGGCTCCACGGTCCGCAGCGCGTGGTGTGCCACCTCCAGCATCGACGTGAACGCGGTGCGCGCGGGCCCGGGAGCGGGGCTGGGAGCCACCACGCGCGTGCTGGCATCCAACAGGTCCCGCATCCCCGCGTATGCGAGCAGCGGCCGCAGGGCCCCGAGCGTCCGCTCCGGAGGCTGGTAGCCCTGGCGCGCCGCGAGCTCGGCCAACGCCTGGGTGGCCTCGGGCGAGCTCGCGAAGGACTCCAGCCACGCGCCCAGCGCCCGCGTCGTGCCCGGCAGCGTGCCGTCGCCATACATCGCCGTCATCCGCCCCAGGAGCGCCGCCAGCTCCGCGTGCAGCCGCGCCCGCTCCGGATTCGCCGGGCCGCACGTCAGCGCCACGTCCGGATTGGACACATCCCTCACCGGCACCTCCACGTCCGGGAAGAGCGCATCCAACGCTGCCACCACGCGCGGACGCTGCCGGGCCAGCTCCGCCAGCCGGGCCAGCGCCTCCGCCCGCTTCGCCTCCTGCGTGGCCAGGCTCACGGGCTCGCCGGCCGCGTTCACCGCGCCATCCACCAACGGTGGCAGCCGCGCCGTGTCCACGCTCGCCGCGTACTGGCCGTCCGGCCCGGGATGGCAGACGCCGTGGACGGCCGCTCCCGAGAGGTCCTCTGGCAGCAACAGCGCCCCCATGCGGTCGCACAGGACGCCGAAGAAGTCCTCACCCAGGGTGACGGGCGGCGGGGGGACGCGGGTGGTGTCGAATTCGCTCGGGCCGCACGCGCCGCACACCAGCAGCAGGGCGCACACGCCTACGGACCACGGCACTCCGGGAGAGAACGGACGCATGGATGTTCGCGAAGCGGAAGGGAAGAAGTCAGGGGTAGGAAGGACCGCGGGGGGCGGCATCAAGTGTCCAGTGACACTTGACGCTCCGTCAAGTTCACGAAGACACGCCGAGCGCACAGGACTCGCGGCGCCCACCGGCTCCGCCCCTCGCACTGTTGCCCGGTCAACGCTTCACCCGGGATGGGCAGGTGTTAGCGTGCGAGGTCCGGCGGTGGTGCCGGTCTCCCATGGAGGTACCGTGATGGCGGCGCGTGGCGAGCGGCGTCGGACCCCGGCGGCCGAGCGGCCAGGACGAACGGCGGTGGATCGCTCCGCCTTTCCGTACCGCATGAAGGACCTGTGCGAGCGCGCGGGCCTGTCGCGGCAGGTGGTGCATTTCTACATCCAGCAGGGCCTCTTGCCGGAGGGACAGAAGACGGGCCGCAACATGGCCTTCTACGGAGAGCAGCACCTGAAGCGGCTCCACCTCATCCGCCAGCTCCAGGAAGAGCGCTTCCTGCCGCTCAAGGCCATCCGCGCCATGCTGGGGGAGCGCGATGACGCCTTCACCCCGAAGCAGCGCGAGCTCATCACCGAGGTGCGCCAGCGATTGGGGCCCTCGATTGGCGTCGTCGGTCAGCCGGACACGGTGAGCGCGGCGGCACTGCTGAAGGAGGCGGGCGTGAGCCGGGCGGAGCTGGAGCGCATGGTGGAGCTGGGCCTGCTGGTCACACGCGAGAAGGGCGGGCGCACGGTGCTGGCGCGCGACGACGCCTTCCTCGTGGAGTTGTGGGGCCAGCTCAAGAAGGCGGGCTTCACCGAGGCCCAGGGCTTCCGGGTGGACGACCTGCTCCTCTACACGAAGGCCATGTACTCGCTGTTCGTGCGCGAGGCGCAGATGCTCAGCGACCGGCTCACCGGACTGCCTCCGGGACAGGCGGCGGAGATGGTGGAACGCGCCCTGCCTCTCATCAACACGCTCCTCGTCCGCTACCACACCGCCCAGGTCCGCAACTTCCTGGCGGCGAACTGACAGGTGCCCATTTCGCGCCCTTTCTATTCACCGAACTTTGCATCCGAACGAGAGACCCTTTGAATTATCGGGGGTTGGCGATCCAAAGCGCCCCTCTTTCTATTCAGCTTTCTATTCATCGCCGTGGCGTCGACCTCGCGGACTCGGAGCCATCCCCCGGTCCGTGGCACACCTTGAGCCCGTGGGGGCTCGGGCATTACGGTTCCGGCTGCCCCCATGCACATCCACGACGACGTCATCTCGGCCATCGGAAACACGCCCCTCATCAAGCTCGAGCGCGCCTCCGCGCTGACCGGCTGCACCATCCTCGGCAAGGCCGAGTTCCTCAACCCGGGCCAGTCCGTGAAGGACCGCGCCGCCCTCTTCATCATCCGCGATGCCGTCTCGCGCGGCCTGCTCCGCCCCGGCGGCACCATCGTCGAGGGCACCGCCGGCAATACCGGCATCGGCCTGGCGCTCGTGGGCAACGCGCTCGGCTACCGCACCGTCATCGTCATCCCCGACACCAACAGCCAGGAGAAGAAGGACACGCTCCGGCTCATGGGCTCCGAGCTCATCGAGGTCCCCGCCGTCCCCTACAAGGACCCCAACAACTACGTGAAGGTGTCCGGCCGCCTCGCCGAGGCCCTCAACGCCCGCGAGCCCCACGGCGCCATCTGGGCCAACCAGTTCGACAACGTCGCCAACCGCCAGGCCCATATCGAGACCACGGGCCCCGAAATCTGGCGGCAGACCGAGGGCCGCGTGGATGGTTTCATCTGCGCCGTGGGCTCCGGCGGCACGCTCGCTGGCGTCGGCATGGCCCTCAAGGAGCGCAATCCGAAGATCGTCATCGGACTCGCAGACCCCATGGGTGCCGCGCTCTACCACTGGTACACCCGTGGCGAGCTCAAGGCCGAGGGCTCCTCCATCACCGAGGGCATCGGTCAGGGCCGCATCACCGCCAACCTCGAGGGCGCCCCCATCGACGAGGCCTTCCAGGTCTCCGACGAAGAGGCCCTCCCCATCCTCTTCGACCTCATCGAGCACGAGGGCCTCTTCCTCGGGGGCTCCAGCGCCGTCAACGTCGCCGGTGCGATCCGCCTCGCCCGGAAGATGGGACCGGGGCACACCGTCGTCACCGTGCTGTGCGACTCCGGCAACCGCTACGCGAGCAAGCTCTTCAACGCGCCCTTCCTCCGCTCCAAGGGGCTGCCCGTCCCCCGCTGGCTGGAGCGTGACCCGGAGGCCCCGTCGGCGAGCGCGCTCCTGCGTGACGTGCTGCTCGCCAAGGCCTCTTGAGCCGTATGGAGCACGGCCTTTTCAAGCGGTGCCAGCCTCAAGGGGAGGAGTTCTGGAAAGCGCTCGTAGGTCCGCAGGAGCGCGTCGAGGTGGGAGGGGTTGTCGAGCTCGAGCGGGGCGTCCGTGCTCATAGAAGCGCCGGTCATCGTGCAAGGCACCCTCCCGCCGATCCTCCGTCTCGAGGGCCCAGGCGGCCACCTGTCCAACATCCAGCAGCGCGTGGTGGAAGTCATCGACTGCCCCTGGTAGCCGAGCCGATCGGCGAGCGGACCGAGGTCTGGCGGATCGGCTGCGCGCCCCCACTGCCCGAAGTTGATGGTGCTCGGCGAGTTCGCGCAGGCCGCCGCCGAGGGGAGGAGCGACGTCGGTCTCGATGAGGTGGGGACCCACATGCCTGCCCAGGCCGCCTCCCCAGAGGAACGTGGCAGGGGACCTGGGCTTATGGGCCACTGCTGCTGGGATAGCGGTTGTTCGGGCTCATGAGAGGTATTCGCCTTCGTAGAGACCCAGTGGATCCCAGACGTAATTCTCGATGGGCACCAGGGTCAGGTGACTCATGGCATGGCGCTCGGCGAAGCGCATGAATCGCTCGGAGACGATGAGCACTCCCCAGAGGCCGCGCGGCCGGAACACATCTTCCCCCTTCCAAGTGCCCTCCTCCAAGGTGAGACCAGCGATGGCGTCAGGAGTGATCTTGCGACACCAGGTGCACTGCTTCATGGGCTTGTTGCTCTTGAAGCGGCTCCGCTCCAAGTCCAATGCCGGGGAGCCGTAGACCGGGGTGACGAAGAGATAGCGAGGTGGTGGAGCCGGATGGGGAGCACGCCGCCCGCGGCGTACACGTACTACCTCGACAGGGTGAAAGCCGCTGAGCCCCGTCAAGCCCTCCGCCTTGAAATCTTCGGCGAAGCGCTCGGTGACCAGGAGATCGCCGCCAGGGCCTTCCATGAAATCTCCAAAATCCTTGCCGTGGAGTTCCAGCTCGACCCGATACGGAGGTAGCCAGCTCAACATCCCAACAGGACCCCCGCATTGAGGACAGCTCAGCGCGGGGCCGATATTCGGCTTGACCGTGCTGTACTCGGTGTCGTGCTGGCCTTTGTTCGACTTCTTCAAGACGAAGAAACGCATGGGAGACGAGGGAACGTCAGAAGCCATCGGGGAACCTCGCGCGCATCGCGGGCCGGTTATAGAGCTGACGCAAGAAGGCCTCGAACTCCTCGGGTGTTGCTTCGTCATACCTCTTGAGCCAGGCGATGACTTCGTCATCCACATCGCGATGCCACTGCTGATAGCCGTTGTGAGAAGCCTTGTCGGCAGCTCGTGTGACGAAGCGTGGATCCCTCGCGGTGTAATGGCCTCGGAGTGTGAGATGCCGCTCAAGCTCGTCAGCGATGCGCTTGGAGATGATGTGGTGGAGCTGCCCTCCCGCGCTGGCCGTCTGGCCTGCGCCCTGGCCCTGTACCGCCATAGCGACCGCCGTGGCGGGCAGGGAGATGACCACGGTGCTCCCGACGACAGCCACCTCGCTCACCTGTCCCACGTTCGCCAGGTGGATACCCACCCGTGAGGCTCCCACCACCGCTGCCTTTGGGAAGTGGGGTAGCATCGACAGCCGTGACGCCAGCCACGCGGCGCCCCCCGTCATGCCCTGGCTCACCGCCACCGTCACCGCGAGGACGAAGACGCGCGCCATCTGCGGTCCCACCCGTTGGGCGAATCGCCGGCCGGCCCGCTCCAACTCCAGGGTGGTGGTGGCCCTGTCGCTGGCCCGCTTCAGCTCCCGGCTCGCATCCACCACCTCCAGGAAGCTCTCCACTCCCAGGTATATCAACATCACCGCGGAGACGATGGCTGCGGCCTTGGTGAAGACGGGCTCGGGGTTGGCCGCCAGGACGGCCCAGGTGATGAGGCCCGTGGAGATGAGGGTGTAGAAGAGCTGGGGAGCCAGGGTGTCCTCCACCGCCCGGGAGATGCTCTCTTTCAAGGGGTCGAGCGACAGGCCCAGCGCCATCCCCAGCTTGTCCCACTCACTCAGGCCCACCACGTCGTCGAGCAGGGAGAGGCAGTCCGCCCTGCGTTGGCCCGCCGCGCAGAGGCCGCCGAAGCTCTTGCCCATCAGGTGCTGCCTTCCACTGTCCGTGTCGTCGCCGGGGTAGGAGGCACGCACCAGCCAGCCCTGCCGGGGCGAGCGAAGGGCCAGGGGCGTATTCAGCACCAACCGCGCCAGTGCGTCCTCGAACACTTCGGCGTCCACCTGCACGGACTTACTCGAGGGATGCGGCCTGTACTCCAGGGGCGCCCCTTCCCCCGTGTCCAGCCGCACCACATGCGGAGTGGCGCATCCGGTGGACAGCGCCAACAGCAAGACCGCGACGGTCAGACGAAGTGCCATGACGCGCCCTCCAGCGCGAGCAAGGCTCCAGTCTATGGAAAGGCCATCCCGGGAACCATATGACTGACCCGGAGAAGGAGTTGGAGCAGTTCCGGCTGGAGGTGGAAAGGCTGCGGGCTTGGCGCAAAGGAGGCCCAGGCCCATTTCCAAATCCGCCGCGCGCGTTCGCGGTGCGCTACCTGGCGTACGCGCAGCAGAAGGGCGAAACGGTGAAGGCGGTAGTGGAGAGGCTGGGGGTGTCGGAGCCGACGTTGCAGGCGTGGCGGCGGGGGCAGACGCCCGGCAGAAAGAAGACACTGAGCAGTGGGCGGGGGCCGCACCACTTTTGCCCGTGGTGGTACAGCCGCCGAAGGAGCACGCGCCCTCACCAGGGGCGACTACCTTCGCGGTAGTGTGGCGGGAAGACGGCGATCCTCAGGCGGCTGTCACGTGCGCGTTGGCGGAGTACGGCGCCAGCGCCCCGATGTGGCCGGGCAGGGCCTTCACGCGCTCCAGCCACGCGGACACGGCGGGGGAGCGCTCCAGGGAGAAACCGCCCTCGGGAGCCACGTGCGCGTACGCATACAGCGCGATGTCCGCGACCGTGGGTCGCTCGCCTACGAGGAACGTGCGCCCGCGAAGGTGCCGCTCCAGGGCCGCGAGCGCCTCATGGCCTCGCTCCACGCGCAGACGGAAGACTTCCGGGTAGCGGGACGCGCGGCCCGTCAGGTGCCAGAAGCGCACCGTGCCCACGTTGGGCTCGATACTGTTCTGCTCGAAGAAGAGCCACTGGTCGACCTGGGCGCGCTCGAAGGCATCCTCCGGCAGGAACCGCGTGCCCCGCGCGAGGTAGAGGAGGATGGCGTTGGACTCCGCCAGGAAGCGGCCCGGCTCGGGCTCGAGCACGGGGATGCGCCCGTCGGGATTCTTTCGCCGCAGGAAGTCCTCCGTGCGGCTCTCGCCGGCGAAGATGTCCACGGGCACCAGTTCATAGGGCCTGCCCAGCCAGGAGAGCAGGAGTCGGACCTTGTAGCCATTGGCGGAGGGGAGATAGTCGTAGAGACGCATCGAAGTTCCAGACGTGGGTAGAACGCGCGGCAGGATGGGGAGACCCGCACCGGGCGAGCCACCCGCTTCTTGCGGCATCTGGCGGCGCGAAGGAGCGCAAGAACCGGGTTGCTCCCGCGCGACCTGGCGGCCATACCGGGTACAGGAGCACCCATCCCAGGAGCCGGAGCATGGCGACCAGCGACTACGCCCGAATCGAGCAGGCCATCCTCTACCTCGACGCCCATGCGCGCGAGCAGCCCTCCCTGGACGACGTCGCCGCGCACGTGGGCCTGAGCCCCTTCCACTTCCAGCGCCTCTTCACCCGCTGGGCGGGCATCAGCCCCAAGCGCTTCCTCCAGGTGCACACGTTCGTTTCGGCCCGCCGCCTGCTGGCCGAGCGGCACAGCGTGCTCGACACCTCCTACGCCGTGGGCCTGTCCGGCGGCGGTCGGCTGCACGAGCTCTTCGTCACCCTCACCGCCATGACACCGGGCGAGTTCAAGCTGGGCGGCGAGGGACTCACCGTGCGCTACGGCATCCACCCGTCGCCTTTCGGGGACTGCCTCATCGCCGTCTGTGAGCGTGGCATCTGCGGCCTGCATTTTCTCTCCGACGAGTCCGCGGAGGAGGCCCTGGTGTCGCTGCGTGCGCAGTGGCCGCGTGCCACCTTCATGGAGTCCCGCGATGCGACCGCCACGTGGGCGGAGCGCATCTTCCCCTCGCGGCCCCCGCGCGAGCCCACGCCGCTGTCAGTGCTGGTGAAGGGCACGCCCTTTCAAGTGCAGGTGTGGCAGGCGCTGCTGCGCATCTCCCCGGGCCACGTGGCCACGTATGAGGACCTTGCCCAAGCCATCGGCAACCCGAAAGCGGTGCGAGCGGTGGGCTCGGCGGTGGGAGACAACCCCGTGGCGTTGCTCATCCCCTGCCACCGCGTGTTGCGCAAGACGGGCGTCTTTGGTGACTACCGCTGGGGCCCCGCGCGCAAGAAGGTGATGCTCGCGTGGGAGTCGCTGCGTTACGGCGCGGAGGTCGAGGCCAGCGAAGCGCCGGGAGTCGTGCCTTAGTTCCTGGCGTTCAGGGCAAGAAGCGGGTCGCCCTCAGGAGTGCTTCCCCCTATCTGTAGCGGCAAGACGGGCCCCTGAGAGGGCCTGTCGACACCGCGAAGGCAAGACACCTTGCCAGGGCTCGAGAGCACCCTCATGTCTACCCATCACATTGATTCCCTGACGCAGTACCACCTGCTTGGCCGCTCGGGGCTCCGGGTGAGCCCGCTGGCGCTGGGCACCATGACGTTCGGTACCGACTTCGGCTGGGGCAACCCGGAGAGCACCGCCCATCAAATCCTGGCGCGCTACCTGGAGGCGGGCGGCAACTTCATCGACACCGCGGATGCGTACACCGCCGGCTCGAGCGAGCGCATCATCGGCGATTTCTTCGCGAAGCATGGCAGGCGAGACCAGGCCGTCATCGCCACCAAGTTCACCATGGGCACCTCGCCGGGAGACCCCAACGCGGGCGGCAACGGGCGCAAGAACATCTACCGCGCGCTCGAAGGCTCGCTGCGCCGCCTCAAGACGGACTACGTGGACCTGTACTGGCTCCACGCCTGGGATGGCCTGACGCCCGTGGAAGAGGTGATGCGGACCCTGACCGACCTCGTGCGCGAGGGCAAGGTCCGGTACATCGGCCTCTCCGACGTGCCGGCCTGGTACTTCGCTCGGGCCCAGACGCTGGCCGAGCGCAACGGCTGGGAGCGGGTCTCGGCGCTGCAACTGGAGTATTCGCTCGCCGAGCGCAACATCGAGCGCGAGCACATTCCCGCGGCACTCGAGCTGGGTGCGGCCGTCGTTCCCTGGAGCCCGCTCGCCGGAGGGCTCCTGTCGGGCAAATACACGCGCGAGGGCTCGCGGTTGAAAGGAGAGGGGCGTGCCCACGCGCTCCTGGCCACCGGTCTGCCCATTGCCGACAAGTTCTTGAAGGACCGACCGTGGGCCATCGTCGAGCAGCTCGTCGCCGTGGCGAAGGAGGTGGGGCACCCGCCCGCGCAGGTGGCGCTCAACTGGGTGGCGACTCGCCCCGCGGTGGCCTCCACCATCATCGGCGCGAGCAGGCTGGAGCAGCTCGAGAGCAACCTGCGTGCACTCGACTTCACGCTGCCGCCGACGCTCTCGGCCAGGCTGGAGGCCGCGAGCCGGCCCGAGCTCGTGCATCCCTATGTGTTCTTCGAGGATCCGGTGTTCACCCGGGGCATGTTCACGGGCAACACCGTGGTGCGCGCGGAGCCGGGCTGGTTCCGCGCCAACACCCGCGGCCCGTGAGGCGCATGGCGTGAGATAGGGGCCCGTCGCCAACGCGAAGCACCGAAGCGCTGGACTCCGAGCAAGCCTTCATCGGCAGGGATTGAGCCTGCCCCACGCAACCGGGGCAAGCCCAATCTGCGATGTCGCTAGTCGGACCGCTTGCTGCTCGCTCGCCGGGGCTTCGGCTTGCTCTTGCCCTCGAGATTGAGCACCACTGCAGCGCGGATGAGATCCTTCAAGGCCGCCTCATCGACCTTGTCGCCTTCGTGGATGTCGATGGCGCGCCTGACATTCCCGTCGAGGCTGGAGTTGAATAGACCTGAAGGGTCCTTCAACGCAGCTCCCTTGGGAAAGGTCATCTTGACGACGTTCTTGTACGTCTCTCCCGTGCAGACGATGCCGCCGTGGGACCAGACGGGAGTCCCCATCCACTTCCACTCTTCGACGATCTCAGGGTCTGCCTCGTGTATGAGCTCGCGCACTTTCGCGAGCATCTTCCCGCGCCAGTCCCCAAGTTCCCTGATCTTCTCGTCAATCAATGCAGAGGCTGATTCCACCGGGACGGGCCTTTTCATGTATGGCTCCAACTCTCGCACCTATCTAGCTGCGCTCAGCGTGAAACGGGCTCAGCATCGCCGCGGTCAGGCGCTCGCCGGCGAGGCCTGCAGGCGGCGCCAGAAGAAGTACGAGAGCCCCCAGAGCACGCCGGTGGCCGCCGCCCAGCCCCACGCCTCCGGGCCATCGCCCACCGAGATGTGGGCGATGAGCGCCGAGGCGAGGTTGATGGCGAAGCCGGCGTAGGCCCACTCCTTGAGCCGCGCCGGCACCGGCGCAAGCATCAGCACCACGCCGAGGAGCTTGGCCCACGAGAGCTCCACCCGGAAGTAGTCGGGGAAGCCGAGGTGGGTGAACGCCTCCGCCACCTGCGGCAGGCTCAGTTGCGCGTAGGCGGTGAAGCCCATCTGCAGGCAGAAGAGCGCGGTGACGAGCCAATAGACGATGGTATTGGCTTTGGGGGTGATCTTGGCGGCGACGAGGGCCGGCTTCTGCAGGGTCGATTCCATGGGGTTCTTCCTCCACACTTCAACGATTCGGGGCGTTGGGCGGCTAACCGGGGGTCTCAGCGCCGAACTGCTTTGCGTACTCGGCGATCAATCGCTGCCAGCCGCCGAACTTCATGGCCTCGGCGCCGACGATGCGTCCAATCGGCTCACCCGTGAGGAGCCCATCAAGGACGTCGAAGCAGATGTGCCAGCCCGCGGCGCCCCACGAGATGAAGCGGCGATCGATGTTGTGCCAGAGCGTGAGGCGCGTGCCGCTGGCGAGCGGTTCGAGCTCCCACCGGAGGTCGTTGCCACCCCAGCTGTACTCGAGCAGCCTCGGCGCCTCGGCCCGCTTCACGGTGCTCTCAGCGACCTGCGGCGTCGGCGTCCCGACCGTCGAGAGCGTCACCGGCCCCACGGCGGCCAGGTTCCGATTGGCGTCGAACGGCGCCCATTCGGACAGGTGCGCAGGATCGGTCAGCGCCTGCCACACCATCGCCGGCGGATGACGGAGATCTCGGACGAGAATGAGCGTCCACTTCTCGCCGTCCTTCTTGACCCCGGCTCCGGCCGCGGGGCCGGGCACATACCTCTCACGGTTTCTCATGGGTTCTTTCCTTTCCCTGGTGCCTGCCCCATCCGATCCAGATGGCGTTCGAGCGCATCAACGTGGGCCGTCCAGAAGCGCCGGAACGGAGCGAGCCAGGCGTCGACCTCCATGAGCGGCTCGGGCCGGATCCGATAGACGCGCCGCTGGGCTTCGACGCGCGACTCCACGAAGCCGGCCTCGCGCAGCACGCGGAGGTGCTTGGACACCGAAGTTTGAGGCATCCGCAGCTGGCGCTCGATCTCGCCGACGGATCGCTCCGACGACGCCAGCAGGCTGAGGATGGCCCGGCGGTTCGGCTCCGCGATGATCGCGAACGAGGATTCCATGCCACGTATATACTCATCGGTTCATATTCCCGTCAAGTCATATTGCCCGCCACGTTGTCTGCGCCGAGCGAAGCCCGGGCATCCTCACGGCGCGCGCGGCGTGGTCCGTGGATGGCCCCGCGCAGCTCTTCGGGGCGCCTTGACCGTGATGTCGACCAGTCATCCATCCCACGAAGCAGCCGAGCTGACTGCCGCCGGAGAGCCCTGAGCAGCCGCTCGTGACCCAGGGCCTCCTCCGGGAGGAAGAGCCACAGCATGTTCACGGGCAACACCGTGGTGCGCGCGGAGCCGGGCTGGTTCCGCGCCAACACCCGCGGCCCGTGACTGGGGTGGCCCTCGTTCAAGCGGTGGCCTTGTGCCGTGCCCGCTCCTCCGCGTAGAGCGCCCGCTCCTCCGCGAACGCCTTCGCCACGCTCGGCCGGTCCCTCAGGCGCGCGGCGTATGCGCTGATCGCCGGCCACTTCTTCAGGTCGACCGGCGTCACCACGGACCAGTTCAGGACCGTGAACAGGTACGCGTCCGCGACGCTGAAGCGGTCGAGAAGGAACTCGCGACCGGTCAGGTGCTTCTCCAGATAGGAGAGGCGGGATGTACCCTTCTCCAGCGCGTAGGCCTTCGCGCCCTCGGGGGCCTTCGCGTCGAGGAGCGGCCCGAAGAGCGCCTTGTGTAGCTCGGTCCCGATGAAGCACAGCCACTCGTGCAACCGGGCGCGCGCCATGCGGTCCGTCGGCGCGAGCTTCGCCCTGGGGAAGAAGTCGGCCACGTACTGAAGGATCGCCGCGTTCTCCGTGAGGATGTCGCCATCATCGGTGCGGAGGGTCGGGACGAGGCCGAGCGGATGGATGTCCCGGAAGTCCTTCCCGTCGCGCGTGAGCTTCGTCTTCGGGTCGACCTCGATGAACGTGGCGTCCGCGCCGGCCTCGTAGAACGCGATTCGGGCCGCCATCGAACAGGCCAGGGGCGAATAATAGAGTTGCATGGCATTTCCTCCAGGGGTGGGTCTCGTTCCGTTCGCCGGAACGAGCGTCACTCTGCTCATCCCGGGGCAATGCGTCCAACGCATCCTTGGCATAGACTCGATGCATGAACGACATTGCTCCCCCTCCGAGCCCCCGCCTCGACGTGCGCGACCTGCGCGTCGTGCTCGCCCTGGCCTCCGCCGGCAGCACGGCGCAGGCCGCGTCCGTGCTGCACCTCACGCAGCCCGCGGTGAGCCGTGCGCTCCTCGCGGCGGAGGACAAGCTCGGCACGCGCCTCTTCGACCGTACGCCTCGCGGGCTCGTCCCCACCGCGGCGGGGCAGCGCCTCGTCACCGGCGCGACGCGCCTTCTGGTGGAGATGGGCGACCTCGAGCATCTCGTGCGCGCGCCGGTGGCTCCGCCCACGCGCCTCCGCCTCGTTTGCGAGTGCTACACCGTGTACCACTGGCTCCCGTCCACGCTCATGAGACTGCGCAAGAGCCTGCCGGAGCTCGAGGTCGCGCTGGCGGTGGAGCACACGTACGCTCCCGTCGCGGCGCTCGAGGCCGGGGAGATAGACGTCGCGCTCGTCACGACGTTGGTGGTCCCACGCGGCAGGCTCGAGGAGCGCCGGATCTTCTCCGATGAGGTCGTGTTCATCATGTCGGCGTCGCATCCGCTCGCGGCGCGCAAGACGCTCACGCCCGCGGACCTGTGCGAGAACACGCTCCTCATCGGGCAGGGCGCGCCGGCGGAGTCGCACTGGTTCATGGCGAGCGTGTTCGGCCGGGCGAGGCCGAGGCTTCGCTTCGAGCGGCTGCCGCTCACGGAGGCGATCCTCGACGTGACACGTGCGGGCATGGGCATCGCGGTGCTCTCCGAGTGGATCGCCAGCCCCCACCTCGGCAAGGGGGAGCTCGTCGCGAAGCGTCTCGCGTCGGGACCTCTTCTGCGGCCCTGGCGCCTCGCGTGGCGGCGGGAGGTCGATGACGCCGCGCTCCGCCTCCTGTCCGCGCTCGAGGCCACGGCGCCCCGAGGGCTTCTGGCTGGCTGAGGAGCAGTCTGGGTCATGGGCTGGAGGCGAGGTACTCGGAGGCTTCGATCAGATTGGCGTCCAGATCCCGAAAATACACCGAGAGGATCGGAAAGGAACTGCTGGTGACGGCCGGCGCGGGCGGTAGCAACAGCGCACGAGCCCGACTGTGGAAGGCGGAGTTACAGCGACTCGCCAATCATCCAAACTGAAAATTTATTTTTGCGCGCCTCCTTACGGCGAAGACAGAGGTAACTGACACACCAGGTCGATACCTCGATAAGAGGGGCTGTAGTAGCGCGACCCATCGGGAAAGGCGTGAGAGTACGACCATGAAACCCCGGGCGTGCAGTGCTCCACCAGGTAGGGAATCCGCCAGGTGATCGGATCATGAACGTTGGACCAGGCCATCCCTTGCTCCACCGCGCCACACCAGCTGCTGGCGCGCATCTCGGGGATGTCGCCCAGTCCCGACCAGGTGTTGGAGAAGTAGACCAGCCGTTGGCCGGAAGGACACTCCGTCAAACTGGTATCGGGATAGACGATTTCACAAATTGTGCCCCAGACCAATCCTGAGCAATGAGCACAGCGCCGCTACGCACAGGAACCGGCGTACATCTCGGTGCTGTCACTCCCCCTGCGTGAAGACGGTGGCGACAAGGTTGAGCAGTCCGAACAGGTCCGCGAGCCGGCCCAAGGCAGGTGCCTTCTCCACCACCAGCGCGACATAGGGCACGGGGTGCATCACGCTGGCACCCCAATCCGGCGAGAGCGGCGCCCTGGACCTGCGCGCCCTGTCCACGTTGCGAGAGGCGGCGGCTGGTACGCCGCCTCTCCAGCGCTCCACCAGCGACAGCCCGATGCCGAAGCCCTCCCTGCCGGACTCGACACGGCCGAAGCCGGCGCCGGTGTCCGAGAGGGTCCACGCCGTGGGCTCGATGTCGATGACGATGCGCCCTTCGCTCGTGTAGGCCAGGGCGTTCTTGACCGCGCAGCCCTCCCGTGCCAACCAGACTGCCCCTGCACCCTCAAGCTGTGGGAGGCAGAGGGGCCCCGCACCGTCCCCTCGGGAACGTCACGTTCCCGCCTGTAGAACAAGGAGGCGAGCGCGAGTGAGTAGTGCCGCCGCCCCGTGCGGCCCGAGGGAAGCGCAACCTAACCAATGGGTTTTCGGCACCTCACCAGACCCGACGGCTTGACCTGGCTATCAGCCGTTTTTTGTAATCGGCGGGTTTGGCTTTCAACTCGGGCGGCTCGCCCGGAGAGGTGCGGAAATGTCTAGGTGTTTTGTCGATACTCGCCCCGTGGGCACTCAGCGGCCCTTGCGCGTGGGGGCGCTGGCCCTGGCGGCGCTGATGCTGGTTACAGCGTGCGCCACAGGGGCCCCCATGGGCGCGGCGCACCGTTCCTCCCCGAGCGTGCCGCACGACCAGCCTGAATCGTGGGCGCTGGAGTCGGAAGCCGAGGGCGGGAGCCAGGAAGAGGCTATCTTTACCAAGCTGCCAACGGACTTCGTGCCGGTGCAGGTGAGCGACGCCGAGTTTTCGGTGGCCATGGCAAACCTTTGGCTTGACATGCCGCTTCGGGTGGCCGCGTCCCGCCCCCCTCTGTATGTCGGGCGTAGGCTGGCGTTGGCTTCCGCGCCCTTGAGCGGCGAAGCGTGGCAATCAGACCTGGCCCGGTCCTATGGGCAATTTTGCGAGCGGTGCGGCACTCCAGGGGATTGCCTGACATTGTTTGAGGACGGGTCGCGCCTCCAAGACGACGACAAGCGCAGCCTTGCGCTTGCCCTGGCGGTAAGGCCAGCCCTGGAAGGCGTAAACGCGGAAGTTCGAGCCATGCTCAACCCTACGCAAATGCTCGCAATGCTTAGCATTAGCATCACGGTTTATATGGCGCTGCTGGTGGCGCCAGTGCCCGAGCCGGTGACAAAGGGCGCGGCCCTGGTGTTTAGCGCCGCCTTGTGGGGTTATCTCGGTTATGAATTCTTCGACCTGCTGCGGGCGTATGCGCAACTTTACGAAAATGCACCCCGGGCCTCTACCTTTGCGGAGTTGCGCGAGATTGGCGAGCGTTTCGGACGTGTCATCGGTCCCAACAGTGTGCGGATTCTCGTAATCGTGGGGACGGCGGCGATAGGTGAAACGGCGGCGCTCGCTTCCAGGGCCCCAAAGCTCCCCGGATTTGCCCAAGCGTCGGAGAGAGTCGCGGCTAGTGCCGGCTTGGTCCTGCTGGAGACGGCAACCGGAGCCGAGCGCGTCATTGTCTCTGTGCCCGAGGGGACGATCCGCATGGTGTTGGCGCCTCATGCCGTGGCCATGGCTGCCCGGGGCGTTGGCGCTGGGAGTCCTGCGCCGAGTCGGGGTAAGTTGCTCCCCAACGGACACAGGGCATGGGGGTCGTACAGTGGTTTCAAGTCGGCCATGGGATCAGCGGGCCCGGGAAAGGAATGGCATCACATCGTGGAGCAGACTCCGGGAAACGTGAATCGATTCGGCGGCGAGGCCCTGCAAAATACCGAGAATGTCATTGCGCTAGACAAAGCGCTGCACGGAAAGGTAAGCGCGTTTTATTCGTCGGTCCAATGGGGTATTACCAAGTCGGGTCTGACGGTCAGGCAGTGGCTTAGTCTTCAATCCTATGAGGCGCAGCGGGAGTTTGGCCTACGTGCCATCGCGAATATCAGCAAGGGAGTTTGGTGATGGAATTGGAGAGCATCGCGGAGGAATTCGCCCGAAACGTGGCTGCGCAGACAGATGCGATCTGGCGTGGCGACCGTAAGGGCGGAAACAAGTATGCGAAGCGATACATTGCCGCTTACAAGAAGTTGCGCGACCACGGCGAGGCGGGGTGGGATGCGCTCGCGACGCTGTTGACGCACTCGCGCATGGATGTTCGAGTCAATGCGGCAATCTGCTTGCTCAGTGATAGACCTGCACAGGCCAAGCCCGTGCTAGAGGAGGCCGCGAAAGGGGAAGGCATGATCCCCTTTGTGGCATCGGAGGCATTGAAACATTGGAACGCGGGCACCTGGAGCTTGGATGTTGATTAGGATTTAAAGGGGCTTGGCCGGTGGAGGCCACTAGGACAGCGCGTCAGCCACGGCGGGCATCTCGGGCCTTGTGGGGGCCGCCAGGGGCCCGGTAGGTAACTTGGGCCGGTGGGGGCCCCCAGGGCTGGGCGGTAGCAGGCCAGGGCATCAGCGCCAGAAGCTGGATTCAGGGGCAGAGGGCTCGCCGCTCTCGCCCGGCGAGGGGCCCAAGGGGACCAACAAAAGGACCAAACCGAACGGACGCGCCTGGACTCGCCGGGACAGATGGGCGCCCCATTTTCAGAGGGAAAACGGGGATGTGCCTCCGGTCCTGAGGGAGGGCGGAGCCGCCCTTCGCGGCTTCGATTCCCGCCGCCTCCACTTCGCTGTAACGCGTCTCACACTACACATCCGGTGCGCTGCCTCGACAAGGTCCGCGGCGATCCACCCGGACGCACGCGCCGCAGGGGATTCTCGACATCCTACGGGAAAAGTAGCATCCTCACCTCGACTTCGGAGGTAACGTGATGGACTTGAGAGTGAGGCAAGAGTTGGAGCGGCTGGGGCTCGAGCTGGACCGGCCCGAGTTGCTCCAGGTGACCATCGAGTTCGGGCCCCAGGGGCAGCCGATACCGCTGGGCGAAGAGGTTCAGGTGATGGACGAGTCATGGACGACGGCCCATGTGAGGCTCGCGCCCATCACCCAGCTCTGGACGACCGCGGAGGTGTCGCCCTTCCTGCTAAGGACGGTCCCGCAGCATGAATCCTTCATGGTCCTGCTGCAGTCGACGGCGCTCATCTACTGCACGTCGATGGGCCAGCCCGAAACGGATGCCGAGTTCGAGCGGATCTACCGCAAGCTCCGCCGGTATCCGGACGCGGAGGACCACCACCCGCTCTTCTCGTACCTGCAAGGGGCGGCGCGCTTGTATCTGTCGCTGAGGGACGTGAGCCGGACCGAGTACGAGGCACTGACCCGCAGGCTCGGCAACCTGGCCGAGCGCTTCTGCTCACACACGGGCAGCACCAACTACCACCGCCAGGTGCTGCATTCCGTGGCCGGGACCTGAGAGCACCCATGCGAACCCCGCGCCCCACCCTGTCTTCTGTCCTGTTCCTGCTCTTCCTCGCCTCCGCGGCGATGGCCGGGGCTCCCGATGCAAGGCGCGAGGTCAGGACACTCCTGCTCACGGACCATCCCGCCGGGGCGACGCACAACATCTACGTGTCCGGTCAGGTGGCCACCGTCCTCCGCTTCGAACAGGACTGCGATCCGGCCAGGACGAAGCTCCTGGGCTGGGAGGGCCGGTTCGAGCCCCCGCTCGTGGGAGGCAGGAAGGTGGTGCTGGAACCGATCCGTGACCTCGGCAAGGACGAACGGATTCCCCTGCTCGTGACGCTCGTGGACGGAACCGAGATTCCGTTCCTCGTGAGCCCACCACGCAGTGAGGAGTGGGGGTGGACGGACCAACAGGTGAACGTGTTCAAGAACCGCGAGAGCTTCAACGCGGTGCTCTCCACCCTTCACGCCGCACTCAAGAGAGAAGAGAGGCTCAAAGAGGAGAACGAGCGGCTCAAGAAGGAAGAGAAGTCGGTCGACCACGCCTGGGCCACGCTCCTCATCAATGGAGAGCAAGAGAAGACGCCCTTCCGGAAGGAGCGAAAGATGGTCCTGAAGAACGAGGACATGGACATCACCATCGAGGCCTATTCGGGGCCAGGAAAGACCGCAGCCGTCATCCACCTGACCAACACGTACAACGAAAGGCCGTGGAAGTTCAGGGATGCTCGGCTGACCTCCCCTCGTACCGCCGACACGACCCGGCCCTTCGCGCTTCGCATGAACCGGACCATGATCGTCCAGGGTCAATCAGGAACAATCGCGGTGGTGGCGGACAAGAGCGCCTTCGAGTCGAAGGAGGGCCTCGTTGACTTGTTCTTGGAGATATACCGCGAGGACGGGATGCAGCAGGTGACCGTCACGCTGGATCATAAGCTCATTCGAAAGTAGGAGTACCCGACATGCCCACGACCCAAGCGTTCTTGTTCGGCACCATCGTCCTGCTCATGACGTCCTCTGGCTGCATCACGACCAGTGGCGGAGTGGCGTTGCGTCCGGATGGAACCCCGGGTCCACAGGAGTGCCCGGAGGAAGCCAAGAAGGCGATGCGCTATATGAAGCTGCACGTCGGGGACTCCGCGTGGGTGGAGCTCGACGCGAACCAGATCAAGTCGAGGCCCATCACGCTCTATGACGGGCCCATCGAGAGCATCCTCAAGGAGGATCTCGGCCCGCTCGAAACAACCACACGGCTGTATGGGCAGGTCTGGACCGCCGGGCCACAGGTCGTCATCCGGTACTACGAGGCCCACCCGCCGGAGAGCGAGAAGATCCCCATCTGCGCGGTGGCCCGGCTCAGCGAGAATCAGCTCCGCAAGCGGCCCGAGTCGAAGCCTGGGACAGCCATTCTCGACTTCTCCGTCGCGGGAGCCGACATCGTCAACGCCTTTCGGTAGTGAAGGTCGCGACCCGGAGGCCGCCGGAGGGGGAGCGACAGAATACGTCCCGGCCCAGGCCCGGCCTGCGGTGGTCGAGCAGCTGCACCTCGGTGCCATCCAGCGTCGCCGTTCCGCAATCCGGACCAAACACGGGTCAGACGAAATCCCCGCACGCGGTGTTCCCGGCCCATTTCATGGAATCCAGCAAAACCCGCCTTCATTGAAAGTCCAAGGAAGTTGCGGCAAACTCCTCCGCCGCCGCAGCGTCCGGCGCTTCGAGGAGAATCGGCATGGCCCAGGTCAAACTGGAAGCAGTGCGGAACCGCTACCCCAAGAAGAAGCGGCTGTTGGATGACTGCATCCAGATCCGGCACATCATGTCGGGTGGCTTCTACGCGGCGTTGAAACAACTCGAGGCCGAGGTCAGCCAGTTCATCCAGCAGAACGGGACGAAGAAGAAGGCCCTGACGACGGTGCTGAAGAACGCCGAGCAGTACTGCGGACTCAATCCCTGCGCGCCCATCTACATGCGGTTCCTGACCGCCGAGGAGTTCGGGCAGTACGGCGGCAAGGGAATGCTCTTCAAGGACGTGGGCGCGGGCTACCTGCACGGCGAGTACACGCACCGCATCCAGTGGTACGTCCTCTTCCACATCATGAGCAACGGCTTCACCCAGGACGTCAAGAACGTGGCGCCCAAAGGGTGGAACCACACGCCCCGCCAGCTGCTCATCGAGATCAACACGGGAGGCATCCAGCTCGTGGCTTCGGACTGGCCCATGAGCGCTCCCGAGGGCAACCAGGGCTTCTGGGATGCCCTGCTCGACCGGGGTCCCGGGCCCATCCCGACCTTCAACCCCTTCGAGGATGGCATCTCCAATCCGGAGATCTTCAGCACCATGCTGATGGACAAGGCCTGGCTCCAGGCCAACCACAACAATCTCCATCAGCAACTGGACGTGATCGACCAGATGCCGAACTACGCGGGGTGTTATGGATTCCTCTCCGCCCTCCACCCCAACCTCAGCAGCATCGTGACCGAGCGCTATGTGAAGCGAGAGACCAGCAATCTCTACGCGAACAGGGGCGCGTACATCACCAAGAAGGTCAGCCAGGCCGATCCGAAGACAGCCTATGTCCCCCTGGGTACGCCAGACGCGAGCCTCGGCGTGCTGAAGGTCCAGGCCGAGGACGTGATGCAGACGCGGCTCGAGGAGGAGCGGCGCAAGGGCCACTGCTTCCTGACCACCGCCTGCGTGCAGGCGCGCGGACTGCCCGATGACTGCGAGGAGCTCCAGGTGCTGCGCGGGTTCCGCGACGGGTATCTGCGCCAGCTCCCCGGGGGCCCCGGGCTCATCCAGGAGTACTACGCCCTCGCGCCCCGCATCGTGGAGCGGATCCACCACCGGGCCGACGCGCGCCACATCTGGGAGGACGTCTACGCGACCGTCCGCACGGCCGTCGAGCACGTCCAGCGCCGCGAGCCCGAGGCCGCCCTGCGCACCTACTCCGCCCTGGTGAAGGGATTGTCGGAGCGTTATCTGGGCTGAATGAAAACGGTCTCCCTGGCCAGACAGCTGCTGCGCCGTGGCCTCACGCTCCTGTCCGTGGTGCTCGTGCTCGCCCTGGGCGGAGTGGGCATCGGCGGCTGCATCTTCTCCGCGCCCACCTGGAAGGGCCCCCGGAGCGACCACTTCGACGGCGAGCGCTTCATCAACCTGGAGCCTCGCGAGCGGCAAAGCGTCTTGAAGTGGCAGCTGAACAAGAAGCAGGGCCCCTGGGCGGACTGGCACGAGGAGCTGCCCGGTCCGCCTCCGCCCCAGCGCGTGGGCCCCGGCGACCTGCGCGTGACGCTCATCAACCACGCCACGGTGCTGCTGCAGCTCGACGGGCTCAACATCCTCACCGACCCCATCTACAGCGAGCGCTGCAGTCCGGTGTCCTTCGCCGGCCCCAAGCGCGTGCGTCCTCCGGGCATCCGCTTCGAGGACCTGCCCCCCATCGACGTGGTGGTGCTCAGCCACAACCACTACGACCACATGGACGTGGCCACCCTGCGCCGGCTCCAGGAGAAGTTCCCCGACGTGCGCCTCTTCGCGGGCCTGGGCAACCGCGCCTTCCTCGAAGGCAAGGGTCTGCGCCACGTCACCGAGGTGGACTGGTGGCAGGAGTTCCCGCTGAGTCCCGAAGTCACCCTGGTGAGCGCGCGCACCCAGCACTTCTCCAACCGGGGCCTGTTCGACCGCGACGGGACGCTGTGGACGGGCTACGTCTTCCGCGGTCCGCACGGCACCACGTACTTCGCGGGAGACACCGGCTGGGGACGGCAGTTCGCCGAGGCCCGCGAGCGCTTCGGCCCCATGCGCCTGGCGGTGCTCCCCATCGGCGCCTACAAGCCCGAATGGTTCATGTCTCCCGTGCACGTGTCACCCCGCGAGGCCCTCCAGGCCAGCGTGGACCTGGGCGCGCGCTACAGCGTCCCCATGCACTTCGGCACCTTCATGCTCGCGGATGACGCGGAGACGGAGCCGGTGGAGGAGCTCAAGCGCGCGCTCGCGGAGCGTGGCCCACAGGCCCCCGAGTGGTGGGTGCTGGGCTTCGGCGAGGGACGCAACGTGCCCCCGGTGGAACGCGCCTCCACCCCTTGAGGGGCGCGAAGGCGCGTGCCCTCAGGCCGCCTTGTCCGCGGACTGGGCGAGCGGCAGCCTCACCCGGAAGCAGGCCCCTCGCGGCACGGAGTCGTCCAGTTCGAACGTGCCCCCGTGGTTCTCCGTGATGAGCTGCCGGCAGATGGCCAGCCCCAGCCCCGTCCCCACCTCCTTCGTGGTGAAGAAGGGCTCGAAGATGCGCGCCCGCAGCTCCGGAGGGATGCCGGGACCATCATCGGACACCACGAGCTCGGCCATGCCGTCCCGCACGCCCGTGCTCACCCGCGCCTCGCCCTGCACCCCCATGGCGTCCAGGGCGTTGCGCAGCAGGTTGAGCACCACCTGGCCCAGCTGCCCCCGGTGGAAGAAGAACCGGGGCACCTCGCCATAGTGGACCACCACCCTCGCGCCCCCTGGCTGTGAGCGCCGGACCAGCTCCACCGTCTCGTTCACCACCTCGTTGAGGTCCCCGGACTCCAGGCGCGGGCGCTCGCCTCGCAGGAAGGCCCGCAGGTCCGCCTGCGTGGAGCGGATGCGCTCGGTGGCGTACCTCATGGCATCCAACGCCTCGGGCGTGTCCTGGAGCGCGTAGTCCAGGTCCAGCTCCCGCCACATCCGATCGAGCTCCTCCACCTCCTCGGGGTGGGTCTCGAGCCGCGCGCGGCAGCGCCTCAGCGCCTCGGACAGCAGCTCGAAGTACTCGCGCACCGGCGGCAGGTTGTTGTGGATGGCCGTGAGCGGGTTGTTGATTTCATGGGACAGCCGGGCCAGCAGCTGCCCCATGGCCGACAGCTTCTCCGCCTGCACCACCTTCTCGCGTGCCTGGTCGAGCTCCGTGGTACGGGCCTCCACCAGCCGCACCAGCTCCGCGTTCCTGCGCTGCAGCCGCAGACCCCTCCAGCGCACCACGCCCGCCACGGCGGCCCCCAGCACCAGCACCCCCAGGCTCCTCGCCCACCAGGACGCCCACCACGGCGGGTGCACCAGGAGGGCCACCCCCGCCACCGGACCCCACTCGCCCCGGCCATTGCGCGCGCGCGCCTCGAAGCGGTAGCTGCCCGGCGCCAGCGCGCTGTAGCGCACCGAGTGGCCCCGGAAGGCGTGCCAGTCCTCCAGCCCCACTAGCCGCACCTGGTGCTCCACCTGGAATTCGTCGACGAAGCCCAGGTCCGCGAACCGGATCTCCAGCGTCGCCTCGTCGTGCCAGGCCTCGAGCCCCTTCACCGGCGGCCGGTCGAACACGCGCTGGCCCAGGGTCGTCTCCAGCAGCGCCACGCGCGGCGGCGCGGCCGGGCCCGTGTACCGCGCTCCCTCGAAGCGCCCGAGCCCGTTCGAGGTCCCCACCCACACCGTCCCGTCGGCTTCCGCCAGGAAGGAGTTGCCGTTGCAGTCATCCCCCGGCAGGCCCCCGCTCGCACTGTGGTGCTCGACCTTCCCACCGTCGTCCAGGACGTCCACCCCGGCGGCCGTCCCCACCCAGAGCCGGCCCGCCGCGTCCTCGCCAATCTGGTAGACGACGCCGTTGTTGAGCCCCATGCCCCGGCTCAGGTGGACCATGTCGGCCAGCTGCCCGTCCCGGTAGGTGAAGCAGCTCAGGCCCAGCGGCTGGAAATAGGACACACACACCCGTCCATCCCGCCGGGCCAGCAGGTAGCGCACATGGTTGTCCCGCAGGCCCTCGGCGGTGCCCAGCCGGCGGAACGCGCCTCCCTCGCGCACGTGCAGCCCGTCACCCGCGGCCCACAACCGGCCCGCCCCATCCCGTGTCACGCCGAAGAAGACGGTCCGCTCGTTGGCGGGCAGCACCGTCTCGAAGGACCACGTCTCGCCCGAGCGCTCCCCGCGCACCAGGCCGGAGGTGCCCACCGTCCACAGGGTGCCGTCGGGCTCCAGCGTCATCCCATAGGTGGAGCGCGCCGGAAAACCGCTCGCCGCGTCGAACGTCCGCAGCCTTCCGCTCCAGGGCTCGTAGCGGTGGAGCCCGCCCGGATTGCCCGAGGCCCACACCACGCCGTCGCCATCCACCGCCACGGCCTTGAGCGCATGGCCGCTCAGCTCCGGGATGGGCACCCACCCCTCGGGCGTGCCGCGCACCAGCCCGCTGTCGGTCCCCACCCACAACGTCCCGTCGGAACCCCGGGCCATTCCCCAGATGAGATTCGAGGGCAGCCCGGTGGTGGTGTCGTGCACCGTCCACAGGCCCCGGCCCAGGGCGCGGTGCATGCCCTGACTGGCGAGCCAGAGCACGCCCGCCTCATCCTCCAGGACGTCCCGCGTCCGCGCGCCCAGCTCCGACAGGTCCAACCGCAGGTAGCCCGCGCGCTCGCCCTCCACTTCGAGGACGCCGCGATAGGTGGGCACCAGCAGCTGCCCCCGGCGCCCCACCCGCAGGCGGCGTCCCGAGCCCCGCGCGCCCTCGAGCAGCGCGGAGCGATCCTCGAAAGGCGCGCCGTCCCGGGGCTGCATGACCAGCCACCTGTCACCGCTCACCCACAGGCGACCGCCCCCATCGCGCGCGAGGGCGAGGATGGGACTGCCACGCCCCACCGCTTCCCGGACCAGCCAGCGCGCCTGCGGGCCACGGCTCAGCAGGCGCGAGCCCGAGGCCACCTGGAGCGCACCCGAGGCATCCACCCAGAGCTGGTGGGCTGGCCCCCCCGGCCACCCGGGCTCCGGGAGGAAGCGGCCCGGCTCAACTTCCATGTACAGCCCCTGCCCGGTCCCCACCCACATGCGCTCGCGGGAGTCCAGGCGGACGCACCACACCGGCAAGGGGACGCCCCGCATCGGCAGGGAGACGAAGCGGCCCGCCTCCCAGCGAACCACGCCGCCCTGCGTCACCAGGAGCAGCCGCCCCTCGGCATCGAGCGTCGCGTCCTCCACCGGCCCCGACGGCAGACCGGCCTCCAGCCCGAAGCGGTCGAACCGCGTGCCGTCGAAGCGGTACACCGCGTCCAGCGCACCGGCCCAGACGAACCCTTCCCCATCCTGGAGGATCCACAGCAGGTCGGGGTTCTCGATGCCCGCCTCCGCGCCGTAGCTCCTGAACCCGACACGCCCCGGAGGCTCCGCGCCTCTCGCACCACTGCCCACCAGGGCCATGAGGCCCACGGCCAGGAGCGCGGTGATCCGATACGACGACATGACTTCCGTACTCCCCGAGACGCGGAACGACGCCGCGTCCCCAGGAGACCAACCTACCATGTGAGTTGGCCACGGGCCCAGGTGGCGGGGAGAATGGCGCCCCTCTGGCCCCTTGCCTGGAAGATGAGGGCTGGGAGAAGAACGAGAGCATGGGATAGTGACCGGTGGCTCCATCCATGCGGCACAAAGACATGAGCGGGGACAGAGTGAAGGCAAGCAAGCCGCGCGCGGGCGGGGCTCCCACGACGGAGCTGCGCGAGCGGATCCGCCGGGAGGCCACCCGCCTCATCGCCCAACGGGGCTTCGGCGCCATCTCCGTCAATGACGTGGCGCAGGCGGTGGGCATCAGCAAGCAGGCGCTCCTCTACCATTACCCCTCGCGCGAGGCCCTGCACGAGGCCATCGTCTCCTCCATCGTCGAGCGCTCCAACCAGCACCTGTTGCTGCTGCTCGGCGCCTTCTCCGGCCACGGGGAGGAGCGGCTGACGCTGGCCATGGGGCAGCTGCGCGAGTTCTTCGACGCCGAGCCGGACGCCGCGCGCGTCATCCTGCGCGAGGTCCTCGACGGAGACCCCACGCAGGTGTCACGCCTGCATCGGAGCATGGAGCCGTGGCTGCGCCTCGTGGTGGACGCGCTGCGCCAGGGGCAGCGGGAGGGGCGCGTCCGCCCGGAGTTGGACCCCGAGGCCGCGGTGGCGCACGTGGGCACGCTGTTGCTCACCTCGTTCGCGCTGCGCAAGGTGGGCTCCTGGCCCGAGGCGGACGACGCGGAGTGGAGAGACCGGTGGCTGAGCGAGGTCGTGCTCATCATCCAGCGCTACCTCTTCACCGAGCCGGGTCCCGAGCGTCCCAAAGCGGGGCGTCCGGCCTCGCGCCGTCAGACGAAGTAGGCGCGGCGCAGCACCTCCGCGGGCAGGTGATGCAGCTCGAAGGTGTCCAGCTTGCGCATCTCGTGCTCGTCCATCCCGAGCGCCCCGTACTCCGGGGTGCTGCCCACCACCCCGCGCAGCACTCCGCCCGTCATGCGGCGCGCCACGGCCAGCCCCTTGGGGCCCACCGCCATCCGGTTGAAGGCGACGTGGCCCACCTCGTCCACCAGGATTTCGATGAGGCGCCGCTCCATGGACTCGCGCACGGCGGGCTGGTCCCGGAAGATCTCCCCCACCCGCTTGAGCATCCACTGGAAGGCGAAGACGCCGACGACCTCCGAGGCCAGCAGCACGGGGTGGAAGAGGACGCCCGGCGCGTAGGCCAGGGTGCCGATCAACATCTTCAGTTGCAGCGGTGGCCGCCACGCGCCCTTCACCTCCACGCCGAAGTGCCGCGTGGCGCCGATGAGGATGCGCGTGTGGTACGTCTCCTCGTAGCCCAGTGTCCGCTCCAGCTGGTGGAAGGTGTCCGGCGAGTCCTGATGGCGCTTGCCGCGCACGCGGTTGACCACCTCCACGCCGTAGGCCTCGCCCGCGTTCGCCTTCACGAACGTCAGCAGCGCCACCAGCGGCGGGGACAGCTCCTTGACCGCGTCGAAGCTCTCGTAGGCCCGGTTGAAGGCCTCGCCATCCACCGGCCCCTCGTACCGCGCATCCCAGGTGGCCGCCTCGCGCATCCACTCCTCGCGCCGGGAGAAGCCCCGGGTGAAGTCCATGGTGCCGTTGCGGCGCTCGAGGAACTCCCGGTAGGAGAGCAGGAGGTCCTCTCGCGGGAAGTCGGCCACCAGGCCATACAAACCAGGGCGTGCGGAAGGAATCAGCGCATCGGTCATGACGCGTCCTCGGAGCGGAAGGGGAAAGGTTACTGACCGGTAGGTAAGTACCCCATTTACGCGTGGCAAGTGACGAATTCATGACTTCGCGGGATTGACCTGGAAATCAATCAACCCAAGGAGTGGGGAGAGGTCGGCCGGTGTACCCGTCAGGCGGCCTCGCGCCCGTCCTGGACGAGCGGCAGCCGTACCCGGAAGCAGGCGCCCCGCGCCACGGAGGCATCCAGCTCGAGCGTGCCCCCGTGGTTCTCCGTGACGAGCTGCCGGCAGATGGCCAGCCCCAACCCCGAGCCCTTCCCCACGTCCTTCGTGGTGAAGAAGGGCTCGAAGATGCGCGCCCGCAGCTCCGGAGGGATGCCCGGGCCATCATCGGACACCACGAGCTCGGCCATGCCATCCCGCACGCCCGTGCTCACCCACACCTCGCCCTGCTCCCCCACGGCATCCAGGGCATTGCGCAGCAGGTTGAGCACCACCTGGCCCAGCTGGCCCTTGTGAAGGAGGAACCGGGGCAGCTCGCCGCACCGCACCTCCAGCCGCGCGCCGGGCGGCAGGGAGCGCCGGAGCAGCTCCACCGTCTCGTTCACCACCTCGTTGAGGTCGCCGGACTCCAGGCGCGGGCGCTCGCCGCGCAGGAAGGCCCCCAGGTCCGCCTGCGTGGAGCGGATGCGCTCGGTGGCGTACCGCATCGCCTCCAGCGCCTCGGGCGTGTCCTGGAGCACGAAGTCGAGCTCCTTCTCCAGCCACAGCCGCTCGAGCTCCCGGGCCCCCTCGGGGTGGGCGGCGAGCAGCTCGCGGCAACACCGCAGCACCTCGGACAGCTGCTCGAAGTACTCGCGCACCGGCGGCAGGTTGTTGTGGATGGCCGTGAGCGGGTTGTTGATTTCGTGCGAGAGCCGCGCCAGCAGCTGCCCCATGGCCGACAGCTTCTCCGCCTGCACCATCTTCTCGCGCGCCCGGTCGAGCTCGGCGGTGCGGGCCTCCACCAGACGCACCAGCTCGGCGTTCCTGCGCTGCAGCCGCAGGCCCCTCCAGCGCACCACGCCCGCAACGACGGCCCCCAGCAGCAGCACCCCCAGGCTCCTCGCCCACCAGGACGCCCACCACGGCGCGTGCACCACCAGGGAGAGCCCGGCCAGGGGCCCCCATTCTCCCCCGCCGCTACGTGCGCGCACCTCCAGGCGGTAGCCGCCCGGTGACAACGCGCTGTAGCGCACCGAGCGCCCCGGGGCGACGTGCCAGTCGTCCAGCCCCACCAGGCGCACCTCGTGCTCCACGTTGCTCTCGTCGATGGAGCCCAGGTCGGCGAACCGGACCTCCAGCGTCGCCTCGTCGTGAGCGGTCTCGAGCCCCTCCGCCGGAGGCCGGGCGAAGGTGCGCGAGCCCAGGGTGGTGTCCAGCAGCACCACGCGCGGGGGCGTGGCGGGGCCCGTGTAGCGGGCCCCCTCGAAACGGCCGAGCCCATTCGAGGTCCCCACCCACACCGTCCCGTCGGCGTCGGCCAGGAAGGAGTTGCCGCTGAAGTCGTCGCCCGGAGCCCCCCCGCTCGCACCGAAGTGCTCGACGCCTCCATCCTCCGCCACGACGTGGATGCCCGCCCCCGTCCCCGCCCAGAGCCGGCCCGCCGCGTCCTCGCCAATCTGGTAGACGACCCCCGTGTGCAGCCCCGTGCTCCGGTCCAGATGGAAGCCCTCCACCAAGCGCCCGTCCTGGTAGCCGAAGCAGCTCAGGCCCAGCGGCTCCGCGTAGGACACGCACACCCGGCCGTCGCGCCGCACCAGGAGGAAGCGCAGGCGGTCATCCCGCAGCCCCTCGGCGGTGCCCAGCCGCCGGAACACACCGCCCTCGCGCACGTGGAGCCCATCCCCCGAGGTCCACACCCGCCCGGCCCCATCCCGATCCACGCCCCAGAAGGCCGGCTGCCGGGTGGAGGTCAGCACCGTCGAGAAGGTCCACGTCTCGCCGGTGCGCACCCCTCTCACCAGACCCATGGAGGTGGCCACCCATAGGGAGCCATCCGCATCCCAGACCAGGTCGAAGGTGTAGTTGGCCCGGAAGCCGTCGGCCTCGCCGAACGTCCGCAGCCGTCCGCTCCAGGGCTCGTAGCGGTGGAGCCCGGCCGGGTTGCCCGCGGTCCACACCGCGCCCTCCCGGTCCACGCTCACCGCCTTGAGGGAGTAGCCCTCCAGCCCGGGGATGGACTTCCACTCTCCCCCCATTCCACGCGCGAGCCCCTTGTCGGTGCCCACCCACAGCGTCCCATCGGGACCGCGGGTCAGTCCCCAGATCATGCTCGACGGGAGCCCGGTGTTGGCGTCGTGCACGGACCACAGGCCACGGCCCAGGGAGCGGGACACGCCCAGGCTGGCGACCCAGAGCGTTCCCTCCTGGTCCTCCAGGACGTCCTGCATCCGCGCCGCCCGCTCCGTGAGGCTCAACCGGAGGAGCCCCGCCTGCTCACCCTCCACCACGAGCAGGCCGCGATAGTTCGGCACCAGGAGCTGTCCCCGATGCCCCACGCGCAGCCTGCGTCCCGCGCCCATCATCCCCCGGATGAGCGAGGAGCGGTCCTCGAAGGGTGCGCCCTCCCGGGGCTGCATGGCCAGCCACCCGTCACCGCCCAGCCACAGGCGGCCCAGCCCATCGCGCACGAGCGCGGAACCGGAGCGCATGAACCCGGGGAGGTCGCGGATCCACCACCGCGCCTGCGCATCGAGCCCCAGCACGCGACCTTCCGAGGCCACCTGGAGCGTGCCCGAGGCATCCATCCAGAGGACACGGGCCGGTCCGCCGGGCCACCCGGGCGCCGGGAGGAAGCGCCCCGGCCCCGCCTCCACATACAGGCCCTGTTCGGTCCCCACCCACATCCGCTTCCCGGGGTCCAGGCGGAGACTCAGGGCCGGAGAGGGGACACCCGGCAGCGGCACGGCGGCGAAGCGGCCCCCGTCCCAGTGGACGACGCCCTCTACCGTCACCAGGAGCAGCCGGCCCTCGGCGTCGAGGGTCATGTCCCTCACGCTCGTCGACGGCAGGCCGGCCTGCAGCCCGAAGCGCTCGAAGCGCGCGCCGTCGAAGCGGTACACGGCGTCCGAGGCACAGGCCCACACGAAGCCTTCGCGATCCTGGACGACCCAGGAGATGTCGTGGTTCTCGAGGCCGGCATCCGTGCCGTAGTTGCGGAACCCGATGCGCCCCGGCGGCTCTCCGCCATGCGCCTCGCGTCCCGCCCACAAGGCGACGAGGCCCGCGGTCACGAACATGGCGATGCGATACGAAGTCATGTCAGCCGTGCGGCCAGCCTACCATCATCCCGAGACGGGCGGCTCCGGCAGAACCGCCGCCGAGGCAACCGCGCGGGCGGCCAGCTCCGGCGTGCCGCCCTTGCGGCGCCAGCGGCCGTAGAGCCTCTTCGCCGGCAGTGCGATGAACAACGACACCGCCAGCACCGACAGCGCCAGGCCCAGCGCGGGCAGCACGTCCTGCGAATGCCCCAACCGGCTGGCGAGGCCCTGGAAGGTGGACCAGCCGTAGGCGATGGGCAGGTGCACGACGTAGACCCAGAGGGAGGCGCGCCCCACCGGGCCCATCATCCCGTCGAGCCGCGAGGGCAGCAGCATGGCCAGCCCGGCCACCACGGACAGCAACCCCACGCGCCATAGCACCAGCGTCGGGTCGCTCACCTTGGGATCTCCCCCCCACAGCGCCATCAGCGCGAGCATCGCCGTGCCCGTGCCCATCAGGCACAGCCAGTGGGGGACGCGCTTCACCCCCGCGAGCGCCAGGCCGGTGAGGCCGCCCACGAAGAAGTAGGAGGCCCACGGGAAGAGCGGGAAGTTGGACGTCCTGGCCACCAGCGCCTGCTCCAGCGCCAGCGGCCACCCGCCCGCCGCCACCGCCGCGCGCAACCCCGGGCTCACCAGGGGGAAGAGCACCGCGAGCCCCAGCAGCGTCACCATCCGCGCCGTCCGGCCGGGCAGCAGCGCCAGCACTCCGGCGCCCAGCAGCAACGCCCCCGCCACCCCGTGCAACGCATCGAAGGCGAGGAAGTGCCTCCACACCCCGGGGTCCCCGGCGAACAGCGCCGGCAATCCCCACCCGGGCCAACGCAACAGGTAGCCCCAGCCAAGCAGCAGCGCCACGCGGGGCACGTACCGGCGCAGCACGCTCGCGCCGTGCGCGCCCGTGCGCTGCACGGTGGTGGCGAAGGCCCACCCCGCCACGAAGAGGAACAGGGGCGCCGTCACGGCCCGCATGGACCAGTAGGCGATCACCCCCACGCCGTCGCGCGCCTGCTCCGAGAGCACCGCGTCCAGCGTGTGGCCCATCACCATGGCGATGACGGCCACGGCGCGCGCACGGTCCAGGCCCGTGTTCCGGGGGCTCGGCGCCGGCGCGCTGGGAGTCTGGGAGGACGACATGACTCGACTACGGGAGAGACCGCCGGGCTCAGACGCGCATCGGCATGACCACGGCCGTGAAGCTGCGATCACCCGGGGCGTGCAGCACGCCGGGGCTGTGCTCGTCACCCAGCTCGAAGGCGACCTCTTCCGTGTCCGTCACGGTCAGCACGTCGATCAGGTAGCGCGCGTTGAAGCCGATGGTGATGGCCGCGCCCCGGTACGCGATGTCCAGCGCGTCCTTGGCCTCGCCCAGGTCCGGGTTGTTGGCGGTGATGAGCAGCTGGTTCTCCGCCAGGCCGATGCGCACCGCGTAGCTCTTGTCGGCGCTCAGCAGCGCGATGCGCTTGAGGCCCTCGAGCAGCCGCGTCTTGGGCACCAGCACCGCCTTCTCCCCCTCCTTGGGGATGACGCGCTGGTACTCGGGGAACTGGCCGTCGATGAGCCGCATCACCATCGTCAGGCCCGTCTTCTTGAAGAGCGCCGAGTTCTCCGCGAACCCCAGGTGGCACTCCGCATCCGGCGCCTCGTCCAGCAGCCGCTTGAGCTCCAGCAAACCCTTGCGCGGGATGATGACGCCGCCCTTGAGCTTGAAGTCGCCCTGCAGCTCGCGCTCGATGAGCGAGAGGCGGTGGCCGTCCGTGGCCACCATGCGCACCTTGCCGCCCGCCTGCGGCTCGAAGTAGACGCCGTTGAGGATGTAGCGCGTCTCGTCCGTGGAGATGGCGAACTGCGTCTTCTTGATCATCTCCAGCAGGGTGTTGCCCGTCACCTGCACCAGCGGCGCGTTCTCCTCGCGCGGCAGCTTCGGGTACTCCTCGGGGGCGGTGCCGACGATCTTGAAGTGCGCCGAGCCGGAGGAGATCTCCACGTAGTTGTTGGCCAGCTTCTTGAGCGTGACCTGGGCGTCCGGCAGGTTCTGGACGATGTCGAAGACGTACTTGGCGCTGAGCGTGACGGCGCCCGTCTTCATGACCTCGGCCGGGTGCTCCGAGACGATGCCGATCTCCAGATCGAACGCCGTGACGGTCACCCCCGACTTGCTCGCGGAGACGAGCACGTTGGCCAGGATGGGCATCGTCGTCTTGCGCTCCACGACGCCCTGGGCGCGGTTGAGGGCTCTCTTCAGCTCGTCAGCGGCGATGCGGAATTCCATCTCGGGGTCCTTGAAGAACCAGGGGGAACAGGAAAGAACGGCGGCCCTCTGGCCGCCCGAGGCGGATGTAGCCCGGGAACCCCAGGTCGTCAACGAACCTGACTTCTCCGGTCATGCCGACTCGTTCAGCGCTCGGGCGAGCAACCCCTCCAGCCCCAGACTCTTCGTCCAGGAATGGATGTAGGACATATCCAGACCTCCCGCCGCCAGGCGAAGGATCTGGATGATGTCCCGCCACTGGGTGCTAGAGGACTCACCACCCTCGCGGAACCAGAGCAGCTTGCGCACCACGGAGTCCTCTGGACTCTTGATGAAGAGCCCCCCGCCCTCCGCCGTGAGCACCACCCGGCGGCGGCGCGAGAACTCGCTCACGTCGAACGCGCCCGTCCCCAGCAGGAAGAGGTCCACCTTGGTCACCGAGGGCAGGTGGAAGATGTTCCAGGAGCCACGCCGGACAATCGCCTCCCGCAGCGACTCCGCATCGACGTCGAAGTCCTCACCCAGGGCCCGCACCAGGGGCTCCAACTGCGGCAGCCGGAGATCCACCACGAAGTCGATGTCGTTGGTCGCCCGGGGCTCTCCTTGAAGCGAGCTCGCCAGGCTCCCCCCCAGGAAGTAGCCCACCTGGGCCTTCTCGAAGGCCTCCGCACACGCCAGGGCGACGCGGATGACGTCGGGGTCGCTCACGGGAGCAGCGCCGGATGGGAGCCAAAGAGACGGCGTGCGACCTCCCGGCCATACAGGCGCACGGTCAGCCGTACCTTCACCTCGGTGGAGTCCGCCTGGGGAAAGCTCTGCCGGATGCCCGCCTCCGCCAATTGCCGCACCGCCTGCGTCAACATCCCCGCCTTGCGCAACCGGTCCGCCGGCGACTGCGCGCGTAGCAACTCGAAATAGCGCTCGCGCCGCCGACGATCCGTATCCCGGTCCATGCCATCCAGAATAGCGATCCCCCCGCGGGCCGCCATGTCGCGCCAACCGCCTACATCCCCGTACCCTGAGCCCACCCACGAATAACCCGGGCTCCGGCTTCGTCGGGAAATGGTATCCATCCCGGGAGGCGGCGAGACTGCCGCGTCCCTTCCTGGAGCCTCGAATCATGACCCTGCGTCAGCCCCTCGTCGCCGCCGCCCTCGCCTTCAGCCTGCTCGTCGGCTGCAGCCGCAACACCCCCGAGTCCCGCCCCGCCGAGTCCGGTGGCACCCCCACCGAGAGGGCCACCCCCTCCACCAACCCCACGGGAGAGCCGCCCCCGAGTGAGCCGCCCTCGGGCGGCACCGCCGCCGCCGCCAACGCGGGCACCCCCGTCGTCTACATCGTGAAGGACAGCGGCGTGCGCTGCATGGCCGCGCCCTGCCCCACCTTCATCGCCACCCGGGCGGACCGGCCCAACGAGGACGGGCTCCAGATCACCGACGTCGACCTCGCCGCGCTCGGCTTCAACGCGGAGCGGAGCGCCAGCCTCATGGAGGCCACCCACACGCCCACCGGCCTCAAGGTCGAGGCCACGGTGGTCACCGTCCCCAAGGCGGGCCCCGCCGGCGACGCCACCGTGCTGCGCGTCACCCGGGTCATCGAGTAAGTAGGCCCTCCCTCCCCACCCGGAAGCGAGTATCCTGACCACCTGTCGTCACCAAGGTCAGAGGATGTTTCCGGGATGACGTGGCGAGTGGACGTCACACCCCAGGTCGATCGCGGGAACCGGTGGCTCCTCGGGCCACTGGTCCTGCTGTGCCTCCTGGGAGCCAACACCTCCCGAGCCGCCCACGCCCCGCGCCTGTCGGCCTCGCCCCGTCAGCTCCTCTCCGGACGCGATACCCGCTCCACCCTCGTCGTGTCCGGCCCCGGGCTGCCCTCCGACATGCGCCTCGCGTGCAGCGCGGGCCGCGTCACCCCGGCGCGGCGCTCCGCCCCGGACTCGCTCCAGGCCTCCTTCGTCCCGCCCCGCGCCGACACCCTCGCCACCTTCCTCTGCGCCGCCGTGTCCCCCTCCTCGGGCGCCCACGCCACCGTGGTGCTCGAGGTGCAGCGCCGCCAGGTGCTCCCGCTCACCGGACTGCCTCCACTCGGCCGCGTGGAGGTGCGCATCGGCGACACCCTCCATGGTCCCGTCCGCGCCAACGCCGCCGGACAGGCCGAGGTGCCCGTCCTCCTCACCCCCACGCACTCGCAGGCCACCGTCTCGACCACCGCGCCCGGCCAGCCCGAGCAGCAGCGCCTCCTGCCCCTCCCCGTCTCCTCCAGGCCCGTGGTGCTCCTCGTCGCCGAGGAGTCCTCCGTCGAGGCGGATGGGGCGCGGGGCGTGCGCGTGTGGGCCTTCTCCATCGACGGGCGCGGGGAGCCGCTGGACACGCCTCCGTCCTTCTCGCGCATCGAGGGCTCGTTCGAGCCGCGGCGCGTGGCCCCGGGCGTCCACGTGGGCACGTTCATTCCCCACCCCCGGGCCACTCCGGGCGAGGCGGTACTGACGGCCCAGGCCGGCAACGGAGAGCCCGCCTCCGTGCGCGTGGAGCTGCGGGCGGGCGTGAAGCCCTCGCTCACCCTGGAGGCCGCGTCACGCGAGCTGCTGGCGGATGGGGCCTCGGGCACCGACATCACCGTGCGCGTCCAGGACGGGCAGGGACGAGGGTTGCCCGGTCAGCCCCTCCGGCTCCAGGCCACGCGCGGAGAGGTGGCGCCCCTGCAGGACCGTGGAGATGGCACCTACCTCGCGCGCTACCGCGCTCCCGTCGGCGGGGGAGAGGAGCAGCTCGTCGCGCGGCTGGACGGCGTGCCTCCGGCCACCCTCGCCCTGACGCTGCGCCCTCCCCCGCGCCTCACCCTGGAGACGAACGCCCGCGAGCTGCCCGCGGACGGCGTGACGCGGCTCGTGCTCCAGCTCACCGCCCGCGACACCAGGGGCGCCCTGGCTCCGGATGGGACGGTGGTCTCCCTCTCCACCACGCTCGGCCTGGTGCCCTCCTCCGTGAGGACGCGCGAGGGCCGGGCCACCGTGGAGCTCGTCTCCGGCCACCAGTCCGGCGAGGCCCTCGTCCAGGCCCGGTGGGAGAACGCGAGCGCCAGCACCTCCGTGCGCCTCGTCCCCGGCGCCCCCGCCCGCCTGCGCGTGCGCACCGAGGAGCGCGAGGTGCGCTGCGATGGCCTCGACAGCGCGCAGGTGCACCTGCTCGTCCAGGACTCCCACGGCAACCCGCTGGACGGCGTGCCCATCACCCTGAGCGCCGCGGGCACCCAGGCCGAGCACGGGTACTTCGAGCGCGTGGCCTCCCTCGGGGGCGGCGAGTTCGTCTCCCGCTTCCACGCGCCCACCCGGTGCGAGGGCGGCCTGGCCACCGTCCTCGCCGCGGCGGGGGAGGCGCGAGGCGATGCCCGGCTCACCCTCGCTTCGCGCACGCCCCGGGCCCTCACCGTGCGACTCGGCGCGCAGAGCAACTTCGCCCGGCTCGTCCAGCCCTCGCTGGAGCTGGAGGGCGACCTGCGCCCCTACGCGCTCGGCGAGCGGCTCGCCGCCAGTGCCTCCCTGCAGGTGGCCTGGGGACGCTTCTCCCTTCAGGGAGAGACCCCACTGCACGAGCCCTTCGACCTGGACGCGAGCGCCCTCACCACCACCGTGTCCGTCGGCGCGCGCTGGCTCCAGCCCCTCACCCATACCCTGTCCGCCTACGCCGGCGCCGGGCTCGACGCGCACTTCGTGCAGATCAACTGGACCCTCTCCCTGGAGGAGGGCAGCCAGCGCCAGCTCTCCGCGGTGCTGGGGGGCCACCTGCGGCTCGGACTGACACACTCGCTCGGCCCTGGAGAGCTCGTGCTCCAGGCCCGCTATGGACTGGCCCGGCTCCCCGAGGAAGGTGCCTTCCGCGGCCCCATCGGAGGACTCTCCGCCTCGCTCGGCTACCGCTACCCCCTCTGAAGAAAGGAGGCTCGCATGCGCTCCCCCGCCCTCTGCCTCATGCTGGTCTGCGTGCTGTCCTGCGCCTCCCGCCAGGACGCGCCCCGCCTCGACAAGGTGTCCCCGGACCAGACGCTGTTCGGCTCGCCCGAGCGCCTGCTGCTCTCCGGCTCGTTCACGACGGACCTCGCGGTGGACCTGGGCTCCGACGCACCGCCCTCGGTGGAGAACCGCTTCGAGGTGCGCATCGGCCCCGAGCTCGCCTACGCCGTGCGCCTGCGCTCCCGCGACACGCTGGAGGCCACCGCGCCCGCCACCCTGCCCCCGGGCCGCCACGACATCACCGTCACCGACGCCCAGGGCCGCTCCTTCACCCTGCCCGAGGCCCTCGAGGTCATCGACCGGGACGTGCACCGCCTCGTCTTCGTCACGTCGATGCGCTCGGCGCACCCCGGCGAGTGGACGGAGCCCATCCGCCTCGAGCTGAGGGACCCCGCGGGCCAGCCCGCCCCCACCTCCACTCAGCGCACGCTGCGCATCTCGAGCGACTCCTACACCGGCCGCTTCGCCCGGCTCGGCGGGGAGGAGGAGGCCCAGCCGGAGCTGGAGGTGACGCTCGCGCCGGGCGAGTGGGGGCTGGATCTCTACTACCAGGACTCCACGCCCGGCTATCACACGCTGGAGTCCAGCAGTCAGGGCCTGCCCTCCATCGCCCAGACGGTGGCGGTGGGGCGGCTGGGCCCGCCAACGGCGGTGCGCTACACCCGCGTGCCCTCCTGGCCGCTGAGGGCCGGAGAGCCGGCGGTGCTCGCCGTGGATGTGCTGGACGACAGCGGTGGCCCGGCCTCGCTCCCGGCCACGGGCATCCTGCTGGAGCTGAGCACCTCCTCGCCCGCGGGAGGCCTGGCCGTCAACCAGGGGGACCCGTACCACCCCGCGCTCTCCTTCATCCTCCAGGGCTCGCGGGGCCGGCTGCCCATCCTCTACCTCGACACGCACAGCTCGGCCGAGGTGTGGCTGACGGCCAAGGCGCTCAACCGCGACACGCTCACCCCGCTCGAGTCGGACCGGGTGAACCTCCGGGTGGAGCCCGGGCCCACCCGCCACTTCGAGGTGCTGCGCGCCGGCACCGGGCCCCTGCAGGCGGGCATCCCCGAGCGCTTCACCGTCCAGGCCCAGGACGACTGGGGCAATCCCACGTCCTTCCAGGGCACGGTGCTGCTGGAGGCCTTCCCCGCCGACCCGGACTTCCATCCCAACAGCGTCGGGCTCGAGGCGGGCAGGGCCTCCTTCACCGCCAGCTTCACCCGGGTGCAGATGGTGTCCGTGATGGCGACGGACCCCAACGCGCCCACCGTGCGTGGCGCCTCCGCGGAGCTCTCCATCCGCCCCGGCATGCCCGTGCGCCTGGCGGTGTCCACCGTGGAGGGCCCCCAGCAGGCCGGCAGGCCCTTCTCCCTCCTGCTCGAGGCGCTGGACCGCTATGGCAACCGCGCGGAGACGCCCCTGTCCGTGACGCTCTCCGCCTCGGGTGTCCCCGAGGGCGCGCTGAGCCCCACCACCAGCGGCGACTTCAGGGGAGCCATCACCCTGCCGGTGACGATCACCTCCGCCCTGGACGAGACCCGCCTCACCCTCACCGAGGGCACGCCCGACGCACCCGGAGCGCTGAGCGCCACCACCGGGAACTTCGCCGTGCTCCCGGGCCCCACGCAGCGCTTCGTGGTGGAGGACACGACCAGTCCCCAGAGGGCGGACAAAGCCTTCGCGGTGCGCATCCGCGCGGTGGACACCTACGGCAACCTCACCCGGGACGTGCACGACCTGCAGCTCGGCGCCGATGGTGTCCACGCGCACCTCTTCTCGCCCACCTCCTTGTCCGGCTTCCAGGGCAGGGCCGACGTGATGGTCACCCTCTGGCAGGCCACTCCCAGCACGCGGGTGCTCGTCAGCAACATCACGAACACCCTCAAGGGACAGCAGGTCGGCGGCTTCGCCGTGTCGCCGAGTGACTTCGCCGGCTACCTGTTCCAGAAACCCGTCTGCATCGCCGACGGGGACCGGTGGAGGCTCACCCTGACCGCCGTGGACAAGTGGAACAACTTCGTCCCCGACTACACGGGAACGGCCCGGCTCACGCTGGCGCCGTTCGGCACCATCAACCCCACCACCACGCGCGCCTTCAGCGCGGGCACCCTCACCGAGTCCAACGTGGTGCTCGAGGGAGTGACGGGCCGCGCGCCCAACTCCTGCCTGCAGCTCACCGCCACCGACACCGTGGACGCCAACAAGTCGACGACGACGTGCCTCAACCTGCAGACGAGCTGCCCATGAGCCCGCGCCCATGAGAATCCGCTCCCGGCTGCTGCTGCTGCTCATCGCCACCGCCGCGGTGCCCACGCTCGCCATGGGACTGCTGGCCTGGCGCGACGCGGAGCGGGCACTCGGGGAGGCCGTCGCCGAACAGTACCGGCGCAGCGCGCGGGCCGAGGCCGAGCACGCCTCCACCTATGTCCTCTCGCTCGCCACGGAGCTCGGGAGCGCCCTGCTGCATCTGGACCCGGAGAAGCTCGGGCCCGCCGAGGCCCAGGAGTTCCTCGCCCGCGTCTTCCTGCGGCGGGACGGCATCGCCCTGGTGGGGCTCTTCGATGGACAGGGGCGGATGACGGCCTCCGTCTTCGTGGACGACCTGGAGGCCTTCGCGCGGCAGGAGCCGCAGTTCCGCCGCCATGACACCGTGGCCGCCGAGGAGGTGGAGGACTTCCGGCGCCGGGCCGCGGAGCTGCTCTCCCGGGTGCCCGCGGGCCGCGCGTACGCCATCTCCGCGCCCTACCTCACCGCCGTGCGCCAGCGGCCCGCGGTGGTGGTGGTGGCGCTCGGACCCCGGGGAGGCGCGGGAGGGCTGGCCGCCGAGCTGGGCCTGAAGGAGCTCGCCCAACGGCTCACCGCCAGTGGGGAGGGGAGCGAGCGCGTCTTCCTGTTGGATGGAGAGGGCCGGCTGCTGCTGAGCGGAGACCCGGAGCGCGAGCGCCGCCGCGAGGCGTTCGCCGCGAGGCTGCCGGGAGCACCGGGCGCCCAGCGGACGGGGCAGGCGGATTACGAGGAGGAGGGCCGCACGTGGCTGGCGGCCTACAGCCCGGTGCCCGAGCTGGACTGGGTGGCGGTGGTGGCCCGTCCGCGCGAGGCGGCGCTCGCGCCGTTGCATGCACTGGCGCGCAACACCTTCGGGGTGCTCGGACTGACGCTGGTGGGCGTGCTGGTGCTGGCCTTGCTGCTGGCCCGGGCCATGGCACGCCCCATCGCCCGGCTGGCCGGGGGCGCGCGGGAGCTCGCCCGGGGCAACCTCGGCCACCGCATCTCCCTGTCGCGCCGGGACGAGCTGGGAGACCTGGCCCGCACCTTCAATGACATGGGCCATGCGCTGGAGGTGGCGCACCGCGAGCTGCTGGGCTTCAACGAGCAACTGCAGAACCAGGTGGAGGAGCGCACCCGGGAGCTGCAGAAGACGCAGGCACAGCTCTCGCGCAGCCAGCGCCTGGCGGCCATGGGAGACCTGGCGGCCGGCATGGCGCACGAGATGAACAACCCGCTCGCCGCCATCCTGGGCAACGTGCAGTTGCTGTTGATGGACCTGCCGGAGGAGGACCCCTCGCGGAGGATGCTCTCCGCCGTGCTCCAGCAGGCCCAGCGCATCGCCAACATCGTCCGCGAGCTGCAATTGCTGGTGGAGCGGCAGCACTTCGGACGCACGCCGCTGGACCTGCACAAGATGCTGCAACGCGTCCTGGATGCGCGGGGCGCGGACCTGTCGGCGGCGGGCGTGCGGGTGACGTGCGAGTTCTACCCCGGGGAGGTGAAGGTGCTCGGAGACCAGCAGGCGCTGAGCGACGTCTTCGGCCGGCTGCTGGGCAATGCGCTCAATGCCTTGAAGGACAGGCCGGAGCGAAACCTCACGCTGGTCACGCAGCGGGTGGACGCGCAGATGGTGAAGGTGGAGATACGGGACACGGGCCGGGGCATTCCCCGCGAGCACCTGGAGCGCATCTTCAATCCCTTCTTCACCACCAAGCAGCAATGGAGCGGAAAGGGCCTGTCGCTGGCGGTGTGCCATCGGGTCATCGAGGACCACGGAGGCACCATCACCCTGCAAAGCGACCAGGGAGTGGGGACGACCGTGACGTTGATGCTCCCCACGGCCCCCATCCCCCCGCCGCTCGTCTGAGCAAGCTCCCTCTCCCTCTGGGAGAGGGCTGGGGTGAGGGTCTACCCGCCGTCACTCCCCGCGCGCCTGTCGCTCGTGAAGCACCTCCACGTAGTCGCGCAACACGCGGAAGGAATCGCTGTCATAGACGAGGGGGCTGGCGGAAGAGACGTGCTCCTCCAGGGCGAACAGGGAGGAGGTCAGGGCGCGCCAGCCCTCGAGCATCTCCGCGTAGCGGTGCTGTTCGAGCAGGGTGCGGAACGCCTTCACGGAGGGGATGTCCGCGTGACGGTTGAAGGAGCCCCAGCTCCAGGCGCGGGAGAAGAGCTCCTCGGTACTGACCAGACGCAGCTGCTCCTTGTGACGCTGGCTGGCCTCCTTCTCCCTGCGCCAGAAGAAGACGGCCAGGGCAATCCACCCGACGAGGAACAACCCTCCCAGCACTCCGAGCAGCGTGCAGACGCGCATGACCTACCGTTCCCCTCCCTTCACGTACATTCCAAACCTCCTCGCCTGGAGTACGAGCGAGCAAGCGAATCACCCTCCCCCACCCCCTGTGTGGATTTGTTCACTTCCCATGAGTCGTCGACTGGATGGCACTACTCAGGAGTCCATGGACCCGAGTACCTTGCCGCGCTCCCCTCTCATGTCCGCGCCCTCATCCCTGATTCACGACACCATCGCCGCGCTCCGGGAGTCCTACCTTTCCGCCCAGCTCAAGGGAAACCGCCGCGAGGCCCTCCGCCTCCTGGTGGATGAAGGCATCCTCCGGGGCATCCCCCTGCCCACGCTGCACCTGGAGATCATCCAGGAGGCCCAACGGGAGATCGGCCGGCTCTGGCAGGAGAACCACATCTCCGTGGCCCAGGAGCACCTGGCCACCGCCATCTCCCAGCTCGCCCTGTCACACCTCTACCGACACCTGCCGAGGGACCCGGCCAATGGGCGCACGGTGATGATCTCCTGCGTGGAGGGAGAGCTGCACGAGCTGGGCGCCCGCGTGGCGAGCGACTTCCTGGAAATGGCGGGCTTCGATGTACGCTTCCTGGGGGCGAATGTCCCCACGGAGCACGTGGTGCGCGAGGTGCGTGCGCAGAAACCCGATTTGCTGGCGCTCTCGGTCACCATGACGTACCACATCCCGGCATTGCGTCAGGCGGTGGCGGCGGTACGCGAGGTAGCGCCGTTGTTGCCTCTGGCCGTAGGGGGGTTGGCCTTCACCTGGGTACCCGGGCTGGAAGCGGAATTGGGAGTCCCCTTCTTCGGTAAGGACGCGCGCGAGCTGGTGGCGGCGGCCTGCAGGATGTTCGAGGTCTAGGCATGCAGTCACTCGCCCGGCAGGTAGAGGCACGAGCCCAGGGGCTCGCCGAGGCATCCGTGTCGGGGCTCTACGAAGACCCCTTCTGGTTCGCGCGGTACGGCGAGGAGCGGGCGCGCCGTTTCGGCGGCGAGGACGCGCTCTTCCACGTGCGCTACCTGGTGCAGGCGCTGGATGCGAAGGACGCGGGGGTGATGGAGCGCTATGCGCGCTGGCTGCAGGGGCTGCTGGTGCCTCGCGGCATGAGCTCGCGCCACATCGCCTGGCACTTCCAGGGGCTGCACGACGCGCTGGTGCGCGAGGGGCTCACGGAGCCGGCCCAGGCGCTGGAGTACATGCGCGCGGCCATCGCGGCGCTGGAGTGGAGCGAGGACTCCGCGCGCGCCGTGCACGCGGCCCTGCCCCGGCTGGTGGCGCACGCGCTGCGCGAGCTGGCGGAGCGGGTGCCCGCGACGCGCGGGCAGGAGGAGCGCCTGCGTGACGAGCTGACGTTGCAGCTGTCGTACCTGATGGACGCGCTCGGGGTGAAGCGGCCCGGGCTCTTCGCGGAGCATGCGCGGTGGTACGCGGGCTTCTGGCCCCAACGGGGCCTGCCCTGCGACTACCGCACGCTGTTGGAGACGCTGGAGGCGGCGCTGGCACACGAGCCCTCCGTGACGGAGACGCCCCGTGTGACGATGGCCAACGGGCTCACCGCCCTGGCAAAGGACCCGTCATGACGACGCCCATCCCCGCGCCCTTGTGGCACTTCTTGAGCCGCGAGGTGGCGTTGGTGTGCGACGCCTCCGGCTCCATCACCTGGGGGGACGAGCGCGCGGTGCGGATGCTGGAGTGCACTCCGGGCCAACCCCTGCGCAAGCTGGCGGCCCAGGGCACCGAGGACAAGGTGGACCGGCTCATCACCCTGGCCCGTGACGAGCGGGTGGAGGGCTGGGAGGTCATCCTGTGCGTGGGGGGCATGCCGCGCACGTTCGCCTTCCGGGGCGCCCCGCATGAGGGGGGCTCGGCGTTGGTGGGCAGCCTGGTGACGGAGGACTATGCCGCGTCGCTCTCGCAGGTGAGCGAGACGATGAGCGAGCTGGCGGCGCTGCACCGCGAGACGGAGCGCCAGCAGCGCGAGCTCAAGCGGCGCGCGGACGAGCTGGCCCTGCTCAACCGGGACCTGGAGGAGTCCAACCGCGGCGTGCGCACGCTGCACGCCGAGCTGGACGAGAAGACGGAGAGCCTGGTGCGCGCCGCGGAGATCAAGAGCCGCGTGGTGGCCAACGTGAGCCACGAGTTCCGCACCCCGCTGCACTCCATCCTCGGCCTGGCGCGGCTGCTGCTCAACCCCGCCAACGGCAGCCTCACCGTGGAGCAGCAGAAGCAGGTGCAGTTCATCCGCACCTCGGGCGAGGCCCTCTTCGAGCTGGTGAACGACCTGTTGGACCTGTCGAAGATGGAGTCCGGCAAGGCGACGCTGCGGCCCCTGCGCTTCAGCGCCTCGGACTTCCTGGGCGCGCTGCGCGGGATGATGCGGCCGCTGGTGCCGGTGGACTCGCCGGTGGAGCTGCGCTTCGAGGAGCCACCTGGAGAGCTGCTGCTGGAGACGGACGAGGCCAAGGTGAGCCAGGTGCTGCGCAACCTGGTGTCCAACGCGCTGAAGTTCACGGAGACGGGCCACGTCACCGTCTCGGCCGAGCTGGCGCCGGACGATCGGGTGTGCTTCCAGGTGCGCGACACGGGCATTGGCATCTCGCCGGAGCTCCACGAGCGCATCTTCGAGGAGTTCACCCAGGTGGAGAGCCCGCTGCAGAAGAAGGTGAAGGGTACGGGCCTGGGGCTGGCGCTGTCGCGGCGGCTGGCGGAGTTCCTCGGCGGCAGCCTCACGGTGCAGAGCACGCCGGGCCGGGGCTCCACCTTCACGCTCCTCATCCCCCGGGTGCACCCGGAGGTGGAGGCGATGGTGAGCCTGGCCGAGCGCAGCCAGCACCTGGAGCCGGGCCGCGCGCCGGTGCTGGTGCTGGAGGACGACCGGCAGACGCTCTTCCTCTACGAGAAGTACCTGGAGCGCTCGGGCTTCCAGGTGCTGCCAGTGCGCACGGTGGACGAGGCACGGCGCACGCTGCAGCGGGTGCGCCCGGCCGCCATCGTCATGGACGTCATGCTGGAAGGAGAGACGAGCTGGGGCTTCCTCTCCGAGCTCAAGGGCAACGAGGCCACGCGCGACATCCCCACCCTGGTGGTGACGCTCATGGACCGCGAGCACAAGGCGCGCGCGCTGGGCGCGGACGAGTTCTGGCTCAAGCCGGTGGTCGAGGAGCAGCTGCTGCGCAAGCTGGCGGCCATGGCGCGCACGGGCCCCGTGCACAAGCTGCTCATCATCGACGACGACGACGTGCACCGCTACCTGCTGCGGCAACTGCTCAAGGACACGCCCTACGTGCTGTCCGAGGCGGCCACCGGGCCCGAGGGCATCCGGCTGGCGCGCGAGCAGCGGCCGGACCTCATCTTCCTGGACTTCGTGCTCCCGGACATGACGGCCTTCGACGTGCTGGACGACTTGAAGGCGGACCCCATCACGCGCGACATCCCCGTCATCCTCCACACCTCGCGGCAGTTGCAGGAGGAGGAGCGGCAGCGGTTGGCGAAGGAGACGGCGATCATCCTGGCCAAACACACGCTGAGCCGCGAGGTCGCCATCAGCCGCATCCGGGACGCCCTCCACAAGACGGGTCTGGGCACCAATCAGGGAGAGGGCCGCCGTGGCTGACATGAGCTTTTCCGCGACCATTCTCAACGTCAACGACGACGAGGCGACCCGCTATCTGTCCACGCGCACGCTGAAGATGGCGGGCTACAAGGTGGTGGAGGCGGCCACGGGCCATGAGGCGCTGCGGCTGGCCCAGGAAGTCCGCCCGGACGTGGTGGTGCTGGACGTGAAGCTGCCGGACATCAGCGGCTACGAGGTGTGCAAGCGCCTGCGGGCCAACCCGGAGACGGCCTCCATCGCGGTGATGCACACCTCGGCCACCTACGTGACGCCGGACAAGAAGGTGCGCGGGCTGGAGGGCGGCGCGGACGCCTACCTCACCGAGCCCTTCGAGGGCGAGGAGCTCGTCGCCACCGTGCGCTCGCTGTTGCGCATGCGGCGCGCGGAGCAGCAGCTGCGCCGGCGCACCGAGTCCCTGGAGGAGGCGGACCGGCGCAAGGACCTGTTCCTGGCCATGCTCGCCCACGAGCTGCGCAACCCCCTGGCCGCCATCACCACCGCCGTGGGCATCCTGGATCGCCGCCCGCCGGTGGACCCCAAGGAGGGGCGGATGATCTCCATCATCCAGCGCCAGACGAACCACCTGGCGCGGCTGGTGGACGACCTGCTGGACGTGAGCCGGATGACGCGCGGCAAGGTGGAACTGCGCCGGACGCGCTTGGACCTGCGGGGCGTGATGGAGCAGGTGCTGACGGTGTTCCGCCCCCTGGCCGACAACCGCAAGCTGACGCTCGAGTCCCACCTGACGGCGGTGCCGCTGTGGATGGAGGCGGACACGACGCGGCTGGAGCAGATCTTCACCAACCTGCTGGACAACGCGACGAAGTACACGGACGCGGGTGGAGCCATCCAGGTGCGGGTGGAGCCGGTGGCGCGCAACGGGCTCGCGGGAGCGGTGGTGCGGGTGAAGGACACGGGCATCGGCATCCGCTCGGACATCCTGCCCTCGGTGTTCGACCTGTTCGCGCAGGCGGACGAGTCGCTGGAGCGCACACGCGGGGGCCTGGGCATCGGCCTGACGCTGGTGCGCAGCCTGGTGGAGCTGCACGGAGGCCAGGTGGAGGCGCACAGCGATGGCCCGGGCCAGGGCAGCGAGTTCACCGTGTGGCTGCCGCTGCTGCCGGAGGCCTCGGAGCAGGAGCCGCGCGACGTGGTGATGCCGGACCTGGTGAAGCGCCGCCGGCACATCCTGCTGGTGGAGGACAACGCGGACGCGCGGCAGGCGCTGCAGGATTTGCTCGAGACCTGGGGCCATCGGGTGGAAGTGGCGGCGGACGGGCTGCGCGGGTTGGAGCTGGCGGTGCAGCGCACGCCGGAGCTGGCGCTGGTGGACATCGGGCTGCCGGGACTGGACGGCTACCGGGTGGCGGAGGAGCTGCGGGCGAAGATGGGCCGGGCCATCCGGCTGGTGGCGCTCACCGGCTACGGCGGGACGGAGGACCAGACGCGGGCGCGCCAGGCGGGCTTCGACCTGCACCTGGTGAAGCCGGTGCGGCCGGACGACCTGGACCGGCTCCTGTCGCAACTGTGAGCATTGCCCCCATGCCCTGGTGGTCCCTAGCTTGAAGGCTGGGGGCTGCCATGTCTGGGAATACCGGCCGCGACGATGAGGGAGCGTCCACGGTCTCCGGCTTCGAGGACTCGGATTTCGGCGACGACCTGATGCGGGTGGTCACCCGGGGGCCGGCCCTGCTTCGCACGCCGGTGTCCGGGCAGTGGCTGGGAGGCCAGGACGGCCGCCGCTTCCAGGTGCTCGAGTCGCTGGGCGGAGGGGGCATGGGCCAGGTGTTCCGCGCATGGGATGCCCAGCTGAGACGCGAGGTGGCGCTCAAGTTCCTGCTCCCTCGCGCGCCCTCGGACGATGAGGAGCAGCTGATCTCCCTGCTGAGGAAGGAAGCGCGGGCCGTCGCGCAGCTGGCCCACGCCAACATCGTCCGCCTCTTCGACGTCTCCGAGTGGCGCGAGGCCGCGTGGGAACCACGAGTCCCCTTCCTCGTCATGGAGTACCTGGAGGGCGAGTCGCTCTCGGCGGTGCTGCGGCGCGAGCAGCGGCTGGCGCCACGGCACGCCCTGGAGTTGCTGGCCGGCATCGCCGCCGGGCTCGCGCACGCCCACGAGCACCACGTCATCCACCGGGACCTCAAGCCGGGCAACGTCTTCGTCACCCGTCAGGGCGAGGTGAAGCTGCTCGACTTCGGCCTGGCGTGGCTGCTGGCGGAGCGGGACGCGCCCGGACTGGACCTGCCCACCGCCGGCACGCCAGCCTACATGGCGCCGGAGCAATGGCGGGGAGGACGGCAGGACGAGCGGACCGACCTCTGGGCCGCGGGCATCGTGCTGTACGAGATGCTCACCGGAGCTCCCCCCTACCCGAGCGACAGCCTGCCGGAGCTGCGCGAGCGGGTGCTCTCCGACGAGCCCGTGCCCCCGGTGCGCGAGCGCCGGCCGGAGCTGCCCCGGGAGCTGGAGCCGCTGGTGTCCACGCTGCTGGCCAAGGCCCCCGAGCGTCGCTATCAGACGGCGCGGGAGCTGGGCGAGGAGCTGCGTGAGCTGGAGGAGCGATGGGGCGCCCGGGGACAGGCACCGCGCCCCCCGGCTCCCGAGCGCCGGCAGGTGACGCTGGTGTCCTTGCGGCTCACCGGGGCCGGGCTGGCGCGGGCGCTGGACACCGAGGACGTCGGCGAGTGGGAGGAGGCCTTCCACCAGCGCTGCGAGGAGCTCGTCCAGCAGCGGGGGGGCTCCATCGCCCTGTACCTCGGTGACGAGGTGCTGGCCTGCTTCGGCTACCCGGTGGCGAGCGAGGAGGACTCGCGGAGCGCGGTCCAGGTGGGGCTCGCCCTGGCTCGGGAAGCGCTGGCCGTGAAGGTGGGCATCCACACGGGCCGGGTGACGTTGGGCGGGCAAGGCCCGGAGGACCGGGGCCGGGCGCTCGCGATGAGGGGCGAGGCACCGAAGGTGGCCTCCTGGCTGGCGGGCCTGGCCGAGCCCCACACCGTGCTCGTCAGCGAGGCCACCTGGTCGCTGGTGCGTGGGACGTTCGAGGCCGAGGCACTCGGAGCCCGCGACTACCAGGGCCTCGCGGGGACGCGGCGCCTGGGCCTGCACCGGGTGCTGCGCGAGCGGCCGGCGACGTTCCGGTTCGAGCGGGTGCTCGCCGCTGGCGGCCTCACGCCGCTGGTGGGACGGGAGGACGAGCTGCGACGGCTCCTCGCGTACTGGAACGAGGCCCGCGGTGGGCGGGGAGCCTCCGTGCTCGTCCTGGGCGAGGCGGGCCTCGGCAAGTCCCGCCTCATCCAGGAGTTGCGCGAGCGGGTCCGCCAGGAGCCGTGCGTCTACTTCCAGTGCCAGTGCTGGCCGCGGTCGAGCACCAGCCCCTTCCATCCGCTCATCGAGCTGTCGCGGCGCCTCCTCCCCCGGGGCGTGGCCCCTCCACCGGGCACGCTGGGGCTGTCACCGGAGCACGCCTCGCTCCTGGCCCACCTCCTCTCCCTGCCCGACCCCACGGGCGCGCCCCCGCTCCAACTCTCGCTGGAGCTCCGCGAGGAGCGCACCTTCGAGGCCGTGGCGGCGCTGCTGTCCCACGTGGCCCGCGAGCGGCCGGTGCTCGGCGTGGTGGAGGACCTGCACTGGGCGGACCCCTCCACGCTGGAGCTGCTCGGCTACCTCCTGGAGCGCCTGGAGCGGGAGCGCGTCCTGCTCGTCCTCAGCGCCCGGCCCGAGCTCCATCCCTCCTGGCCCTCGCGCCCGTGGATGCACCGGCTCGCGCTGGAGCGGCTGCCACCAGAGCTCACCGCCACCCTGGTGCGCGAGTCCGCCCACGGCCGGGAGCTGTCCCCGGAGCAGGTCCAGCAGCTCGTCGCCAGGACGGACGGCATTCCCCTCTTCGTGGAGGAGATGACGCGCATGGTGCTGGAGCACGGGACGCCCGGCGCCATCCCCATCACCCTCGACGAGCTGCTCAGGGCGAGGCTGGACCTGCTGCCCTCCCGACAGAAGGCATTGGCCTGGTCCTGCGCGGCGCTCGGGCGCGGCTTCTCCGTGGAGCTGCTGACCACGCTGACGCGCAGGGACCCGCTGACGCTGCGACGCGACCTGGAGGCGTTGGTGGCCGAGGGGCTGCTGCAACCGCGGGACGATGACACCGGGCCCGGCTACCAGTTCCGTCATGCCCTCCTCCAGGACGCGGCCAGGGAGTCGCAGCCACGGGGCGCGCACCGGCAGCTCCACCAGCGCATCACCCGGGCCCTGCTGGAGCAATCCCCCGAGGTGGTGGATACGCAACCGGAGCGGCTCGCCTACCACTACACCGAAGCCGGCGATTACTCCCGGGCCATTGCCTTCTGGACGCGGGCCGGGCAGCGCGCCAGCCTGCGCTCGCCCAACCAGGAGGCGGCGAGCCACTTCCAGCAGGCACTGCGGCTGCTGCCCCTGCTGCCCGACACCCCCTGGCGACTCCAGGAGGAGTTGCGGCTGCTCATCCTCCTGGGCGTGCCACTGGCCCAGGTGCACGGCTACTACTCGCCCGAGGTGGAGCGGACGTACACCCGGGCACTCGCGCTCCTCCCCCGGGTGGGCGAGGCGCTGCCCCGGCTGCGGCTGTCCTTCTTCGGGCTCTTCTCCTACTTCTTCTCCCGGACGGAGTACGCGCGCGCGCACGAGCTGGCCACGATGCTCGTGACGCTGGGCGAGCGCCACGAGGACCAGGAGCTGCTCGCCCTGGGACACCGCATGATGGCGGCGGACTTCTTCGCCTGGGGCGACATGGCCGCCTCGCTGGAGCAGCTCGCGCGGATGCCGGCGTGCTCGGGCTTCTCACCCGAGGAGCAGCGGGCCATGGCCGAGCGGCAGTGGATCGACCCGTGCGCCACGGGGTTGGCCGTCGCGGCCATGGCGCACGCGGTGCTCGGACACGAGGAGGAGTCCCTGCGCGCCAGCCAGGAGGCGCTGGAGCTGGCGGAACGCATCGGCCACGCGCACACGTCCGCCAGCGTGCTGACGTACATCGCCGAGGCCTGTCAGCTCCGCGGGGACGTGCGGCGTGCCCTGGACTGGTCCTATGCGGCCCTCGCGATCGCGCGTGAGCACGGGTTCCGGGGCTATCAGTCCTGGGCCACGATCATCCGGGGCTGGGCCTGGGGCGCGCAGGGGCATGCCCAGGAGGGGTTGCGGTCCATCCGCGAGGCCCTCACGGGCTGGGACGCCCCGGGTGCCAGGACCAACAAGCTCCACATGGAGTTCGGCGTGATGGCGGAGCTGCACCTGAAGCTGGGGCAACCCCGCGAGGCCCTGGCAATGAGCACCGAGGCGCTGAGGAAGCTCGAGCCGGGGGGCCAGCACTTCTACGACGCCGAGCTGCACCGGCTGCGAGGCGAGGCCCTGCGGGCACTGGGCCATGAGCCGGAGGCCCGCGAGAGCTTCCTCCAGGCCCTCCGGACGGCTCGCCAGCAGGGCGCGCGCACCTTCGAGCGGCGGGCGCTGGAGCGCCTGGGCGAGCACCCACTGGAGCAGCACGTGTAGAGCGGGGCGCCCGGTGCCCCTACGGGCCGGCGTGGCGGGGGTGCTCGCGCTCGCGCTCCAAGGGAGTGGGCTCCGGCCCGGTGCCCGCGAAGAGCTGGCGGGCGAGCGCCTCGTGACTGCCCGGGACGTAGCGCGAGTCCGACCAGGTGTCGTCCGCCCTCAAGGAGATCGGCTTGTCCACGGGCCTCTTGCCGGCCTCGGCCCGCTTCGCGTTCTCCTTCGCGACGGAACCGCGGAAGTGGTAGTGCTCGAACATCCGCATGAACTCCGTGGCGTAGATGTCCGCGACCGCCAGGTCGCCTCGGATGAGGACGCTGTTCTCGTCGTTACGCCGGGTGGAGTTGTTCGAGTAGTTGGCCGAGCCGGTGATGAGGATGGGATCGTCCCCGAGCGGATTCACGGCGATGATCTTCGAGTGGATGTGGATGCCGGAGTGGTGGAAGCTCTCCGAACTCATGAGGAGCCGCTGCTGGAAGTCGTGGAGCGGGGACTTGAGGGTGACGGCCACGCCCAGCGAATTGGAGGGATCGCCCTTGATGAGCTGGACCTCCTCGGGCTTGCCCAGGCTGCCCTCCTTGTCCACCAGCAGGTAGCGCAGGATGGAGTCCGCCTCGTTCTCGTCGGACAAGGCGTCCCGTATGGGCTGGGCGAGCGCGAACGGGGCGCACACCATCACGTGACTGGCCTGCTCGCAGAGGGCCGCGTACAGCTTGAGCATGTCGTCATTGGACTGCGGCGAGAGGATGGGCCACGCGCCGGGACCTGGGGGAAGCACCTTCTGGTCCAGCACGGGGGAAAGCTTGCGAGCGGCGGCCTTGAGCACCTCGGCCTTCGCATCCGCGAAGAGGAGCTGGAAGTACCGCTCGTAGGTGTCCGCGACCCCTTCGTCGTACAGGGCGTGCCCCACGTTGAGCTGTCCATAGATGGCCCCCTCGGTCCAGTTGGTGGAGCCCGTCCAGACGGCACGGGGCTTGCCCTTGTGGAGGAGCACCAGGAACTTGTTGTGGCTGATGGCGCTCTGGGGATTCTCCTTGCGCTGGTGGACCTGCGCTCCACTCTGGACGAGCATGCTCGCGGCGACCGCCTTCTCGTTCTTCGCCCAGGTGGTGTCCTCCTTGGAGGCCTTGCGATAGTGGTAGGCGACCTTCACCTCGACGCCGCGCTTGGCCGCCTCCACCAGCCCCGCCAGCAACTCCGGCTTCTGGAACTCGTAGATGGCGACATGGAGGGCATATCCCTTGCCTCGCGCCCGGGCCATGAACGCCAGCAGCGCCTCCTCGAGGCCGCGCGACAGCCACGTCAGGGCCTTGCGCCGCTCCCGGGGCTCCATCTCGTCCGGATCCACGTCGCCGAACGTGTCGTTGTAGGCCTGACTGGCGGCCGCGCCCCGGTTGAAGAAGACGGCGGTGCGCTCCGAGGAGGGGTCCTCCGTCGTCACGTCCAACTCCACCGTCGCGCCCGACGTCAGCGCATCCCAGCGGCCATAGCGGGCGATCACCCGGTAGCGGTACGTCGTCCCCGGCTCGACGGTGTAGTCCCCCCAACGGAACTTCTGCACGGGGGAGTGCTCGCTGGTGATGGCGCCGGTGCTCTTGTCATTCGGGAACCGCAGGCGGTTGGGCAACCACCGCCAGGCCGTCGGGGTCTTCCGCTTCGGGTCCAACCGGGCCCGCTGGATGGAGAACCCGAGACACCCCTTGCGCAGCTCCTCCTCCAGGTCGATGCCCAGCAGGAGGTTGTGCGTTCCGGCGATGGCTCGAACCGTCAGGCCGCCGCGGCTCTTGCTGACTCTCATCTGTCCACCTCTCCTTGTCGGAGAGAGGCTTCCGGAGACGGATGTGACCCCCCGCCCGCCCCACCCGCGCCCACAAGGGCAGCCGAGCGAGTGCCGCCGGGCGGACAACCGATCCTCCTGTTGAACGACGAAGTCGCGAATTCCCCGCTCAACCCCCTTCGCAAAGCGACGGGCCATGGGCACATCAGGACAAGAACCGCGGCGCCATCGAAGTCGCCCCGCAATAGAACCGGGTGGCACGCGTTGAGAGCGACGGCGGACGAGTTCTGACGCCCCGGAGCGTGGCTCGGGCCACGGGACGGGGGTGGTGGGAACAGGTACGCGATCAGCACGGGGGTGTGGTCGTGAAGACGGCGATTTTCTGTCTGATGGCGAGCCTGCTCACCGGAGCTCCGGCGGCGGTGGTGGCGATGTCGACGCGGAGACCCCCACCGGCGGTGACGTGCGAGCCGGGAGCGAGCAACTGCACGACCCCGGAGGGGCAGATGGACGAGTCCTCGAGTCCCACCTCCGAGCGCCACCCATGCGACTGGGTGGAGACATGCCAGCTGCCCTGCGGTCGCGAGGGGGGCGAGTGCTGCCATGCCGAGTGGAGCTGCCCTCCGGACGCGAACCTGCCCCGGTGCTGAGCGCGCCAGCACCCGGGAGCCCGTAGAACCGCACCGTGGGTTCGTGAACCACCCTCGCCCATGAGCTGGGCTGGAGGGAAACACGCATCCAGGAGAAGAACCGCCCCCCTCTCCCTCCCTCCCCCTCCCCCTCTCCCTCTCCCTCTGGGAGAGGGTCGGGGTGAGGGTATTTCGATCCTCGGGTTGACCCTATCTCCGCCCTACCTTCCTCTAAAAGAGGGCTGGGCGAGAATTGAGTCATTTCTCCGTTTTAACGAAACAGCCCCGAGAGCTGGACTAGCTTGTCTTTCTTGATTTTTTAGAATTCCAAGCAAAAACTACACGCCCGCCCCCCCCAAACCCGAGAGAACCACCCATGAAGAATCGAAAGCTCAACGCACTCTCCACCGTGACGACGTTGTTCACCGGTCTGGCGACGCTCCACGGCCTGCCCGCGGTGGCGGCCGAGGCCGTGTCGGCGCAGGACGTGTCGCCGGAGATGCTCTCCGCGATGCGCAGGGACCTGGGGCTGGACGAGGCGCAGGCGCGCCGCCGGCTGGAGTTCGAGGCGAAGGCGCCCGGGCTGGAGAAGGGGCTGAGCGCGGAGCTGGGAGACAGCTTCGGAGGGGCCTGGCTGAGCAAGGACGGCACCCAGCTCATCGTCGGCGTGACGGATGAGGCCAGCGCGGCGCGCGTGCGGCGTGCGGGAGCCGAGCCGCGGCTGGTCAAGCACAGCAAGGCGAGGCTGGAGCAGGTGGTGGCGGAGCTGAACGGCAACGCCCGGAACGCGCCCGCGTCGATCCACTCCTGGTACGTGGACGTGGCCACCAACAGCGTGGTCGTGCAGGCGGAGAACGACACGAGCCTGACGGCGGCGCGGGCCCAGTCGTTCGTCGCGCTGAGCAGCGGCGCGAAGGATGGGGTGATCCGCGTGGAGCACTCCACCCAGGCCCCGCGCCCGGCGTACGACGTGCGCGGCGGAGAGATCTACTACTTCGGCACGGGGGCCGGTGGCTCCTATGGCGTGTGCTCGGTGGGCTTCTCGGTGTACGGCGGCTTCGTCACCGCGGGACACTGTGGCGGGGCGGGCACCCCCACGCTCGGCAACAACTGGCAGTCCATGGGCACCATCCGGGGGTCGGTGTTCCCCGGCAGTGACTACGGGTGGGTGGCGACCAACGGCTCGTGGACGCCGCAGCCCTGGGTGTACAACTACAACAACGCGAACGTCATCGTTCAGGGCTCCAACGCGGCCGGCATCGGCGCGTCCATCTGCCGCTCCGGCACCACGACCGGCTGGCGGTGTGGAACGCTGCAGGCCACGAACGTCACGGTCAACTACTCCAATGGCCCGGTGTATGGCCTGTCCAAGACGGACGCGTGCGCGGACCCCGGTGACTCGGGTGGCTCGGTCCTCTCCGGCAATCAGGCGCAGGGCGTGACGTCGGGCATCGCGGGCGGCTGCTCCAATGGCAATCCTCCCCAGACGTTCTTCCAGCCCATCAACCCCATCCTGAGCGCCTACGGCCTGTCGCTCGTCACGAGCGGCGGTGGAGGTGGCGGCCAGTCGTTCGTCTCGCGGATGAACGGCAAGTGCATCGACGTGCCCAACAGCAACTTCTCCGACGGCGTGCAGGTGCAGATGTGGACGTGCAATGGCACCAACGCCCAGAAGTTCGCCTGGGACGGCGCCCGGCTGAAGATTGGCGGCAAGTGCCTGGACGTGTCCGGGGCCTCGACGGCCAACGGCACGCGCATCCAGATCGCCAACTGCAACGGCAACCGCGCCCAGGACTTCGTGCTGAGCGCCGCGGGTGACCTGGTGAGCTACCTGGCCAACAAGTGCGTGGACATCGAGGGGTACAACGCGAACGACGGCGCCAAGCTGAGCATCTACGACTGCCACGGCGGGTCGAACCAGAAGTGGGATTACCGCTAGTCGCGGCGTAGCACCCCGGGGGCGTGGCCAGTACGGCCACGCCCCTGTTTCATGACGGCTCCAGGGCCGACAGCCGGTCGATCGCCGCGCGCAGCCGCCACTCGGCGAAGGCCAGACCGATCAACTTCCCCGTCACCGCGAGCGTCGCGAGGAGTGCCACGACGCCCCACGCCGACGGGCGCGAACCGGACACCCATCGCAGCGCGGTGAAGACCACGCCGGCGAAGACGAACACCGAGCCGGTCTCACAGCCGCAGGCGCGAAGCCCGCGGTTGATGGCACGCTCGGCGGTGCGCACGGCCTCGTCCTCTCGCGCCAGCTCGAGGACGACGCTCGAAACGCCTCGCCGCGCCGTCCGATGCTTCAGCGTCCGCAACTCCATCGTCGAGCGAATGATTCGCCGCATGGCCCGTTCACGGCAGCAGCGAGGCCGCGCCGTCTCCCGTGATCCAGTCCCACGCGGTGCGCGCGTCGTCGAGCGTGAAGCGCGGCTCGCCGCTGAGCAGGAGGTATTCGAGGACCGCCGCCGCGTCGATCCCCACGCCGGTCGATGGCGCATACATGATCTGATCGAGGCTGCGGTCATTGAGGTTGCGATCCTTGTGGTCGAGCCCCCAGTAGTGGCCGAGCTCATGCACGAGGACGAAGCGGAAGCCCCAGTCGGGCGTGCGGTTGCGGTACGTGACACCGCTCATCCGCGCATCCTTGTCCGAGGGCCGGAACCACGAGGTGAGACCGAACAGCTCATTGCCGTTCGCATCGGGGACGTAGTGGAAGTGACTGATGGACGGAATGAGGGAGAGGTCGTCGTTCACCCCCGTGCGTCCTAGCCGCTGGAAGAGGGCCTGCTGGACCGGGTCCCCGGGAGGGGTCTGCTCGCTGGCGTTGAGAGGGACGTGGTCCCTCGAGGTCGCCTGGATGCCGTCGATCACGGGGAAGAAGAGACGCACGCCGAGCGCGGCCGCCTTGCGACTCGCGGTCTCGAGGTGGGTGCGGAACTTCGCGCGCGTGATGGCGAAGACGTGGAACTCCGGGACCGAGCCAGGGCCGTCGCGCAGGAAGGTCTCGAGATCAGCGTAGGAGACGTGCAGGGAGGTGCCGGCGTAGACCACCTCGCCCTCCGGCTCGTTGATGACACGCCCGCAGTCCGAGAGATGACCGGCGAGCGCATGGAGATTGATGACGCCCTCGTCATGCAGCGCCTTCAAGTTCAGCCCGCGGTCGTTGGAGCTGAGGAACATGCGGCGCGCGTCGGCGTGGAAGGCCAGGCCCATCGGGCGGACGTTGATGCCGATCTGTTCGAGCGCTCGCTGCTCTCGCTCGCTGCCCGCGCCGAAGGACCGGGCGACGGCGGAGCGGATGACGTCCTCGAGCTGATGCTGGTTCACGCTGTCGCGCACACCACCGACCGCCGCGCCAATCACGCGCAGGGGGAAGAAGACGACGAAGCCGGTGTCGAGCAGGGCGCGGCCGATGGCCGTCCCGAGATCCGTCAGGCCGCGCAGCAGACGGCAGAGGTTGCCGCCGAGCACGCCGAGGACGATGTCCCCGAGCGAGTGGACGGCATCGCGGATGACCGACACGAGGTCGCGCACGAGACCGATGAGCCCCTTGACGATGCCGAGGACCACCCCGAGCCAGCCGAGGGAGCTGGCGAGCGAGTCGATCAGGCTCTCCACGTCGGTGAGGATGTCGATGACATCACCGAGGAGGAGATCGACCAGGTCGAAGATCTCTCCGACGGTGTCGAGGACGATCGTCCAGAGATCTCGAAATGACTTCAGCGCCTCGAGGGGATCGGAGAAGAGGCAGACCACGAACGTGACGAACCAGCCGACCACGCGAAGGACGAGGGTGACGATGATGCCGATGACGACGGTGACGATCTGACAGACGATCGTGACGACCCATTTCACGACGGTGACGACCACCCACACCACGACCTTCACCACGATCGTCACGAGCTCGCAGAACCACCGCAGGGGGTTCCACCACGGCAGCTCGCGGCAGCGCTCTTCCTGCCGGGAGACCCACTGATCGACGGGCTGGCTGACCTTTTCCTCGATCCTCTGCTTGAGCTCTTCGCACTTCTCGCGCGCGGCGGTGATGAACTGTGTCACCGGCACGAGGATGTTTTGAGTGATCCACTGCCGGACTTCCTGACACGCCGCCATGACAGGCCTCCGCCAAGACAGAAGGCGGGAGGCTGGGATGTGACACGGCTCGAATCCGAGGCCCGTCGCGCGCCTACCCCTGCCCCTCGAGATCCGACTTCAACCGCGCGAGCAGCTCCACCGCGCCCTCCGCGTAGCGGCTGATCCACCGGTCGTGGATCTCCTTGATGGGGAGCGGATTGAAGTAGTTCCAGCGGTGTCGGCCGCTCCGCTTCACGATGATCAGCCCCGCCTTCTCGAGCACACCGAGGTGCTGCATCACCGTGCACCGGTCGAGCTCCGCGAAGTGCTCGACGAGCTCCCCGGTCGTCCACGGCCGGGTCTTGAGCAGGTCGAGCATCGCGCGCCGCCGCGAGTCCCCCAGCGCCTTGAAGACCGAGTCGTGGACGTCACCGCTTGACATGTTATAATTTCATAACATATTGAATGTGAGCGGGCAATGCGCGGAGGCACATATGGGGCAGGAGAAAGGCGCGACGTCGGCGGCTGTGGGTGAGATGGACCTCAAGTTCCAGGTCCACGCGAAGATCGCGAAGCCGGTCGCCGAGGTATTCGACGCGGTCTACAACCCGAAGAAGCTGAGTGGCTACTTCACGACCAACGGAGCGAGCGGACCGCTCGACGAAGGGAAGACGGTCACGTGGGACTTCGCCGACTTTCCCGGCGCGTTCCCGGTGCACGTGCGCAAGGTCGAGTACAATCGGCTGATCGAGCTCGAGTGGCAGGCGGGCGATGGCGACTACAACACCCAGGTGCGCATGGAGTTCGAGCCGCTCGACGGGAATGCGACGCTGGTGCGCATCAGCGAGTCGGGATGGAGGAAGACGCCGGAGGGGCTCAAGAATTCCTACGGCAACTGCATGGGCTGGTCGCAGATGCTCCTTTGCATGAAGGTGTTCGTGGAGCAGGGAACGAACCTGCGCGCGTTCCTCTATTAGCCCTTCCAGCCAGGAGTCCGGGCCTACCAGCTCCCGCTGGAACCGCCTCCCGAGGAGCGGCCGCCACCAAAGCCGGAGGAGCCGCCGCGGGAGCTGCCCGAGGAGGAGGAGCTGGGACGGGTCTTCGGGGGCGTGCTGCGCGTGAAATGGGTGTGATAGCTGCAGTGCTTGCAGGTGACGTTGACCAGGACGGTTCCTCCATGGTCATACGTCGCCTCCCGAAGCGTGGTCATCGACTCCGACTTCGTCTTGTACGCGCACTGGGGGCATTTCGAGTAGACGGTGAACCAGGAGCCATAGCGCTCCACCCGCACGTCCTCGCAGGACACACACCACCACGCGTCGTAATCCACCGAGCCCAGGTTCTCCTCGCGCCGCTGCCCGGCATCGAGGTGCGCATCGTCCGCGGACTCATCGAGGAGCTGGCGCGGCTGCTGGCAGCCCTCGCAGATGCGCGGGCGCCGACGCAGCCAGCGGCGCAGGCCCATGAACCCCATCACGAGTCCACCGGCCCCTCCACCCAGGAGCCAGGGGTTCGCGTCCGAGGCGGCCTGCTCGAGCCGTCTCGAGAGCGTAGGGCGCGGGGGCTCGGGAGGATGGAAGGGCTCGGGGTCGGACGGAGCCGGGACGGAAACACGCACGGGGGGGGCGGCGGGAGGAGCCGGGGAAGTGCCGCGCGGGGACATGTTGAGGGGCGACTGTTCGAGCAGCTGGCTCAGCCCCCGAGCGCCCGCGAGCACGGCCCCCTCGGGGTCCCCCCGCTTGAAGGCGGGGACGATCTCCCCGGACATGATGGCGTCGCTGCGCCGCGTGTCCTCGGAGCTGTCGACGCCGTTACCGAGGACGATCTCCGCCTTGCGGTCCTTCAGGGCGATGAAGAGGAGCGCCCCATCATCCCGCCCGGCATGACCGATGCCCCACCGGTTGAAGAGCTCGGTGGCGAAGGTGCGCGGGTTGCGGCCGCCGGTCGTGCGCACCACCACGACGGCGAGCTGGCCGAGCCCCTGGTCATCGACGTCCCTGCCCCACCGGTTCACCCCGGCGAGCGTCGAGGAGGAGAGCGTCCCCGTGGTGTCCACGGCCCAGGAGCCCGACACGGGCCGGGGAATCGAGCCGACCGTCTCGCCCCGGGCGGGAAGCGCCAGGAAGCACAGCAGGAGGGTGCAAGACAGGAGAGCGCGCATGGGCACATCATACGTCGATGGAACACTCACGCGTCGACCCCCCGCCCCGCCCGCCCCACGCCTCGTCCTTCACCGCCTTGGGGGCGGGCATCGGTCTCTCCGAGCGCGCCTGTGTAAGCGCCCAGCGCCGCGATGTGCGAGCGTAGGGCCCGACATGCGTTTCATTGCGCCCTGGAATCTCGGCCTCGCCGTGCTCGGAGGGATGGGCGTCGCCGCCTTCCTTGCCGGCATCCATCTGGACCTCTCCTGGCTGCGGCTCTCGAGCAAGGCCGTGCCGGTGCTCTGCCTCGCCATGTGGCTGTGGCGTCCGCGCGAGCGCTACGCCTGGTGGATCGCCGCCGGTCTCGTCCTCTCCCTGGTGGGCGACATGGTGCTGGAGGTTGACGAGCAATTGTTCCTGCCCGGCCTGGGTGCTTTCCTGCTGGCCCATGTGGCCTATGTCGCCGCGTACCTGACGGTCTCGCGCACGCCACGCTGGGGCCTGGGCGCGCTCGTCCTCCTCGCGGGCGCGGGCATCTGGCAGCTCCTCCGGCCCCACCTGGGAACATTGGCCCCGCCCGTGGGCATCTACATCGCCGTCATCTGCACGATGATGTGGCGCTCGGCTGCCCTGATGGGCGCGGAAGGGCTCGCCCGGAGAGAACAGTGGGCCGCGCTGATAGGAGCCCTGTGCTTCGGCCTGAGCGACGCGCTGCTCGCCTTCCGGCTCTTCGTGTTCCCCGTCGAGGGCATGAGCTACGTCAGCATCCTGCTCTACTGGGTTGGACAGCTCGGCATCGCGTTCTCGGCGGTCCCCGCGCCACTCGCGAACGCCACCCGCGCCGGGCCCTGACAGCCGGGCTTCACCCAGGGGCACCGTGACAGCATGGGGCTGGAGTCAGGGAGAACCCAACAGGACCCATTGCCCGCCTTGACTCAAGGGGTCAAATCCGCTCCCCTGTGCGTGCGTGAAGCGCGCATGCACGAAGGGACAGCACGTGGCGAACGAGAAGAAAGGCAGGGATGGTGGGACGGAGCCGTTCCAGCTCGGCAGGAACTACGAAGAGGTAGGGCCCGACCTGGGGAGACTCCACGAAGCGCGGAATGAGGGCACGGGCAGGGCGGCACTGACGCTGCTTCCCACCGAGCGCGTGGACTGGCGGCCCGAGGGCCCCTGGCGGGTGAGGCTGTCCTGCGAGCCGGAGCAGCCCTCCGTGACGCTGGAGGTGGAGCAGGCGCCCGCCTCGGCTCGGGTGACGGAGCTGGCGGACATCCTCGTGTTGATGACCGCCGCGGTCGAACGCGTGGAGGACAACCCCCGGGTGCAGGCTCACCTTGCCAGAGGGCGAGTGAGCCCCTGGGAGCGGTGGGGACCGCGGGCCGTCGCGAGCCTCGCCGTGCTCGCCCTGGGCCTGGGAGTCTGGCCGCATCTGGCGAGCAGACCCGAACACCTGGAGCCCATCTCGATTGGTGTGGATTCCAGAAGACCCTCACGAACCGATGCACCGAATTTGATCAATACGGATGATTCACAGACACCGGCCATCACCTACCCGCTGCCTTGGGAGCCTTTTCGCAACCAGGCGAAGGCGCCCTGCCGAATCAAGACAGGAGAAGTCGAGATCAATGGGGGTTGTTGGGTGGCGCTCGAGCGACGTCCGCCCTGCACCGAAACGCAGGCCGAGTACCAGGGCAAGTGCTACCTGCCCGTCTCGAAGGATCGGGGCGGTCTGCCGCAATCCGTCCAACCCTGAGCGAGCAGGGCAAGAACAGAGACACTCCTGCGAAGCGTGACGAAGCGGCGGGTTCGATTCCCGCCGCGTCCACACTCAGAAGCCCAGCAATCTCAAGGGGTTGCTGGGTTTTTCTTTGCCCTCGTTTTCCTCATGTGCCCTCAGTGTGCCCCTTCGGCGCTTCTGGCCGGAGCGGCTTGGAGCTGGGGCACAGGCCGGTCGAGCTGCTGCACTGCGCTCGCGAGCATCTCGGGGGACAGGTGCGCGTAACGCTCTGTCATCTCGATGGTCGAGTGCCCCATCAGTTCCTGGATCGCCTTGAGCGGCACGCCACGCATCGCGAGGTGGCTCCCGTAGGTGTGCCGCAGGTCGTGCCATCCGATGCGGCCCTGCTCGCGGCAGATGTCCGCCTCGCGAAGCGCACGCTCCAGAGGGCCCTTCATGGTCCCATTCGTGTGTGGCTGCCCGTCCGCCTGACAGAACACGTAGGGACCGCGCAGGTGCCGGTGTTCCTTGAGCGCTTCCAGGGCCGAGCCCGGGAGATCGACCGTGCGCTCGCGTCCGCCCTTGGGCAGGCCCGTCACACCACGCCAGATCGTGCGCCGCACTTGCAGCTTGCCGCGCTGCAAGTCCACGTCGGCCCACTGGAGCCCCATCAGCTCGCCTTGCCGCAGTCCAGTCTTGAGCGCCACGAGCACGACCGCGCGCCAGTCAGGAGCCGCAGCGGCGACAACCCGCTCGGCTTCCTCAAAGCTGAGAAAGTCAAACGCCGCCTTCGCAGTCTTGAAGAGTTTGACGCGCGGAACGTGCGTGATGATGCCGTGCTCCTGTGCAAGCGACAGCATCTTGCGGAGCACCGTTAGCGCGTTGTTGATGGTTTTGAGGCTCAGAAGCGCGGGCTGGATGTCCTTGCGCTTGCGAAGGGCTGCCTTCGTGGGGGCATCCTTCCGGGCGCGGGCTCCCGACGTCTTCTTGCGCATGGCTGCTTTGAAGTCCTCGATCTCGGCGAGACCGATGGAGTCCAACGGCATACGGCCAAGAGCCGGAATGACGTGCTGGTCGAGGATCTGCTTCTTGGAGACAACGCTTGAATGTTTGTTGTTGTTCTCGCTGTACGTGAGGAAGCGCGGGACAAACTCGTCAACGGTAGGCATTCGCCCCGCCTCGCTCTGCTTTTCCTTTCCGAAGGAACCCGTGAGGAGTGCGTGCCGGATCTGACGCTCGTATTCCTCAGCGCCCCGGCGGGTGTTGATGGGCGATGCCTTGCGCACGCGCTCCACCCTCCCGCTCGGGTGCTGATACTTGACGTCGATCCACCACGCTTCCTGCACCTTGCCCTCCTTCGTCTTCCACTTCCGCAGTCTGACGCTCATGGTTTCTTTCCAAGCGCGGGACTGCTGTTACCCGGCGTCCAGGATAGCAGAACGCTCCGGCGAAGTCGGACAGATCGACCGATGTGGAGAACTCCCGGCACCTCTCCGCGCCGGATCAACTCGTAGAGCGTTTTCCGGTTCACACGCAGGAGAACGGCGGCTTCGTCCACGGTCAGGAATTCAGGTGCATTGGAATCACACCCGGGGGGCGTGGTCATCGTGTGTCTCCGCGCCCACTGTCGGGCGTTGCGCGGCTCGGCATGGGCTCCACGGACGAGTAAGCGGCGCTTGCACTCGCACCGGGCACGCTCCGGGCTCCCGAGAGAGGAACTACCTTCGCTGCCTGTGGCGTTGAGTCGTCGCCCGTCTGGTGCCAGGGCGGCAGCCAACCCCGAGCCTTGTTGTCGCGCTGCTCAATCCAGCCCGCCGCCTTCAACGCGGCCAGAAAGGTTCTCTTCTGCGGCGGGTGCTTCTGCCCCACCACGCAGCAGAAGCCACAGACCGCCGCGTACAGCGCATCGTTCGTGAATGCCTTGGACTTCCCCACCAGCGGTCCCGGGGCTCGGTTCATCACGCTGGCCTGTCGGCTGCTGAATGCCCAGTCGCGGAGCTGCCCGTCTGCGTCAGGACTCTCGTTGAGTTCGCGCAGGAATTGCTCGGTCACCGGCTCGCTGAGCTGCTGAAGCTCCTCGCGGGAAGTGTTCGCGTGCGGTCTGCGGACTCGCTGCAAGTCCACCTCTCGGGTGCCCATTGCGTGAGCGAAGGCGGCGATCTGACGCATGAACTCGGGCGTGAATGAGTCGTCCTCCCCCGGCGAGTGAAGCGACTCCAAGAATTCCCGATGCGTCATGCCGAGATCGGGATGCGCGTGCTCGGCGGGCTTGGCTTTGTTGTGAAACACGGTCCAGCGGCGGTCGGCCTCCTCGATTTCGATGGGCTTCGTTCGGTTGGTAGCGGCGAGCAGCGCGGCGCGGTTGGCCGCTGGCGTTCGGGCAACGCCCTTGCTCTCCAGGAAGACTTCGCTATCTGTGATTGTCGCCTTGAGCCCGTCCCCGAGTGAGCCGCCGCGCCTGTGGTTGTCGAGCAGCTCGTTGGCGAAAATGAGCAGCTTTGTCGCGAAGTGGAGGTTGTAGGGCTTGGCCAAGTCCGACTCGCCAATCTGAACGCAGTTGGAGGGTCCGAGCAGGTGAGCAAGCACGCGATAGAGCACGTTCTTTCCCGAGCCCGGGGGCCCTTGCAGAAGGATGGCGGTGCCCGGCCTGAAGCCGGGACGCTGGACCTTGAACGCGATCCAGTTGAGCAGCCAATCGAGCCCGGCTTCGTCTTCGGCGAGCCAGAGCAGGACGCGACGCACAGTGGGCCACTCACCCGGCACTGGCACGAGCGAGGGGGCCTCCCAGGTGTTGACCGCGAGCGTCCCGTCCCCACGCAGGAGAAGATCGGGCGCGTTCGGCTTGCACTCAATGGCCATGACGCCCGCGCACAGGCCCGGCACGTTCGGCGAGGCGGCCAACGGGCTGACTCCGCGTGGCCATGTGTCGCGCGGGGCCAACAGCCCGCGAAGGATCAGGTAGTCCTCGGCAGCCTTCTGCGTCAGGAACTCCGAGGCGAAGCCGCGCCCATCGTGGCGCCGTGCAAAGTAGCGCTCCAGCGGAACGACCTTCACGAGCGGCAGCTTGGCAATGTGGGCAAGTGCCGCTTCCACGTCGGCTGCGTTGGCCAGCGTGTCACCGGGATTGATGCTCGTGCTCATTGCGTGCCTCCGTTTCGGTGGCCCGAGGTGGCCGCCAGCTCCAGCACCCGACGCCATGCCGCGTGATCTGCTTCCCGTTGGGCTGCTTTCTGGTGGTCCCATTGCGTGAGCTTGGCGCGAGCCCCGCGCAGCCCTCGCAGCGCTTCGCCCCACACGTCACGGGAGGGCTCCACCCGCGCGAGCGCATCGAGGGAGCGGCGCGCAATCTCAAGAAGGCTCACCGAACTCTCGTCAGGCTCGGCCACGCGCGCGAGCATTTCCGTCAGCTTGTTGATGCCGAGGTGCCGCTGCCCGCCGAGCATGAGCACTTCGCCTGCGTCCACCTGGGAGAGAACCGTCACGGCATCGGGACGCTTGAAGCGCCGCAGCCGCACGCGCACAGCTTGGGGATCTGCCGCCCGCGAGCCGTCCACCTGCTCTTCGCTGGGCCGCTCGGCGTAGCGCGCGAAGGGCTCCCGTAGCAGGGAACCGAACTCGGCCTGCACGTCGAGCGGCTCGCCCTGGTGATGCTCGGGGGCTGGACGTGGGAGCACGTTGGACGGGTCCCAGCTTGGCAGGTAGTAGAGCCGCGCAACATCCTTGCAGGACGCATCGGCCTTCAACGCCGCTTCTGCCAGCTCGCCGAGCCCCACGCACTGCATGAGGCGCGGCCACAGCCGCTCCGACCATCGGCTCGCTGAGCCCACGGGCACGGGCTCACTGAACGGGAAGACGACGCGGTAGCGGATGGGCTTCGCGGTGCGCCCGTAGGAGTGCGTCGGGTAGGCGAGGAACCACAGCCCACGACGGCGCAGGCTGGCGAGCCACGCATCCAACGCGGCCTGTGTCTCGCCGTCGAAGTCCACGATGGCCAGGGTGACGTGAGAGAAGTTCGCGTTGCGGCGGTAGGGGGCTGTCGCGGGTTGCCCGTCCTTGCCCTCGTAGAGCCCATCAGCGCGCGGCGGATGCGGCTTGGCTGGGATGATGGCGCGGCCATCCTTTTCCGCGCGCAGGATCGGGTCGGCGGCAACCTCGAAGAGCGCGACCATCAACTCGCCCGCCGAACCAAACTCCACGACATCCAGGCGCCCGGGAGTGAAGCGCGAGTCAGTCAGGCAGATCGTCCAAACGGGGGACAGGGCCCGAGGTTCCGTGACGCAAACCCCAACGCGGGGGGGCTCCGTCACTGCTCCGTCACCGTGGTTTTCCCTCTGTACGTGACGGAGTGACGGAACTTTCTCTTCCTTAAGAAGAATAGAGAGAAGAGGAGAGGAGATATGAGCTGCGTCAGTCACTCCGTCACGCCCTCTCAGCCGCGCTCGGCGGGGTAGCTGCTGGCGTCAGCGCGTTGGACTGGGCGAGCGTGTAGACGCGCGGCACCGCGCCACGCACGCCGGGCCTGTAGCGCAAGGACTCGCGCACCGTCCCCGTTGCGAGCAGAGCGCCCAGGGTGCGACGGATGATTTGCTCTCCGTCTCCGAGGCTGGCGCGCAGCTCCTTCACAACGCGCTCGGGCTCGTTGAAGCCTGGAGTTACAGCTACACGCCCACGGGCGCGAGCCGCCCGGCAAGCGTGGCTGTGAGGCTGGGCCTCGTTAACCCCGGCGGGGAGCCCTGGACGCTGGCAGGGGCAGTGCTGGTGGACTCGGCGGGGGAACAGGTGGAGCTTGCCGCGTGGCAGGAGGCTCCCACCCCCCCAAATGGTGCTGGCGACGTCGTGGTGGGCGCTCAGGGGGGCCCCGCGCAGCTCGGCTGCCCCTGTACCCTCAAGCTGTGGGAGGTAGGGGGGCCGCGCACCGTCACCCTTGGGAACGTCACATTCCCGGCCGTCGATAAGGCTCGGCGCGACGATGGTGCCGCCACCCCATGAAGCACTCGGGCATTGTATGGCCGTCAGGCGTTCGCGACAGGCAACGTTGTGCTACGGGACGCGCACCAACAGCAAGAGGTCCGTGTGCACCACCCCCCGCAGCGAGTGCCTTATCCGCTTCTCCTCGCGCATGTCCATCAACACCCATCTGTCACTAGGAAGGTTCTGGCGCGTCGCCCTCCTTTTTAGGTCAGCCGAGTGTCCCTCTGTTGAATAAGGAGGGATCACATCGGCCGCTGTGAGGTGAAACCGGAAGCGGACACAGCCCCTATGCGGTGAGAGTACAGACAAAACCTAGCAGCTCGGCCCCCTCACAGCATCTACGGGCACACTCCCGATCATCGCTCTCCACTGCTGTTTCACCCAAGCTAGCCAGTCGGTCAACCAAGCGGCCTGCCTCATCCACCGCGAGGCCACCATCCTCCGAGAGCAAGTGAACCAGGGATTCCCGATTCGCGTTGGGTCTCAGGCCAGTGAAATAGAGCTTCGGTCCCCTCACGGCTGCATATAGTCCGATACCTGCACCGAGTTCGCGCACCCGTTTCGCGACCAGCTCATTGGAGACCTCGACCATCTCCACTGGCCGAGCAACAATAGAATCCACGATCCGCTTGGAGACACCAAGCGATAGCTTGAGTTCACGACGAAGAAGATGAACGAGATCCACCGAGCGTGGATCGTCCTTCCAGCCCGAGAATACAAGTTGAATGGGGCTCATTTTACACGGACTCGAATTGGACGAGGCGTGTGACCGGGGCGCGCTCCGGTCGTTCGCGTCGCACCTTGAATGATGACTTCGCTTGCACCACGTGATCGCCCGAACTCACGGATAATCTCACCCATTTCCTTCAAACCGCTTGTTCCGGCGCCCTGACCTTGAATGTGGGCCTGATCAAGCGTGATCGTCCCCTCATTGATTTCGATGTTGCCCATGATTCGAATTTCGCCATTCTCGCCTTCTGCAACGATCTCAATCACTCCCTCCTCTTCCGTGACCTCAGTAATCCTCGGTCCAGTCTTCGCATCTTCCTGCTCCTTGGTGTTCTCATTAAACAGCGACGTGAACGATTCCGTTTCAGGCACGGGCCGCGTTTCAGGCGCGGGCCTTACCTGGGGACGGCCCCTCTTCTCCGCGTAAGTATCCAACGCTTCTTTGATGGCGAAGCCTACCACCACAACGCCCGCCACAACTATCGCTCCCACGACGATCTCCGGTGCCGCCAGCACACAGACTCCGAGCCCCATGGCAGCGGCGCCCGTAGAGGCCACCGCGCATCGTCCCGTGGTGTCGTGAAACTCGATCCGGTCATGGTCGAGGGCATGAAAGCACCGCTCCGCCAGCACGGGCCAGGGCTCGGAAGCTTCGCGGACGGCGCAACGCCCCCCGTCCGTCCACGGCAGCGTCGCCGCTCGCTGGAGATTGGCGAGCCTCGGGTCACGGGCCGCTGGCTCTCGGGGGCTCGGCGCTGACGTAGCGCAGGCTGAGACGTAGAGCAGCAGGGCGATGCACGCTCGGAAACGCATGGCTACATCCTCCAATCAAGTCAGGACCTATCGGGTCCTGGTGGGGCTGTTCGGAGTATGCCAGCGCGCCCTGACAGAGACGAACGAGCACGCGGGGGGGATCGGCACACGGCAGCCGCAGCTTGGGCCAGTGGAGGGCTCCCAGGGCGGTAGCGGTGCCAGCGGGCGCGCTCTCGCGGACAGTGAGGAGGCCCCCGCCAGTCGCACACCGCCCGGCTTGGGGGAGGGCCGCTGAGGTGGGGCGCATGTGCCCTCAGTGTGCGTGCGCCGTGAAGGTGCACTTGACCAGCGGGTGGAAGTCCCGCCCGAGGAGGAAGTCGACCCCCTCGGTAGCTATCTGGCGGGGACGAGGGGTGACCCTCGGACTCGAAGCCCAGAGACAGAAGGCCTCGAAAGGAGGTCGAGCAAGCGCGCAGGCCGCAACGTGAGTGAAGCCCGAGCAGGCCCCGAAAGGGCAATCGTGGGAGCCGACCTGACGCACATACAGGGAAGGCCAAGCGCCCGGCGAGAAGGTCGACTTGAGCGTCGCCGAGCGGACCACCGGGGTAGTGGGGCGCGGCATGCGTGCACACGGTGAGGTGCGCAACACGGGAGACCTGGCCCGAGCGGGATAGCGACCCGAACACGCCGACAAGGGCGTGGCGAGGGCCAGGAGTCGGAGGGGCCTACAGTACCTGAGAAGCGGGTAACGACCGTGGAGGGAAGGGGCCCTGGTTCAGGGTGCTTCGTGAGGAGCGAACGCAGCGGGAGATTGGCGTGAGCCTAACAACCCCTACAAAGCTCGAAGAGCTCCGAGCGAAGCTGTACGCGAAGGCCAAGGCGGAGCCGGCGTTCCGGTTCTACGCGCTGTACGACAAGATCCATCGGTGGGATGTCCTGGCGGAGGCGCTCAGGCAGTCGAAGCACAAGAGGGGCGCGGCAGGAGTGGACGGGCAGACCTACGAGCAGATCGAGGCGCACGGCGAGGAGCGCTGGCTCAAGGAGTTGCAGCGCGAGCTGCAAGGGATGACGTATCGGCCCCAGCCCGTACGGAGGGTGCTGATACCCAAGCCAGGAGGAGGTGAGCGGCCGCTCGGGATCCCCACGATCAAGGATCGGGTGGTCCAGACGGCGGCGAAGCTCATCCTGGAGCCAATCTTCGAGGCCGACTTGAGCGAGGCTGCATACGGGTACCGACCCGGGCGCAGCGCGGTCGATGCGGTCCGAGAGGTCCATCAGGAGCTGAAGCGAGGGCGGACCCAAGTGGTGGATGCGGATCTCTCGAAGTACTTCGACACGATTCCCCATGCGGAGCTGATGAAGAGCGTCGCGAGGAGAATCGCGGACAAGGCGGTGCTGCATCTGGTGAAGATGTGGCTGAAGGTGCCTGTGGAAGAGAGAGACGAGCAAGGACGCCCGAAGTACAGCGGAGGCAAGCGCTCGAAGCAGGGAACGCCGCAGGGAGGTGTGATCTCGCCACTACTGGCGAACATCTACATCAACCGGCTGCTGAGAGTGTTCGCCAAGAGCGAGCTGATGAAGAGGAGCGGAGCGGTGCTTGTCAACTACGCCGATGACTTCGTGGTGGTAGCCCGTCGGGGTGCCGCGGAGGTGTTGGCGCAGGTGAAGCGATGGCTCGATGGGATGAAGCTGACGCTCAACGAGACGAAGACGAGCATTCGCGATGCGCGGAAGGAGCATTTCCGCTTTCTCGGGTACGAGCTGGGACCCCTGGTCTACAAGAAGACCGGCCAGAAGTACCTGGGAGCCCGACCTTCGAAGAAGGCGATGGAGCACGCCCGAGAGGAAGTGAGCCGAATTCTCCGACGCGGCAGGACGGAGCGCTGGGAGGAGATAGCGGGCGAGCTCAACCGGTTCCTGCGAGGGTGGGCGACGTACTTCGCCTACGACTCGCCGATGCACGCGTTCAATGTGCTGGACTGGCACGTGACCGAACGGGTGAGGAACTTCCTGAGCAGGAGGCACAAGGTGGCGCGAGCAACGTCACGCTTCAAGTACAACGAGGTGCACCGGAGCCTCGGAGTGCTGGAGGTACGTGCACTCCTGCGCTGAGATGCGTCGCGTGAAACCTGTCCGAGAGCCGGATGCAGGAAATCTGCACGTCCGGTTCGATGAGCGGCGTGGAGGAAACGGACCGTGGGTGAGACTCGGCGAGAAGGCGAGCGAGAGCGGACCTTCGCAGCAGGCGCCGACGAGCCCGAGCGGCACCGCGCCTCCCGTCGACTCTACCCCTCCAGCGGGGAAAGGGGCGGAACACGAGGGCACGGGGTGGGACGGGACGGGATGACGAACCCGAGGAGAATCAAGGCGTTAGCGGGTAACAGCGCGTCCTGCTTAGGGTTTTCCATCGCCTCGTTCACGGGTTCGATTCCCGTCGCCTCCACTAAAAGTTACCCGCCGCTCTGAGCCGAGCCTACTCCCAACGAGGATGCGCGGCTCGCCTTGGGGGACCAAATCGATTCTTGTCGGACCAAATTCGGACCAAATCTGGAGGCGAGTGCATAAGAGGAATGGGGGCACGGTGGCACCCTGGTCCGGGTCCGGAGCGGTCCGCTCCACCCTCCTGCTCGCCATCTTCGCCGTCGCCTGGGCCGTCTGCGATCGGACGTGGCCCGGGATACTCACCGCTGCAGTGGCGGCAGTCGGCGGACCCGCCGTGGAGATCCTGCTCGTGCGCGCGGGCACCTTCGTCCACCACGAGGTGCTCGTGCTCGGCATTCCGGGTTGGCTGCCCCTGCTCTACCTCACGGCTGCCGTGGGATTGGGGGGTTTCTCCCGATGGCTCGCGGCGGCGAGGACCCCGTCCGTAGACGCGGACCTTGGATTGCCAGCCGCTGGCGCCGTCCACGAGGCGCTCCAGACCACCCAAGCCATGGATCTAGCGCGGCGGCTGGACGAGGGCCACGCCCTCTACCAGCCGGAGGTCTTCCTCGTCGGGCCCTACGAGGACTACATCAACGGCAGTGCCATGGTGCTCGACGGTGGATTGTCGTCGCATCTGGCCAACGACGTGCCTTCGTTCCAAGAGGGCCGGGAATGGCGTCATGCCTGCGGGATGGTGTTGAGCAGCCGGTCCGGGACCGCCGTGGTCCGCTGGACCGGACCAGACGTTAAGCTATTGCTTCAAGTTGCCACTGAAGATGTCTCCTACGGAGGGCATGACCCTGGAGTTTGAGGGAGGATGTATGCTGCGGTTCCCTCGTAGCTATAGCCATAATAGCGGGCAGCATTCAGGGATTCCTGCCAAGACAGAGTATAGAAGTGGTCGCTGCCACGACTCTTATATAGTCTGTAGAAGGGGCACGTCCCTGTCTGATTCCATGAATAAACGTAACAGGCGACGCCCTCGTCCGTATATCCATACGCGGCAATAGCGATGTCCCGCTCCTGTGAAGAGGTCGTGTAGAAGTGATCACGGCCTCCATAGCTGTACAGGCGGTACAGAGGAACCGTTCCCGGTTCTTGGGTAGACATGCATCTACCGGCAACTCCCTCGTAGGAATAGCCATAGTTGGAGGCCGCGCGGAGTGCCTCGTCCAGATTTGTTGTGTAGAAATGATCCGTGGCCCCGTTGCTGTACAGCCTGTAGAGGTCCACTGGACCAGCCAGCGCGGTACACGATACGACCAACACCGCTACAAATACAGCTTGGCACATTCCTCTTCGGGTCATTGCGCTCTCCTTTAGCGGATTGCAGATAAAGTTGATCTTTGCTGGCTGCGGGGACAGGGGTTCTCCAGTGCTGAGGGGTGTCTGGCAAGCAACATCGGGCGTATAGGCGGGATAGGGCCCCCGGGTGTCAGAGGACTCGTAAGGGGGCGCCGCCGGAGGGTGTCCGCCGGAGGGTGTCAAAGAACTTGAGCGACACCACGCGGCACGACACGTGGCGGAAAGGAGAAGAGCGGAAAATTCGCCGAGAAGTCCCCTCTCATCCACCGAGCCGCCGCCTCTCGGAAGGCGGCGACGAAGGCCCGGTACTGCTCGCGCAACGCCTGTAGTGCCTGGCGCGTGGAGGCATGCCCCAACGGTCGAGGGCTCCGCTTGAGGTGCTCGGGCCGGGTATGAGGGTGCTGTGCCCGCACAGCTCGCGCCCCCAAGACGGTCGTGTCCTGTGCGCGAGCCTCGGCTTCCACCGCCTCCACGAGCCCCCGCACCGCGCGCCTTCTCTCCTCCTCCCCCAGTCCTTCCCAGCATGGCAGGGGCGCCACCTCCAACTCCACTGGCTCGGCAATCTCCTCGGCGAAGCGCCCCGCCCCCGCCTCCAAGTCCTCGCTCCCTCTCTTGCTCCAGCGCTTCGTCCAGTTGAACCATTGGAACACTCGCCTCGCCGGCCCCAGCAGCTGCGGCAGGCACGTGAGTCCCGGCCACTCGGCACTCCGCTCCACCAGGCCCTCCTTCACCCCATGGGCCAGCACATAGCGCAACCGCCCCACCAGCGCCGTGTCGTCCAGCACCGGCTCCGCTGAGTAGCGCCGCTCCCAGAAGCCTCCACTCCAGTCCACCAACCGTCCCACCTTCCTGGAGAGGTTGGCGCGCAGGTACTGCATGAAGGAAGCGAGCGCGGCCCCACGAGCCCACACCAGCAGGTGGAAATGGTTGGAAGCGAAGGTGAAGGCGTGCAGCCGCACGTTACCGGCGCTCTGCTGGACGGCTCGCGCCAGCACCCCACCCACCACCTCGTTCACCTCCGCGCTGGGACGCAGCAGCAGCCGTCCCTGGAAGCACCTGGACGTGACGAAGTAATAGCCCTCCTCCTGGAACATCCTCAGCGGCCAGCCCATCCCCATCCCCAACGAGCGAGTCGCTACGCCCAGTGCACCCGGCGAGCCAGCTCCAAGTCCTTGGAAAGACTTGGGGATTCATAGGGACACCCAGTCTCGTTCCGTGGCTTGAGTCCCGCGTGTCGAGTCCTTTGACACCCTCTCGGGCGCCCCCATCCCTCCCCGGAGAAGGTGTCAAACACTTCGTACGCATCAACGGCCACGGCCTCCAGGGTATGGGAGCCGCGCGCCTCCGCGCCGACGTCCCAGTCCACGCTGAAGGGCGGAGGGACGCTCGCGAGGTACACCCCATCCCAGTAGTAGTTGACCCAGACGACACCGACATCGTCCGTGGTGTCCACCCGCAGGGGGGCGATGCCGGTGAACGTTGCACCAGAGGAGAGTGAGGTGATGGCGAGGGTCGGGGACGTGTGGTCGACGGCGATGGTCACCGGGCTGGAAGTGGCGGCGTTGCCGTGGACATCCGTGGCGATCGTCGTCAGCGTGTGCGCGCCGAGCGCCGCCCCCGTGGCGTCCCACGTGACGTAGAAGTAGGGGGGAGAGGCGGCGGTACCCAGACCAATTGACACCCCATCCACGAAGAACTCGACCTGACTCGCCCCAGAGTCGCTGCCCGAGAAGGTGTCAAACACTTCGTACGGGCCTGCGCTCGGTCCTCTTCCCGCGAGTACATGAGTGACCACCCTGGGCGAGCCGGCCTATGCCGCCGCGTCAGCCCATCGGAGAAATATCATGGGGGACTTCAGCCCCAGGAGCCTGCGCTCGGTGAGCATCGGCGGGTCCGCGGGAGTACACGAGGGCCAGACGTTGACCACGGTGGTGGCACAACTGCTGGCCCTGGTGGGGACGATGAAGCCCGAGACGGAGCACTCGGAGTCCTGAGCCCGTCGCGGCTCATCAACGCGTCGCGTGGGCGAACACCCGAGCCAGGGAAGGTGGCTGAGCGGGGCAGCTGTCCTTCTGTGGTCGACCTGCCGGAGAGCGGCCCGCGGTCATGGGGTCACGGAGGCCAACCCTCGTATATATCCAGGATGGACGTGATGCCATTCCGGCATTGGACAAGGAACCTGGCTCCGTTGGAAGTGGCGGGCCCTCCGGCTGGGTAACCCCAACGGACAGAAACCTGACCGTCCGAGAGCGCTGGCACACTGATCGTTCCCTCATACGTATACCCTCCCCCAAAAACAGCCCCGCGCACAGGACGTCCAGTCACGGTTTGCGCGGCACAATCCAAGCCACCTCCCGCCGGACCAACATCCCCTCTGTCGCCCTTGTCGCCCTTGTCGCCCTTGGGTCCTATCGGGCCAGCGGGACCCACCTCCCCCTGGTCTCCTTTGTCTCCCTTGGCGCCCGGCGGACCAGCCACTCCGGGGTCTCCCTTGACGCCCTGGGGACCTTGTGGGCCGACAGGACCGATATCGCCTCTTGCCCCCGTCGCACCTGCTGGACCGGTGTCACCCTTGGGTCCGGCGGGGCCCGTGTCGCCCTTCGCACCGGGTGCGGCCACCGTCACGGCCAAGGCCGAGTTCTGCTCGGAGCCGGGGCCCGTGGAGACAGTGAGCAGGTATGTCCCCGGGGACTTGAGCAGTCCGAAGGGAATGCTGACCGTCAAGGCGGCATCCTGTTGCGCGAGCACTCCGGCCGGGAAAGCGGCGAACTTGACGGTAGGCGTGACCGTACCGAAACCCTCGCCGTAGATGTAGAGCCTGCCCGCGGCCGGGTCTGCCTCCACGGACGTGATAAGCAAAGGGGCCGCGGAAGCAGAACCGGTAAACAAAAAAGCGGCAAACACAGCATGCCGCCACACAGAACCAACCATGAGTCCTCCAGGAAATGTCCGTTCAATCGAACAGCTCCTGATAGCATGGAATGCCGAATTCAAAAATTAATACGAGGGATGGGGACCTGAGGAGGGGGATGGCTGGAACCGAAGGGGAGAGGAATGCTGCGGCGTATAGGCAGGATAGAGGCCGTGTTGAGGGGGAGGGCTGGTGCAGAGGGGCCGAGGAGGGCCGCTGACGGGTGGCGGCCGAGCAGTGAGCCGGGCCGGTGGAGAGGCCACGCAGCCTCCTTGGGCATGCCTGCCCAGGCCGCCCTCCCATGAGGGGAGCGGCAGGGGCATCAGGTCTCTTGGCTGTGGCGGCGTAAGCCTCAACACCAGGCGCCCTGGGGTGGCGCTCGCGCCGGGGTCAGGCTCGCACCTGCCGTGGGCAGTCCCAGGTGCTACGCTTGAATCTGCTCAGATGTCGTCGCGCTCTTGAGTTGTTTGTCAAGGGGGGGCACCGTGCTAGACGTGTTCGCCTGCGTGATGTGTGGATGCAGGCGGGTCTTGGCGGACGTGAAGGGAGCGGGAGGGGTGAGAGCGATTTGGGAGCACCTGGGGCCCACGGTGAGTGTGCGGTTGGCCCCTGCGTGAAGGCCACCCCAATCCGCGTGGTGTTGAATCTCAAGACAGCCAAGAGGCTCATCGCTCCAGCCCGCCGCCCGCAGGAGTGCCCTACCTTTCCTGTCGTTGAAGAGAAAGGCGGAAAGTCAAAAAGGAAATTTCTCCAATCCTCAGTGTTGATTTTTTTGGTTGGGGGTTGATTTCTACAAAACATGAACATTGTGGAGGGGATTGAGTCGATGAGCACGACGAAGGCCATTAGCGGGGATGTTGCGCGGCTATTCGAGGTAGCGAAGCCGGGAGCGGTAATGGAGGCGGAGCTCAGGTCTAGAGCGTATCCGCTCGGCGGAGCGGTGCAGCGAGGAGACGGAGATATGGTAGGGGGCGCGTCGTCTGGTTCGACCTGGAGGAGCAGTGCTCAGGTCGTCGCGGGCGAGGCAGAGAAAGCCTGCGCGGCGGCCTGGCGCGCGGCTCTCCACATGGGCGGTAGCAGTTCCTCGAGTCGGCGCTGCGGCCAGCCCTGGGAGAGCTTCTCCAGCACGTCGGCCATGTACGCCCACGGGTCCACTCCAGCCAGCACGCAGGTGGCCACCAGCGTGTACACACACGCGGCGCGCTCGGCTCCCGCGTCACTGCCGGCGAACAAGTAGTTCTTCCTGCCGACAGCAATCTCCCGCAGCCGCAGCTCCGAGGCGTTGTTGTGCAAGGGCAGGCGCGCATCTTCCAGGAAGCGGCTCAAGGGCTTCCACTGGTTGATGGCGTAGAGACACGCTCGTGCCAGCGGACTCTTCGGCGGCTCCCGGTTGTAGGTGTCGGCCACCCAGCGCCCCAGTTGCTCGGTAACGGGGCGCGAGAGGGTGTCACGCCTGCGCAGCCGCTCGGCCTCGTCCACCTGCTGCTCGTCGGCTTCTCGCTCCACCTCGAAGAGCCGGCCGATGAGCCAGAGCGGCAGCGCCGCTCGTGTGTCCCCGGCTTCCAAGGCCTCCACGAAGTAGCGCCGGCAGTGGCTCCAGCACCCCACCTCCACCGCGGTGGCACCCTCGCGAGTGAAGAGCTTGTCGTAGCCCTTGTACCCGTCCACCAGCAGCCAGCCGCGGCGCTCGTCCAGGAAGGACAGCGGCCCCTCCTGCTTCCAGTCCGGCGTGTACACGAAGGCCGCCCAGGTGGTGTCCCCGAGGTACACCCACATGTGCCCGCGCTTGAGTCCGTTGGGGTGCTCCCTGTCGAGCACCTTCAGGTGCGTGTCGTCGCTCTGCAGCACGTGCGAGGCCAGCGCCCTGCGGCCCACCTCCCGCGCCAGCGGCTGGAGGAGGTCGGCCCCCGCCGCCACCCAATCCGAGAGCGTCGAGGTGCGCAGCTGCACGCCGTGGCGCGCGTAGAGGCCGCTCAGCCGGTGCAGCGGCAGGTGGTCCTTGTATTTGGACACCAGCACGTGCGCCACCAGACCCGGCCCGGGCAAGCCCCCCTCAATCACCCTGTCGGCGGGAGGTGCCACCACCAGTCCGTCACCACACGGCCGGCAGGCGTACTTGGGACGCACCTCCTCAATCACCTTGAAGTGGCCGGGCACCCACTCCAGCGTCTCGCTCTTCTCCTCGCCACAGCGCGTCTTGTCCCGCCCGCACGCCTCGCACCGCAGCGCCTCGGGCGCTGGCTGGTGGACGCGCTGCTCGCGCGGCAGGTGGGAGGGCAGCGGGCGGCGCCCGTGTCCCTTGCGCTCCTTCTTTCGTGACTCCTTGTTGGGCGGCTCGGCCGGGGGTGGGGCGCCCTGCGCGACGCCAGCCTCCCCGGCGCCAGGCCTCGCCGCCTGCGCCTGCTGAGCACCAGCGTCCTCCTGTCCCAGCTGTGTCAGAAACAGCGAGAGTTGCTCGGCCGACAGCTTCTCGCTGGTGCGGCCAAACCGCTGGCGCATCGCCTTGCGCAGGCGCAGCTCCAACTCGGTGTTCTTCTCCACCATTTGCGTCAGCAGCCCCACCACCAGCTCAATGGCCTGCTCCTCCTGGCCCTCGGCCAGCAGCCCCCGCAGCAGCGCCGCCACGCCGTGCACATCCGTCGTCTTCTTGCCGGGGGCCTCGCCGCTCATGATACGGGACATGAGCCACGGCCCGGCCCCTCAACGCAAGAGGTTTTCTCAGACAGGTGACTCCAGGGGTGGGGGCTGCCAGCGCGGCCGACGGACGCTGGCCTTCAAATCAATCCCCTCCAAGAGCAGGGTGAGCTCCACCGCCTCGAGCGTCACGGCGCCCGTGTCCTCCGGCAGCGGGTGCGGCAGGCGGAAGCTGCCCTTCTCCAGCCTCTTGGAGAAGAGACAGAAGCCCCCGGAGTGCCACCAGAGAATCCTCACCATGTCGCGCGTGCGGTTGAAGAAGACGAAGAGGTGTCCACTCAGGGGGTTTTCTTTCAGCACCTCTCTCGTCAACAGGGAGAGCCCGTCGAAGGACTTCCTCATGTCCACCGGCCGCGTGCACAGGTGGATTCGCACCGAGGCGGGCAGCGTCAGCATGCTTCCTCCAACGCCCTCACCAACCGCGCTACCTCCCCCGCGTCGAAACCCGGCTCCACCCTGATGCGCCGACCCCTGTCCAGCACCACCTCCATGCTGGCTGGGCCCGCCGGTGCCTCCCTCGCTTCCCTCGACGGCGTCGCTGCAACGCGCACCGGGACGAACGAGAGCGATGGACCCGTCTCCTCGGCTCGCCGCTTCTTCCACCACCTCAGCCGCTGTGCACCCAGGCCATGGCGGCGGGCGAACTCCGCCACCGACAACCCGCTCGCCTCACAGGCCTCAAGCACCGCCTGTGCCTCGGCCTCCGTCCAGTAGTTGCTTGCCGCGGCCCTCGCCAGCTTTGCGTCCATTTCTGTCGTGTTGCGTCCCATGTCGACACCTCCTGGAACGCGACCCTGAACGGCTCCTCCCCCACTCGGAAGGTGTGGTCCGCCGAGCGCTTACTCTAGAGCAGGTCGGGGCAAGCTCCGCATCTCCTATCACTGGTTGAATTCGTCCCTCAACTGCGATGCCTCGGACGAATCCTCTTTCGTGTGGACGTTTGTGAAGCTGCGGGATGGGGTGGTTGCGCTGTCGCCCAAGAACGCGCCTAATGGAAAGACGCTATACGTAAGCGTGCGAGACGACGCGAATTGGTACGTGCAAGCGCAGGCGCCATACTCGAACGATTGGATTACTTCGGCTCAGCGTGACGAGGAACTGCGTGTCGTGGGGACTGGATTCTGCTCCATCGCACTTGAGGGCTTCAACGAGCGTTACATTGCTGTCGGGGAAGCACCTGATAGCGACGGCGGTCATACGCGCTTCCGAGTCCGCAGCGTGAACCGCGTCTTGGTGGAGCAGAGCGTCTTCTTCGTCCAGAATATCAGGCTCCTCCAGACCGACCTTGAATTCGACCAGAACTACACCGTGACGATCGAAGAGCTCCTTGAGGTCGCCAAAACTGCGGGTCTCACGCTGACGAGAGATGACGCCTCGCGCCTACAAGCTGCATTTCCTGCCTTGAATGCCGACGTTCTGGCAAAGCAGGCACAGTCTGGTTCGTGCCGGATCCTTACGGGAGCAACCGGTCTCACCATAGGTGGAGTAGTCGGCGCGCTCATCTTTGGATCGGCCGGTTTCCTCATCGGTGGGCCACTAGGCGCCATGCTGGCTGCGGGAATAGGGGCAGCAGCCGGCGGCAACATCGGCATGGGTGTTGAGGTCACGTCGGAGGTCATGTCGAAGGAAACGCCTGCTCCGGCTCATGTGGTCGACTCCAAGCTCCAGCACGTCGCTAGCACGAAGGTGACTATCACCCCAGTCGGAGGACCATACAAGAACCAGCACTGGGATGAGGACCTTATGCGCCTCACAAAGTTTCCTCGCATCGGCGATGCAGACTTCGACAAGGCGGGGATCCTGATGCCTCCCACCTCTGGCAACGTCGCCCAAGTGTATTATCCAGCCTCCAAGACGACCGGATCATATCCCAAGGATATCGAGAAGTTTGGCAAGATGACCAGATTGGAGATGGAAGATCTGTATAAGGTGATTTTTGTCGTCGCGAAGCTGGACGATGGAAAGTTCCAGCTGCGGCTGCACCCTGATCGCCCTTTGATCAATACTAAGGACCGACCGAACCACAGTCAGCTAACAGATGGTCACCGGGCTTGGGCCCTGCTTAGCTCGACGAAAGAGCAGGAAGTGTACGCCGCAGGGGAGATGTATGCAACCGTGGCAGGCGTCATCAAGGGGCTAACGGCCAAGACTGGTCACTACTGGGATAAGTCGTCGTCCTTCAACTCTAATGTCTATGCGACCACGCGCAGGATGCTCACTGCCCTCGGCTATGACATCAGTGGACTGCTAGAAGGAGACAGGTTCTGGGATTGGTTCAACGGTGAGCCGTGATCGGAGACGGCGAGGCCTGGGGCATGTCTGACGGAGCGTTTTCTGCAGAGGTTCCGCCGAGTTCGGGCATGCCCTCGGCATCGTCACCGGAAGGCGCTCGCTCTCTCTCAGGAACAGACCTGCGCAAGGCGTTTTCAGCATGAACCAGCGGCACAAAGGGGAGCTATCGTCATCACTTGAAGCCCCGCTCCTCCTGAACCCTACGATCGCAACGCTCGCAGATCAGGCGGACGTTGCTTTCAACGTACCCGCCCACAGCATTGAAGCGGTCGAGCACGCAGTAGCGTTTGGGCAGAGTCTCTCGACAAAGTGGGCAGAGGTTACCCTGCCGTGCCCGCATACGCTTCTTCAGCGCGCGCCGTGGATTTGGCTTCTTCCGCTCGTCGTAACTGAGTTCCTTGGCGACCTTCCGCCGCAAGGCGAAGAGTAACTCTTCATCTCCGCTGGCGAGCCGGTTGAGCTCAGCTCTCACGCTGTCGAGAAGTTCGTTGGCGAGCGCCAACTCATCGCTGCTCAGTTGCCGGTTTGGCATGTGCCCTTCCACGAGAGTGAATGTCCCGCTTATTAATCCAGGCGCTGTCTGACGGCTCAACCGACCTGGGTCGAAGCAAGCAGACAGGCGTCGGCGGAGCACCGCCTCCGAGGGGAGTCAGCCCGAGGACATGCCCGAACTCGGTGGAACCTCTGCAGAAAACGCTCTGTCAGACACGTCCTGGGGCCGATACCCCCTGCCGCAGCGGCTCCGGCACAGGAACCCGGCAGCGGGAGCGAGCTGCATGTTCAGGACGGCCACGGGAGCGGCGAGCACCACAGCACGGGTGTCTAGCGACGGGAGGTGGGCAGCCCCCGCCATGTTGCACGTATGTCGCAGGAGCCTGCGGAATGACCTGGAACGGGGCGGGACAGGAGGGGACGCGGCGGGATATCGACTCCCAAGCATTCCGGGCGGTTGCGAGGTAAGGGCGCGATTCTGCTGGGAGTTTCGCACCGCCCGGCGCGGGTTCGATTCCCGCCGCTTCCAATAAGGGACCTCAAGAGCGCCTTCGTGCTCTTCAGTTCCGCTCAGGGGGGCACACGCGCGGACGCCGACGACTTCTTCACCGTCCGGCTCTCGGCCGCCGACAAGGTGGAGATAGACATGGGCGGCTACTGCAACAACAACATGGAGGTGGGTGGACTGCCCGCCGCGGCTCCGGCTCACACCGTGGTGCTCTCCTCTGCTGTCCAGCTCGCAGGTGCACAGTGGACAGAGCAGTGGCGAGACCAACTTCACCTCCGATGACATCATCGGGTCCTGCTCAAGCCGCTCGAGCCGCGAACACCCCGGCGCGCAGTCCAACCCGCTCCAGGTAGTCGTTCAGGGCCGCGAGCTCGTGCTGGGTGACCACCGCGCCGACGTAGCCGTCCGGCCGCACCAGCACCCAGTCACCCGGCTCCACCCCGTAAGCCCGCTGGAAATGGCCCTGGGCATCGACGATGTCACCGCGCGGTCCGACGGCATGGATGTGCAGATGGGGGCGCGGGGGGGGAGTGCCGAGTCGCGAGCCGTCTCGTAGCCGAGCAACGTCCAATGGGGACCCTGGAAGAGCTTGAAGAGCCGGGTGGGCAGTCCAGCGCTTCCGAGGACGGGCGCATCCGGTGCGCGCGCTCCCGCCCGGATGCCTTGCGTGCGTGAGGGGCTCGGCAGGGACAAGGACGAGTTCGGGTAGCCGAGATCCAACTGCTGACCTCGCGGCCCCGCCGCCTGTCGCCCTCCTGGGCTGCTCACCGCTCCCACCACGAGCTCCGGGGCCGACAGGACGCAAACCCCGACCCCCAGGGCAGCGGCACCGGCAGAGGCAACCGCGCATCGCCCCGTGGTGTCGTGAAATTCGATCCGGTCATGGTCGAGGGCATGAAAGCACCGCTCCGCCAGTTCGGGCCAGGGCGCAACGTGCCCAGATGGAGACCCGGGGGGAGGTGTTCTCCCAGGGCACGCCGAGCCTGGAGGGCGGGCGGCAAGGCCCCCCGTTCAGGAGTCGTCGGGACGGCCCGCCGCGACGCCGCGCACGGTGTGCACCGCGGCATCCACCTCGGCGAGGATGCGGCGCGCGTGGGTGAGGAACGCCTCGCCCGCGGGCAGCAGGCGCATGCCCCGGGGGGTGCGCTCGAAGAGCGGCGCGCCCAGCTCGTCCTCGAGCGACAGGATGTGACGGCTGAGTGGCGGCTGGGACAGGTGGAGCCGGCGCGCGGCGCGGCCCACGTGGCCTTCCTCGGCCACCGCGACGAAGGATTGGATGTGCGTGAGGCTCACGCCCCCCAGTCTAATGCCTCTGCGGGCCCGCGCTCCATGCGGATACAGCATTGGACGCCACGCGCGGGGCGCCGCCATCTTGCCCGCCATGGGCATTCCATTGATGAAGGACGGCGAAATCGAGCGGCTGCGCCTGGCGGGACGGGCCGCCGCGGGCACGCTCGCCTATGTGGCGTCCAAGCTGGCACCGGGCATCACCACGGCGGACATCGACGCGTGGGTGCGCGAGGACACGGCCCGGCGCGGGGGGACGCCGAGCCAGTTGGGCTACAAGGGCTTTCCGGCGGCGGTCTGCACCAGCCGCAACCACGTCGTCTGCCATGGCATCCCCCGCCCGGACGAGCGGCTGATGCCCGGGGACATCGTCAACGTGGACGTCACCACGTGCCTCAACGGCTTTCATGGCGACACCTCGGCCACGTTCCTCATCGGCGAGGTGTCCGCCGAGGCCCGGCACGTGGTGGACGTCGCGCGGCGGTGCCGGGACGCGGGCATGGCCGTGGTGCGCCATGGCGCGAAGCTCGGCGACATCGGCGCCGCCATCCAGCAGCTGGCCCACCAGGAGGGCTGCAGCGTGGTGTCCGAGTTCGGCGGCCATGGCATCGGCCACCAGATGCACGGGCCGCCCCATGTGTCCCACGTGGGAAAGAAGGGCACGGGCATCACCCTGCGCTCGGGCATGGTCCTCACCATCGAGCCCATGGTGAACCTGGGCCGCGCGGACATCCGCGTGCTTCCGGATGGGTGGACGGTGCTCACCGCGGACGGCAGCCTGTCGGCCCAGTTCGAGCACACCGTGCTCATCACCCGCGATGGATACGAAGTGCTCACCCCCCCGCCCGAGGACTTCCGGAGCGCGTGAGCGGCCCCGGCCACTGGTAGAAGGGCCCCATGGACCTGTGCTTCATCGACCCTTCCCACCCCCTCTACCCCCAGGAGCTGGAGCTGCGCTACCAGGCGCTCCGGGCATGAGGGGGTGTAGGCCTGTTGGCTGTAGCTCCTCGAGCCTCAACACCACGCGGCATGGGGTGGCCCTCGCGCTGGGGCCAGGCGCGTAGCGCTCGTGTTTCTTGTGGCCGAGCTGTCCACCGGGACGCCGGAGCATAGGAAGGAGAGAAGGCATGTGGAGGGGAGGCCGCTGACAAGGGCCGCCCTGCACGAAGCACGCGGAGCCGTGCCATGCTCCAGGGCATGGGTGCACCGAACCGAAGAACGGGTTGGATTCTCGCCGCTCTGCTGGCGGTAGGCGCGGGCGCGGCGGTCACCACCTTCGTCGTGGGAGCCTCGCGGTCATCACCCGACCCGGCGCCTGGAACCATGCCCGCGGGTGAGCCAGGGCCCAGCGCCGCGGCCAGCGCCCGTGAGCAGGTGTTCATCTCCGGGTCGATGGTCAACCTGCGGGAGACGGCCTCCACGACGGCCACGGTGGTCAAGCAGGTGCCCATTGGGACCGGATGCGTCGTCGAGGAGAAGGCCGTCTCCGGCTGGTGGCGCATCGACTGCGGTGACAGCCAGGGCTGGACGAAAGCCGAGCTGCTATCGGCCGAGCGCCCCACGCTCGAGCTACTCCTGACCCTGGCCGGGGACTCGACGCGGCCCGTGAAGGAGCGCTTCGACGCGGCGCTGCGAGCCACGGCGCTCGACCCTGAGCACGCCGAGGCCAGGAACCTGCTCTGGAGTCTGTTCGCGGAGCAGGAGCAGACCCAGCTCGAGAGCCTCCTCGCCAGGGAACCCGGTCGGCGCCCGCTGGTCCACGCCTCCGTGACGTGTGAAGGCGAGGGCTCGACGGAGACCTGTCTCCAGGTGGTGCTCGAGCCGCCGCGTACACGGGTCTTGCGGCGTCACCTCGTAGTCCACCAGAGCGAGCGCTTGGGGAAAGGCGTGTTCGTGAGCACGGCCCTCGAAAGCACGACGCCGCCGCAGTTCTGGGTCCGCACGGGGACGTACGAGGGTGACCCGACGGCTCTCGACCTCCAAGTCCTCGCGCAGAGCCGTTATGTCCCTTCCGACACCTTGAGGAACGCGCTGGAGAAGTCTTCGGAGGCCCACGAGGCCATGATGATTCCGAGCAGCATCGGGGTGCTCACACCGGAGGAGTTGCAGCTCGCCTCGCAGCTGGAGGGATCGTGGATCGGCCTGACGCAGCAATCGGGGGGGCTCGTCATCAAGCACGGGTGTGACGGGTCCGCGGATAAGATCAATGTCCGGATGCTCGGGGAGCAGGTCCAGATCGACCTCGATTCCGGCCCGTATGGCCATGCGCTGGACGTGGCGGGCGTCCAGCGCGCCAGGGATGGCTCGATCACGTTCAGGGCCTTGACTGGGGACACGCTCACGTACACGAGCAGGCGCGACGGCACGCACGTGTCGAACTGGGCCTTCCCGGAGCACGCCGTGTTCAACGGCCCCTTCGTAGACGCCGATCATCAGGACATCTTCCCCGTCGTCGAGGAGACCGGCTGCGACTCCCAGTAGCGCGTCGCCCCCAGGCGGCCACTCCTGCTCGCGCCGGGCGTCTCGGGACTTGGGCTCGCCGTGAGGCAGGACGTCCGCGCGCTGCTCGCGCATGCGCGCTGACGAGCCGCCACTACCGCCCCGTGTCCTTCCAGGGCCAGCCTGTCAGTGCTTCCTACACCTTCCACGTCAGGCTCGAGCTGCCCTGACGCGGGTCTGGCATCGCGTCTCTACAGTCCTGGATCAGTGGCAGAGCCCGTTCCAGCGGACGTAGCCGGAGATCCCGACCCAACCATCGGGGGCAGAGCTGCCACGAACCCAGTAGTCCCCGTTCGCGCTGAACGGCGTGCTGCGCATAAGAGGAATGGGGACAATGTCGAGGGCAGCGGGGGGAGCAGAGAGGCAGAGGAAGGCCGCTGACAGCAACCCACGGGCTGTGAGCCATGCCGGTGCACTCTGCGTGGAGCCCCCTTGGGTACACGCCTGCCTGCTCCGCCCTTCCTGAGGGGGCGACAGGGGGTGTAGGCCTGTTGGCTCTAGCTGCTCGAGCCTCAACACCACGCGGCCTTATGTGGCCCTCGCGCTGGGGCCAGGCGCGTACCTGCCATGGGCAATCCCAGGTGCTCCAAAATCGCTTACACCCCTCGCGCTTGCTTCACGTACTCCAACACACTCCGCCTGCCTCCACCTCTCACGCAGGCGAACACGTCGACGTCGAACGTCTTCCTCAGGAGTTCCGCCTGGTCCACTCGCGGCGTCCTCTCCTTCTGCGGCTCCTTTCTGGCCGCGGCCTCATGCGCCACGCTCGCCTCCCCCGCTCCTGCTGCTTGGGGGAGCATTGCGCGCGTGGCTATCGCTTGGCGTCTCGCATTCGTCTTCTGTAGTGCCCAGGTGGTTCGCCAGCCCACGCGCGAAACGCCTTGCTGAACGTCACCTCCGTCTCGTAGCCGACTTGCTCCGCGATCTGGCCAAGCCCGTCGTTGCTCGTGCACAGCAGCCCGGCCGCGAGGTGCATCCGCCGGCTGGTGACGTAGGCCATGACGGTCTCGCCAACCAGACGGCGAAAGCGTTGTGCAAAGACCGTTCGTGAGAGCCCGACCGCACGAGCCAGGCGCTCGACGGTCCAAGGCTCGGCAGCGCGAGCGTGCACGAGCCCCAGGGCGCGTCCAATGGAAGGGTCGAGGAACCCCCGCAGCCACCCGCTCGAGGGACCATCCTGCACCGAGGCGATGTGCGCCCTCACCGCCTGCACGAAGAGAATGTCGGCGACACGCTCCGCGACGGTCGACGCACCTGGGGCCTCGGAGAACGCCTCGTCGATGAGGAGGCGCAGGGCGTTCTCAAGCCACGACGAGCCTCGACCGTGCTCGCCAGCGACGCGGAGCAGCGGAGGAAGCGCCTCGAGGACGGGGTTTCGACGTGGGTCTCGAAACGCGAACACGCCCGAAATCACCCGAACGACCTCACCTTTGGCCGAGCCGAACCGGATGACGACGGGACGGCCGACCCGCTTTCCCGGCGCCCACGTCTCCACGACTCCGTTTTGCAGCAGAACCGACTTGAACGGTGTCACCGGGGCAGATGCCGAGGACGACAGGGTGTGAGCGTCGCCATGGGGGAGGACGACCAGGTCGCCGGCTGTGAGCTCGGTCGGCTTCTTGTGTTCCATTCGCAGCAGGCAGCGCCCTTCGATGACCACATGAAAGGGCGCGCCCCCCTCGAGCCCGTCCTTCCGCAGGCCCCATGGAGCGTGAAGCTCGAAGACACTCAAGACCGTGCTCTCGAGTCGCAGGTCGCGGAGGATATCGCTGAGAAGGTCCACGCTCCGTACGATGGGCGAAGAAATCGCTCGTCGCAAGCATTCCTCGTCCCGATCGCGGCCGCTACAAGGGAGGGGCGGTGCTCGACGCGCGACAGGCGCGCGCCGGAGCTCACGCAAGGACAAGGCAGAAATGGGCAGCGAGCAGAGAAGAGGCGTGCTGATCACAGGCGGCGGGTCAGGGATCGGACTGGCAATGGCCGTGGAATTTCTGAAGCTCGGATACGACGTCGCGATCTGCGGACGAGATCCCGAGAGATTGGCCGCCGCAAAGGCGAAGCATCCGGGCCTTCGCACGATGCAGGCTGATGTTGCGCGCTCCGAGGAGCATGCGAGGTTGGCTACGTGGCTCGCGACCCACGTGCCGCATCTCAGCGTGCTCGTGAACAACGCTGGCATCATGCACGCTTCAGACTTCCGCGGAAGCGTGAGGCTCAGCGAAATTCGGTCCGAGCTCGACACGAACCTGCTCGCTCCCATTGCGCTGACTGCCGCGTTGCTCCCGATGCTCGCTCGCAACGACAAGCCCACGGTCGTCAACGTGACTTCCGGTCTCGCCTTCTGCCCCTCGGCGGAGTTTCCCGTGTACTGCGCAACGAAGGCCGCGCTGCACTCCTTCACCCTCAGCCTGCGGCATCAACTGACGGGACGGGTCCGTGTGGTTGAGATCGCGCCGCCCATCGTCGCGACCGGACTTGACAAGAGGAATCAGGATCGGCGTCCCGCTGAGGGAGCTGGGCCGCCCGTCCTCTCCGCCGAGACCTTCGCGAGCGAGGCGGTGGAGCGCCTCGAACAAGGCGAAGCCGAGATCGTCATCGGTGTTGCGAACGGGCTGAGGCAGCGCGGCGAGGCGTTGTTTGCCGACATGAACCCGTAGGTACAGGACCGTGAAGCCCGAGAAGAAGTATCGTAAGTTCTCGCCGCGCCCCGTCGTGATCCGCGCCGGCGCGCGTAGTAACGCTATAGCTGCCCTCGCCCGCCGCGTGAGCTTGGGGCCAGGACAAGCAAAGCACGGGTGCGCGGGTAGCTCACCGCCAGACGAGAAAGGTGTGGGGTAGGACTACGCCTTGCGTACTGGGTAGCGCAGGTGTGTAACGCCGACGCCCGGGATCACCGTCGGGTTGCCAAGGACGACTGGCGTGCCGGCGAGGTGGTCAAAGAGTCGAACTCCGGAGCCAAGAAGAACCGCCGCGATGTCGACGTGGATTTCGTCGAGGAGGCCAGCATTCAGGCACTGCTGGATGGTGTCAGCGCCGTGGACCCCAACGGACTTCCCGGCGGCGGCGGCTTTGGCCTGGTTCACGGCGCTTTCGATGCCGTCGGTCACGAAGTGGACAGGCTACACCAACGCGTCGTGGACGCTGAAGGTGGACCTCACCTCCGGGTATGTCTGCCGGCTGCTCAACCACATGGCGCGGCACGGCGACACGACCTGCACGCCGCGCCACGATCCCACGGTCGAGGAGCAGCCGTTCCTCGACTTCTCGTCGGGCTACGTCCAGCGGGCGCTCGACCCGATGCCGAAGCAGGGCTCGAAGCGGCCGTGGCGGCTCTACCAGAACTACGTGCTCGACCTGTTCACGCTGCGCTTCGGCAAGGTCGATGATGGCACGATGGAGTGCTCGCGCGCGCCGAAGCCGGCGACGACCGCGGCGCCCCAGCGCGAGGCGACCAGGACGTTCGAGGCCGCCTGACCCGCGGCCGTGGTCTCCACGACTCTCGAATGGCTTTGCCCATCCGCCCCCGACCTTCCCGGGGTAAGGTCCGAACTCGTTCTGACAGAGGAGAAAACCCCTTGCGCTTTCCCGTCGTAGCAGCGCTGCTCACCCTCGTGGCGTGCTCCCGCACCATCGAGGGGCCGACCCCGACCGTCTCCGGAGCCACCAACCCCCGGCAGCCCGGCCTCCAGCCCGCCCGCGTCTGCAACGCGCAGGGAGGCACCACCGGCTGGCGTGTGTCGCTGGCCGGCAGCGGCTTCGCCCCCATGCCCCAGGACGTCCTCATGGACTCGCCCCGGGTAGGCATGCCCGAGGTGACGCTCCGGGGCCCAGCCACCGCCACGCTCTCCCGCGAGCGCGTCTTCTTCGTGAGCGCCAACCAGCTCGACCTGGACGTGCCCACACGTGACTCCTCGCCCGCCCAGGAGCTCGCACCCGGCAGCTACACCGTGGAGGTGAAGAACCCGAGCGGCACCACCGGTCAGCTCGCCGAGGCCCTGCTCGTGGTGCCCCCACCCTCGCTCCTCAGCGTGAGCGCGCCCTCGGGCTTCATCCAGACGGCCCCCACCCCGCTGGAGCTCGTGGGCACGGGCTTCCGCACGGGCGAGGTGCCCACCGTGGTCATCCGCGGCACCGGCCTCCCCGAGGTGACGCTCACCGACGTGACGGTGGCCTCCGACACCCGGCTCACGGCGAACCTTCCCGCCAACACCGCCGCGGGCACCTACGATGTGGTCGTGACCAACCCCGAGGGCTGCGCCTTCACCCTCACCCAGGGGCTCGTCATCAGCTACGTCCGCCTGGGCACCCTCACCATCGACCCGCGCTTCGGCTGGCAGAGACAGAACCAGACCATCACCCTCTTCAACGCGCCCACCGGTGACCAGAAGAGCTTCTCCGGCGGTTCGCCGGAAATCTTCATCGTGGCGAAGCTGAAGGCGGACCCCTCGAAGCAGGTGGAGATTCCCCTGCGGCGCGAGGCCTTCGTCAACGGCAACACCGTCACCGCGGTGGTGCCCACCTGCTCGGGCAACGCGGCGCTGCCCCTCACCGACCCCGAGTGCCCCAACGGCATCGTCCCCGGCGGCCCCTACGCGGTGCGCGTGAAGGACCCGAGCGGCGCCACCGGCTCCGTGTCCGCGGAGAACGGCTTCACCGTGCTGGTGGACCCGGTGCCCGCCATCTCCTCCATCGCGCCGAGCGCCATCACCACCAACGGCCTGACCGACCCCGCCAACCCGCTGGTGGTGAAGGGCAGCAACTTCGGCGCCAACGCCAAGGTGCAGCTCCTCCTCAAGCCCATCGGCAGCCAGAACATCCGCGCGTGCGACCTCACCGCCACCGGCACGCCGAGTGACACCGAGCTGCGCGCGCTCGTCACCAACGTGGCCGCGGACAAGTGCGTCGAGTACACCCCCATCGGCACCCAGATGGAGGCCACCGAAGGCTTCAGCCTCTCCGAGGGCCTCTACGTGGTGCGCGTGCAGAACACCGCCAACCCGGCCTACGCCAACTACTCGGGTCTCATCGTCACCAACCCCTCCGCCAACCCGACGAACGAGGCGAGCAAGGTCGCGCCCCTCACGACGAAGCTGACCGGACCGCGCGCCAACTTCCCCCTCGTGGTCGCCACGGATGACCTCGGCCAGCCGTACCTGTACGCGCTGGGCGGCACCAACGGCACCACCCCCCTCGCCTCCGTCGAGGTGGCCCCCGTCACGCTCTTCGGTGAGCTCGGCGGCCAGTGCACCGGGAGCACCTGCACCTTCCGCACGCTCGAGCGCTCACCGCTGGGCGCGGGCGCGGCCCCGGAGCCCCGGTACGGCCACACCGCCGTCGTGCGCACCGTCCCCGGAGATACCTCCTACCTCGTCGTCATCGGCGGCATCCGGGCCAATGGCTCGACGATGAACACCGTGGAGCGCGCCCAGGTCCTCAAGGTGGCGGACGCCCCCGCGCTCCTGCCGCCCACCCCGGGCACGGGCGGCAGCCTGCCCGCGGGCACCTTCTACTACCGCGTGTCGGCCCTCCGCGCCGCCGATGACCCCAAGAATCCCGGCGGAGAGACGCTGCCCTCGGACGAGTACCCGGTGACGATCGACGCCGCGGGCGGGGGCTCCACCACGCTCGCCTGGCCCTGCATCCCCGGTGCCGCGAGCTACCGCGTCTACCGCACCGTGGGCGCCAACGCGGTCTCGGGCAGCGAGCTGCTGCTCGACGAGGCACCCGCCGCGGCCTGCACGGGCTCGCCCCTGCCCGAGGTGAGCTACACCGACAATGGCTCGAAGACGCCCGCGGGCGCTGCGCCGCTGCCTCCCGGAGCCCTCGGCAAGTGGGTCGGCGCGGGCTCCCTGTACCAGGGGCGCGGCAACACCGCCGCCCGGCTCGTGGACGACACCGTGTACGTGGTCGGCGGCTTCTGCTCCCCGGCGGGCACCCGCTGCCCCAGCACCGGCGCGAACCTGTCGAGCTTCGAGAATGCCACCTTCGCCGCCAACACCGCGGACCTGGGCGACTTCGGACCCCTGGGCCAGCTCTCCCGCGCGCGCCAGCGGCACTCGCTCGCCGTCGCCAGCTCGGTCACCGCCCCCCAGGCCTTCACCCCCACCGCGCCGGACAACAGCCAGGACGCCTGGCTCATCGTGGTGGGAGGCGACACGGGCGGCGCTCCGCTCACGGGTACCGGCGTCATCGAGACGGCCCAGGTGAAGATGGCGGGGTGGCCCAGCCCCGCTCCCACCTTCTTCACCCAGGCCACCTACAACACCGCCAGCACGCACGGAGGCTGGACCGAGGTCGTGGCCAACTACCTCTTCCAGGCGGGCGCCACGGGCGGCACGGGCTTCGCCTTCCGCTCCAACCTCGTCTGCGGCAAGACAGGAACAGAGCCCGCGAAGTGCACGGGTGACACCAGCTTCGACGGCACCCTCAACGCCACCTCGGTGTCCTACCTGAGCGGCGGCCCGCGCTACCTCTCCGGCAACGTCCTCTTCCGCGCCTTCGTCTACGCCGCGGGCGGCTTCCCCAATGACGCGGGCGGCACGCCCACCGACACCGTCGAGCGACTCGTCTACTAGGCACCCGGGAGCACACCACCATGAACGCCTTTCCCCTCCTCATCCTCCTGGCGCTCGCCCAGACGCCCGCGCCCTCGAAGACGACCCCCACGCCCACCCAGGAGACCGCCGCCGCGGCCGCCCAGGAGCCCGGAGGCCGCATCCTCCTGGCTCCCAAGCTGGGCTTCTTCAAGACGACCACCCCGCTCAGCGGCGCCTTCTTCCTCGGCGCCGAGGCGGGCTACCTCACCCCGCTGCTGGGCAACCGCCTGGCCATCGTCGCCGAGTTCAACTTCCACCAGCCGCAGGTCAGCGGCACGCTCGGCGACCCGCAGCTCCCGGCGGACGCCCCCTACACGCTCACCGAGCGCGAGATGGCCATCCTGCTGTCCGCCGTCTACCGCTTCGAGGGAACCCTCCTCGAGGGCACCCTCACCCCCTACGTGGGCGCCGGCCCCGGCCTCTACCTGCACCGCGCGGAGACCGAGGCCTTCGGCGGCACGTACACCGAGTCCGAGGCCACCGTGGGCTTCCAGCTCCTCGGCGGCGCCGAGTACAAGCTCGGCCCCGGCGGCATCTTCGCCGAGGTCCACTACCACTTCACCCGCGTGGACTTCCTGACCACCGGTGACGTCAACCTCGGCGGCTTCCTCGCCGCGGGCGTGGGCTACCGGCTGCACCTCTGAGCCCACCTCCAAGCCCATGGGACGCTGGAGGGCCCAGGCCACGCGCCGAGGTCCCCCAGCCCCCGGGCTCCCGAATCAGACGGGTGAGCTGGCCGCGCGTCAGCCGTGCCGCCCCCAGGTGGCGAGGTTGCCGCGGCGCACGTCGTGCTTAGGGTTGTCGCACCGTACGCCAGTTCTGGTGCCCAGCCCGTGGCCGGTCGGCGGGCGCATTACATGAAGACGAAGAGCGCCTCCCCTTTCACGATCACCGAGACCCTTTACGAGGGCGGGGGAACCCTCTTGTTCCGCGGGCTCCGGACGGCCGATCACCTCCCGGTGCTCCTGAAGGTGCTCGATCCGAGGCATGGCCGCTCGGGGGACGTCGAGCGTCTGCGGCACGAGCATGCGATCGGCAAGACGCTGGACCTCCAGACGATCGTGGCGCCGCTCGCCCTCGAGACGTACGAGGGAATGCCGGCGCTCGTGATGGAGGATTTTGGCGGCGAGTCGCTCGACCACTTCATCGGCGCGCCCATGCCGACCGAGCGCTTCCTCGACCTCGCGGTCCGTATCGCGGCGGCGGTGTCGGAGCTCCACGAGCGGGACATCATCCACAAGGATCTGAAGCCCCAGAACATCCTCGTGAATGCGGCCACCGGCCAGGTGAAGCTCACCGGCTTCGGGCTCGCGTCGCGCCTCCCCCGCGAACACAATGCCCCCGAGATCTCGAGCTTCATCGAGGGCTCCCTGCCGTACCTGGCGCCGGAGCAGACAGGGCGGATGAACCGGGCGATCGACAGCCGCGCCGACCTCTACGCTCTCGGAGTCATCTTCTACGAAATGCTTACGGGGGGCCTGCCCTTCGTGGCGAGGGATCCGCTCGAGTGGGTGCATTGCCACGTCGCCCGTACCCCGCCGCCGCCCTCCGCGCTCGTCCCGCAGCTGCCCGAGCTCCTCTCCGCGCTCGTCCTGAAGCTCCTGGGCAAGATGGCGGAGGAGCGCTACCAGACCGCCCGCGGCCTGCGGCACGACCTCGTGCGGTGCCTGACCGAGTCGCGAGCCCGAGGCAGGCTCGAGCCGTTCCCCCTGGCCGAGCACGACGTCTCGGGTCGCTTCAAGATCCCCCAGAAGCTCTATGGCCGCGAGGATGAAATCGCCGCGCTGCTGCGCACATTCGAGCGCGTGGTCGCCACGGGCTCCCCCGAGTTCGTCCTGGTCTCGGGCTATTCCGGCATCGGCAAGTCGGCGCTCGTGTATGAGCTGCACAAGCCCATCGTCCGCGAGCGGGGCTTCTTCATTTCGGGAAAGTTCGACAAATACAAGCGAGACATCCCGTACTCCACGATTGTCCGGGCCTTCCGGGAGCTCGTGCCGGAGCTCCTCGCCGGGAGCGAGGAGCGGCTCTCGACCTTCCGGCAGCGGCTGCTCGGCGCTCTCGGGAGCAATGGACAGCTCATCGTGGAGGTCATCCCTCAGGTCGAGCTCGTCGTCGGACGGCAACCGCCGGTTCCCGAGTTGCCGCCGACCGAGGCGCAGAACCGGTTCCACATGGTGTTCCGGCACTTCATCGGGGTGTTCGCCCGCAAGGAGCACCCGCTCGCGCTCTTCCTCGACGATCTCCAGTGGGCCGATTCTGCGAGCCTCGCCCTCCTCCAGGATTTGATGACCCATCCCGAAACGGGCCATTTCCTCGGCATCGGCACATACCGGGACAATGAGGTGGCCCCTTCGCACCCGCTCATCCTGACGCTGGACAAGATGCGGAAGGAGGGGGCGCTCGTCTCGGACATCGTGCTCGGCCCGCTTTCCCGCGAGCACCTCGCCATGCTCGTCAGCGATACGCTCCGCTGCCGCGGCGAAGACTCCGTGTCGCTTTCGGACCTCGTCCACGAGAAGACGGCCGGCAACCCCTTCTTCGTGATCCAGTTCCTCACCGCGCTCTACGAAGAGCGCCTGCTCGAGTTCGATGGACGCGCGAGGACGTGGCGGTGGGACGTGAAGAGGATCCGCGCCAAGGGCTTCACCGACAACGTGGTCGACCTGATGGTCGGCAAGCTCACGCGGCTTCCTGAGCGCACCCAGGAAGCGCTCAAACGACTCGCCTGTCTGGGGAACACCGCGAAGCTCGCCACCCTGACGAGGGTCTGCCGCCGCTCGGAGCAGGAGATGCATGCCGATCTCTGGGAGGCCGTCCGCGCGGGGCTCGTTCTCCGTCTGGACGGCGCGTACATGTATCTCCACGACCGCGTCCAGGAGGCGGCCTATTCGCTCATCCCGGAGGAGCTGAGGGCCGCGGTGCATCTCGAGATCGGCCGGCTCCTCGCGTTCCATCTGCCCGAAGAGGCGCTCGACGAGCGGGTCTTCGACGTCGCGAACCAACTCAACCACGGTGTCGCGCTCATCACGGATCCACGCGAAAAGGAGACGCTCTGCCGGTTCAACTTCCAGGCGGGGAGAAAGGCGAAGGCGTCGGTCGCCTACGCGTCGGCGTGCGGCTATCTGGCCCAGGCTGCATCACTGCTGCCATCGGACGCCTGGAGCACACGGTACGAGGATACGTTCACGCTCTACATGGAACTCTCCGAGTGCGAGTACCTCGTCGGCGACTTCCATCGGGCCGATGAGCTGTTCGACCTGATCCTCCAGAACGCCCGTTCCAATCCCGACCGGGCCAGGGCCTACCGGCTGCGCATAAGGCTGTACCAGGTCTCGAGGCGATATGCCGACGGGGTGACGGTCGCGCTGGAAGGTCTTGGGCTCTTCGGGGTGCGCCTGCCGGAGTCGAGCGAGGAGATCCAGGTCGAAGTCGAAGCGGAGATCCGGGACATCTCGGCCAACCTGCGCGATCGTCGCATCGCCGACCTCCTCGATGCGCCGGCGGTGCGCGACCCCAATGGGCGGGCGATCATCGGCCTGCTTGTCGATTCGATCCCCTGCGCGTACAACGCGCGACCGGAGATGTTCGCTCTGGAGGTCGTCAAGGCGCTGAACTTCTCCCTGCGGTACGGGAACGCCGAGGAGACCTGCTTCGCCTACAGCGCCTACGGCATCATGTTGGCGTCGCTCTTCGGCGACATTCCGTCGGCCTACGAGTTCTCCGAGATGTCGTTGCGGCTGAACGAGAAGTTCAACGACGCCAGGCTCAAGGGCAAGTTGCTCTTCATGCATGGCGGCCACATCCACTTCTGGCGGAGGCCCATCGCGACGAGTGTTCCGATCATGGAGCAGGGCTTCCTCGCCTGCCTGGAGGTCGGCGACCTCGTCTTCGCCGGCCTCGTCACCATCCTGACGGTCTGGCTGGTCCTGGAGAAGGGCAGCCCGCTCGACGAAGTCCTCAAGGTGTCGCGGAAGTACATCGCGTTCGCCAGGGAGAGCCACAACGCCGCGGTACTCCATACGCTCCAGCTCGAGCAGCGATTCGTGGCGAGCCTGCGAGGAGCGACGCCGGAACCGACAAGCCTTGACGATGGCTCCTTCGACGAAGCCGAAAGTCTGGCGGTGATCACGGAGGCGACCTTCGGCTGCGGGATTGCCTTCTACCATGTCATGAAGCAGATCGCCGCTTTTGCCGGCGGACGGTATGGCGAGGCGCTCGAGTCCGCGGCCCGGGCGGCGACGATGCTCGGGGCGATCATGGCGCAGCCCATCGAGGCCACGTACCACTTCTACCACGCGCTCACCCTGGCCGCACTTCATCCGCAGGTGCCCGCGGACCAGCAGCGGGAATTCGCGCGCACCCTCGAAGCGGAGCTGCGGAAGCTCAAGCTCTGGGCAGACAACTGCCCGGAGAACTACCTGAGCCGCCATGCCCTCGTCTCAGCAGAGATCGCTCGCATCGAAGGCCGGGAGCTCGACGCACAGCGCCTCTATGAAGAGGCCATCCGCTCGGCGCGCGAGAACGGCTTCGTTCAGAATGAAGCGCTCGCGTATGAGCTCGCTTCGGCGTTCTACCGGGCGCGTGGGTTCGACCAGTTCGCCAACACCTATCTCAGCGGCGCCCGTGCCTGCTATGTGCGCTGGGGCGCCGACAGCAAGGTCAAGCAGCTCGACCAGCAGAATCCCCGTCTGCTCCAGCCGAGGCCCCCCACGCCCGCTGCCACCTTCGCGGTCCGGACCGAGCAGCTCGACCTGCTCTCGGTGACCAAAGCCTCACAGAGCATCTCGGGTGAGATCGTCCTCGACAAGCTGGTGCGCACGCTGCTCACCATCGTGCTCGAGCAGGGCGGAGCGCAAAGAGGCTGCCTGATCCTCTACCGGGAGGGCGGCTTGTCCATCGAGGCGGAGGCGTCCCTCGAAGTAGGAGGCGTGGCGACGAAGCTCCTGGAGGCGCAGCCACTCTCGTCGTCGCTCGTGCCCGTTTCGATCGCCAACTACGCCTGGCGGACGAAGGAGCGGGTGGTCCTCGAGGGCATCGCCGATGGGGCGAAATACGCCTCGGATCCGTACATCGTGCACGTGAAGCCGAGGTCACTCCTGTGCTTGCCCATTCTCCGGCAAGCGGAGGTAGTCGGTCTGCTCTATCTCGAGAACAACCTCGTCGCCAGCGCGTTCACACCCGAGAGGCTTGCAGCCCTCTCGCTGCTCGCCTCGCAGGCGGCCATCTCCTTGGAGAACGCGCTACTCCTCTCCAAGGAGCAGGCGGCGCGGGCGGCGGCCGAGATGGCGGAGCGCCAGGCCACGTTCCTCGCCGAGGTGGGAGCGCTCCTTTCGGAATCGCTCGATTATGAGGAGACGCTGGCGCGCCTCGGGCGGCTGTCCGTGAGATCGATCTGCGACTGGTGCGTGATCGACATCGTGGAAGGCGCAGAGATCCGGCGCATCGCCGGTGCACACAAAGACCCCGCGAAGGAGCGGGTGCTCGAGGAGCTTCGACGGCGGTATCCTCCTCACTGGGATTCGCCCCAACCGGCGGCTGGGGTCCTGCGGACGGGTGAGCCACTCCTGTTTCCCGAGCTCTCCGACGAAGGCATTCGAAGACTCGCCGTGGACGACGAGCACGTGAGGATCTGCCGCGAGCTCGGGGCACGGAGCTCCATGATCGTGCCGCTCGTCGCGTGCGGGCAGACGTTCGGGGTGCTGAGCGCCGTCTCGTCCACGCCGGGGCGCCGCTACGGCGGCGCCGACCTCAAGCTTGTGCAGGAAGTGGCGCGCCGGGCCGCGATAGCGATCGACAACGCGCGGCTCTACCGCAAGACACAGGAGGCCATCCGCGTGCGGGACGAGTTCCTCTCCGTGGCCTCGCACGAGCTGAATACGCCGATGACATCACTCACGCTCACGCTGCAGTCCATGGACCGGGCCTTCCGAGCGGGTCGCTCCATCGACCCGCAGACGATGGGCAGGCTGGTCGAGCGCTCCCTGTTGCAGGGAGCGCGCCTGTGCCGGCTGAACAGGGATCTCCTGGATGTCTCGCGGCTCCATGCGGGCCAACTCCCGCTCGAACTCGAGGACGTCGACCTCGGGGCCATCGTCCGGGAGGTGGTCGAGCAATTCAAGCTGGAGTTCTCGCAGGCGGGGTGCCCGCTCACGATGCGGGACGGCGGCCGGATCGTGGGCCTTTGGGATCGCTCCCGCGTCGCCCAGATCCTGACCAGACTCCTCTCCAATGCGCTCAAGTTCGGGGCTGGCAAGCCCATCGAGATATTCCTCGGCGAGGAGGCCGGGATGGCGCGGGTTGCCGTCAGGGACCACGGGATTGGCATCGACCCGACGCGGCAGGGGCGGATTTTCGAGCGTTTCGAGCGCGCCGTGTCCGACAAGCATTACGGCGGGCTGGGGCTCGGCCTCTACATCAGCCGCTGGATCGCGGAGGCGCACGGGGGCACGATCCGGGTCCAGAGCGAGCCAGGTGCCGGCTCCACGTTCATCCTCGAGCTTCCTTGCGTCGGGCCACGCCCCTCCGCCGAAAGGGACGTGTAGACCGGGGGAGGATGGGGCGCGCCGCGGGCGTGGGCTACCGGCTGCACCTCTGAGCCCACCTCCGAGCCCATGGGACGCTGGAGGGCCCAGGCCACGCGCCGAGGCCCTCCAGCCCCCGGGCTCCCGAATCAGACGGGCGAGCTGTGGCCGCGCGTCAGTCGTGCCGCCCCCAGCTGTCGGCCGCGCCCCACACGACGTACCCGGGCATCGCGAAGAACGCGGCCGTGCCGTAGATCTTGTACGCGCCGTCGGAGGTTGCGGCCGACTTGACCTTGTCGACGATGTTGCTCATGCGTGTCATCGTCTGGTCGGACACGCCCGCGGCCTTGGCGATGTTCACGCGCTCGCCCCAGGCGCAGCTGGCCGCGCCAGTGCCAGCGCCCTTGGCGAAGCCGGTGCCCGTGCTCTTGGCAAGCCCCTGGTACCAGGGCTGGTGCTGCTGGACATTGGTGAGGATCGTCGTCACGTCGCTCGACACCGCGCTCGACACTCCGCCCACGGCGGCCTTGGCGCCGATGCGCGCGGCGATGCCGGCGCCCCCCTTCTTGCTGGAGAGCCCGCCCGTCGCGAACCCCCCGAGGCCGCTCACGACCCCGCTCGCGAAGCCCGCGGCGGCGCCGATCCCCATGGCCTCGAAGAAGCCCTTGGCCGTGAAGTCGCGGCCGTGCTGCACGTCGTATTTCAGTCCGGACTTCCCGGCGCGCGAGAGCGTGCTCCCCGCGACATTGAGACCGAACTGGGTGAGTTTCGTGGAGATGGACGCGGTCGAGCTCGCCGCGCCCTCGGCCACCGAGGCCCCTGCGGCCACCGAGGCCGCCACCTCCGCAGCGCCTTCGGCTGCGCCCGTCGCTCCGGCCGCCGCTCCCTTCGCCGCGCCCGCCGCCGCTCCCTTCGCCGCGCTCTTCGCCACGCCCGCCGCCGCTCCCTTCGCCGCGCCCTTCGCCGCGCCCGCCGCCGCGACCGTCGCCGCGCCCGAGGTGCCGCCGGTGAAGACCGAGAGCCCGATGCCAATGGCCGTGATCGCCGCCATGGCCAAACCGATGCCGACCTGCGCCCAGATCGAGAGCTCACCGGTGGGGTCGGTGATGCCGAGCGGATTGTTCGCGGCGAAGATGTAGGGGCTCGCGAACTGCCGTTGCGGATCCGGCGTCACGAAGCGGCGCAGGACCGGGTCGTACATGCGGGCGCGGAAGTTGTAGAACCCGACCTCGGCGTCCCACTCCTGCCCCTGGAAGAGGTAGGGAGTGGCCGCCAGGTCCCCCTCGGCGAGCGTGAGGCCGCCGAACGGGGCGTACGCGTAGCGGGCCACGAGCGTGGCGCCCTCCACGACCGCCCACACGGACTGGTCCGGATCCGGGAGCACGAAGCGCGTGGCCGTGCCCACCAGGGCGAGGAGCCCCGCCGGCCCCTGTACGAGCACCGTCCAGGACCCACCATCCCGCCGAGCCACGGGGACCAGACCCGCGCCGAAGAAGTAGACGCTGTCAGCGCCGTCGCGGCGGCGCTTGAGCACGCGCTGCTGGCTCCCGCCGTAGGCGAGCCGGAGCGCGCCGCCGGCCTCGATGCGCGTCGTCATGCCGGTGGCACGGTCGTACCCGAGCGTGCGGCCGGCGCCCGCCAGGAGCTGGCCGCGCGCGCTCCAGGTGAGCGGCTGGGCCGGCCCCGACCCGACGGTGAGCGACGCGACACGGTCCGAGCCACCGACGCACGGGGTGGCCACCACGGTGCCGCTCTCCTCGGCCTCCCAGATGTTGCCGCTGGGATCGTAGGAGCGGATGGTCATCGTCGTGGCGCCGGCCGCGGTGAGGAGCCGCCGCTGACCGTCGTAGCCGAAGACCTCCTCCTGGCTGGTGTCCTTGCCGGCGAAGCGCCACCGCACGCCGCGGGTGCGCACGACGGCATCCGCGTCATAGGCGTAGGCGAGCGCGAAGGACTGGTCGCCGGCCGCCGACGTGGTCGTCATCGCGGCCACCTGGCCGGGCGAGGTGTAGTCGACGAGCCGGGTCCACGCGCCCTGCCCGAGCACCTCCCGCTGTACCGCGCCGTCCGCGCTCCAGCCGTAGGCCGCGAGGTCGGCGAGGCCGGCGGCGGTGCCGACGGACACGACGTGCCCGAGGTCGTCATAGGCGTAGTGGACCGCCGCGAGCGGGGCTCCCTCGGGGAGCTCGACGCGGACCACCTCCGAGAGGTTGTCGTACGTGTAGGCGACCGTACCGTCGGCGGCCGTGGGCCCGTCGAGTGTCATGCGCACCGAGGAGAGGTGCCCGTCGTCGTCGTAGCCGAACACCTCGGTGACCGTGACGTCACCGTCGTCCCCGGGATTGTTCGCCACCGAAATCCATTTCCTGCCGATGAGGGTGGGCTCGTCCCCGTCGCCGTCGTAGCGCATCGTGACCGCAACCGTGGACCCCTCGGTCGGCCAGTCGGGCTGGTTCGCGAGCAGGCGCAGCGCCGCGGGGTCCCACGCCGCCGAGACGGTGCCCTCCTCCACCATGCGCCCGAGCGCGTCGTACTTGTAGTAGACGAACCACTGCTCGCCCGCATCCATCGCGGGCTGCACGAAGCGCAGCTGCCCGGCCACGTCCGACACGAACTGCGTCTTCCCCGCGTCGGGATCGGCAAGGGACTCGATGCGCTGGAGGGCGTCCGTGGTCGTCCGCTGTGCGTAGGCGCTCGGGTCCTGCTGGGGCCCGCTCACCAGCGCGTTGGGGAGCGCGGTCTGGAGCGTGGCCGCGGGCCCGGACGCGCCCGCCGTGTAGGTCCGGTTGCCCGAGGTGCGCGAGACCTCCTCCCCCACGCTCGACACGTAGGTGCTCGTCACGGTCTGCCTGATCTGGTCGGTCAGGCGCACGGACCGCGTCTGGACCGGGCTCGTGAGCGTGTCCTGGAAGTACTGGCCGGCCGGGAGGCTCCCCGCCGCGTTCGCGCCGAAACGGAGCCGCGTGGTCTGGCGCTGCTCCTCGGGCACCGAGAGGTCGATCGCATAGGGCTTGCCAGGGTTGCCCTGCTCGATCGACTGCTGCCGGGGCGAGGCCTCGTAGCGCGTGCCCTGGTAGGGGTAGCCCTTGTCGTCCGAGCGCATGATGCCGTCCTCGGCCTGCCCCCGGTAGTAGTCGGCGACGTCGCCCTTCAGCTCCCAGGTGGTGGAGAGATTCGCGAGGAAGTCCTCCACGTCCACGAAGCCGGGCCGGTATTGGAAGACGGGCTGGTGCTGGCCGGAGCCGAACGAGCCGGGGGCGCCCTTCGTCGTCACGAGCTGGCGGTCGAGCGCGTCGTAGACGAGGCCGACCACGGTGCTGTCGGCGCCATGGAGCTGCTGCACCTGCCGCTGTCGGCCGGCGGCGTCGTTGTAGGACACGCCGACGCGGACGCCCTCGACGACGGAGAGGTTGCGGATGGCGCCCTCCCCGGCGAGCGTGATGGACACGGTGTCCCCGACAGGGCGGACCGCCTGACTGTAGAGGAGCTGGCCTCCGGCGAAGAAGAGCACGACGCCATCGCCGACGACGAGGAGCCAGTGCTGCTCGAGGGGGGGCGAGGCCAACGCCGTCCAGGCCACGCCCGCCTGGGACGCGGTCCAGCCGCCATCCCAGCGAACCGTCACGTTGCCCACGGACACGGAGGCGACCCCGTCGCGCGCCTGGAGCTCGAAGTAGACCGCGCGGGTCCCCACCGCGGTGCCGCGCCAGGTGACCGACCCCGCGGTGGCTCCCGTGTGCACGAGGGCGCCGTCCGCGGCCGCCCACCCGGCGGACGCGCCCCAGCGCTCGCGCCAACGGTCGCCGTCACGGAAGGTCTCGAGCACGCCGCCGGTGGCGGGGTGCAGGGTGACCTCGGCGTTGGGGCTCGTTGGCGAGAAGACGTCGTCGTTGCCCCGGCGCGAGAGGAAGCGCTGGTTGAGCTCCTTGATCTGCCCGGAGGCACCCACCGAGACGGTCGGCTGGAAGACGCGGTCATAGTACGTGCGCGTGGTGCGGCCGCCCGCGTCCTGGGTGGAGGTGACCTGCTGACTCGGCTCGTGGAAGGTGCGGGCCACGAGGCTGTTGGCCAGGGGGGCCACCAGCACGCTGTCGAGGGTCACCGGGCTGGCGGTGGTGTTCGTGATCGACAAGGCGAGCGCCACCGACGACTCCGTGGCGGCGGAGCGGGGCGCGAGCGGGACGGGCACGGTGACGTAGCGCCACGCGCCGTCCGTGGCGGGCAGCGGCACGAAGACCGGCGTGGCGGCCACGCCGTCGACGGTGACGGTCGCGGAGATGCCGGTGGTGGCATCGGCGGCGAAGCCGGCCGGTGTCCGCACCCACACTCCGACGAGGTACGTGCCCTCGGGCGCCTCGGGCGTCACCGTCACGGCGAGGGAGGCGTTGGCGCCGCCGGGCAGCCGGGCCGCGCGGATGCCCGTGCGCGCGTCGTCCGCATCATACTCCACGCCGGAGAGCGTCCAGCGGGAGGTGTCCTCGTAGGGCTGGAAGCCGAGGAAGGCGAGCCCGCCGAACGGCACGTTGGACGAGCATGCAATGGCGAACTCGCAGTTGGCGCTGTAGATCGTGGCGGTCGGCACGCCAAGGCCGTCCACGCTCTCCTGCTCCTGGCCATAGGCCGTGCGCTCCGTGGTGCGCGCCGCGAGGGCCCAGCCGGCCGGGTTGTCCCCCGGTGCGTAGGCGGCGAATGGGAACGCCAGGAGAACTCACATGGCGCTGGTGAAGTGCAGGCAGTGCGGCAACGAGGTAGCGACCAACGCGGCGGCCTGCCCGAAGTGCGGAGCACCGCCTCACCGCCGTATTAACTTCGGCAAGCTGTTCGGCATCGCCGTCGTGCTCCTTGTCGCGCCCTGCTTTCTCGCCTGGGTGATGGCTCAGGTCCGAGGCAACGACAGCGCGGCACCCGCTGCTGCCAAACGCACGGTGGACGCGAAGCAGGTGGAGATCCGCACGCTGCTCGCCGAGTACACCGATAACGAAGTCCGGGCTGACGAGGCCTTCAAGGGCAAGGTTATCCAGACGAGCGGAGTCGTCGGCGAGGTGAAGAAGGACATCGTCGGCGACACCTATGTGCTGGTGGGCACCGGCCGTCAGTTCGAGTTGCCGGTGCTCCAATGCACCCTCGACAGCGCCCAGGTGAAGAAGGCGGCTTCGCTCACCAAAGGCGCGCGCGTGACGGTCCGTGGGCGCGTGAACGGGCTGATGATGAACGTCCTCGCGAAGGACTGCGAGATCGTCAATCTGTAGCTCGCTCGAGCGAAGAAGGGCCGCCCCGGCGTGAACCCCGAAGCGGCCCGATGCTACTTATTCGCAGACAACCAAGAGCGGAAGAGTTCTAACTGCTCATTGAACAGCTCGACAGCCTCCTGTTGCAGTCTTTCGAGATGCTTATCGAGTTGCTCAATCTCCTGTTGTAGTCGTTCGCAGTCCTCGTGGGACAACGGCGTCAGCACCCATACGGGCGCTGTGACTGTGCGAGCCTGCACTGCTCTTCCTGTGCCAATGCGCACACGGATACTCATAGTGGGCCTTTCTGGCGCCACCCGCATTGACAGGACGAGTCGCTTGTATTATTGATGTAGCGCTACGCGCGGCTCCTCCGCCTAACCGGGGGGCTGTGCCTGGACTCGGAGTGCGACCTTCGAGTTCACAGGGCCAGGGTCAGTATGACTTGGCCCTTTCTTGTCTATCACAAGACAGATTTCAATGCCCGCAGAATCATGCGGGCAACGGAACTGGTTCGCATCCGGACTTCAATCATTTACATGTTCGTCCGGACTTGATGTAAATATTTAGAGCCGACCTTACGCGTAAGGGTTTGAAAAACCCTAGTCGCTCATAGTGTTTAGAGCGCTACGGCCACCGCCAGACGGCTGCCACCGGCAACTCCCGTGGCAGTCGAACGGCCCCAGGCTTCGAGCCGGGCAGCTTCCGCCAGCGCCCCTCCGGCCCGCCCAGGACGATGCACACTGGCAGCTTGCGGCCGTCCGGCAGAAGCGCCTCCGTGTAGCGCCCCAGCACAGCTTGCTCGCCATCCCGGTTCTGGATGCCGGGGCCCGTCCAGAGCTTCCCGTATAGGAGGGTGCCGCCGGGCAGTTCCGGGGGAGACCAGTCGCGCTGCACCACACGGCCGACGATGGGGCCGTCTCGGTAGCTGCCCTCCTGGTTCGGGTCCCCAGGCTGGTCGATGTCGACGATGGCCTGGAGCGCCATGCCCTCGTTGAGCTTCAGCACCTCGAAGGTATTGTGCCGGGCCTCCTCCGGGCAGGCCTCCGGCTCCGGCCTCACCTGGGCGGCGGGGCAACCCAGGCCGGTGGCGGTGCACAGCCACACGGCGAGCCACCGGAGGCTCACGTTTCCGCTGGAAGGGGCTGAGTCCTGGGACGTGGTGAGGGCGAGCACGGACGCGGTTCCTTTCTCGAAGCCGACGGACGCGGTGGGCTCCGACATGTGGGGCGACGGGAGTGTGGACCGCACCAGCCATGACGCAAGGAACAGGACGGCCAGGAGCGCCAGGCTCACCACGACGAGGTGCTGCATGCGCCACGTCCGGCGCTCCTTGGGTGGCACCTCCTCTCGGGCCTCCTCCGGCGGTTGTGGTGCCCCTGCAGGAGGACGTGCCTCGTCTGCCTTGGGCTCGGGGGGAACCCCCTGCTGACGAGACAGCCACTCCTCTTTCTCTTCGGGCGTCGCCTCCACCGGGAACTCCTCGGTGGAGGGGAGAAGGGGCACCTTCCAGGCCCGGGACGTGCGCTCCTTGCCCGCCACCCACAGGGCCTGCAGCAGCGACTCCGTGCTGGGGTAGCGCGCCTCGGGCTGCTTCTCCAGCAGCTTCATGGAGATGTCGCTCAGCGCGCGCGGGGCCCGGGGGTTGATGATGTGGGGCGGGGTTGGGCGCACCGTGGAGATGGCCGCCGTCAGCGCCCGGTCCGACAGGTGGGGGTCGAAGGGGTGATGATCGCAGAGGCCTTGGTAGAGGATGATGCCCAGGGCGTAGAGGTCCGCCGCCACACCCCCTTCGAAGGGGATGCCGTGCTTCCAAACCTCACTGCGTGTGTATTCGAGGAGCTCGGGCGGTAGCAGGTGGAACACCCCCAGCGGCACCCCCAGCGTCTCCGCGAAGGTGCCCGGCAGGCGCACGTTGCCGAAGTCGATGAGAACGACGTGCTCGTCCGTCCGGCGGATAAGGAGATTCTCTGCCTTCAGGTCGCGGTGGTACGCGCCGCGCGAGTGCAACGCCCCCACGGTACGCACCGCCTCGGAGAAGGCGTCCACCAGCTTCACGGCGTTGGGGTTCGTCTTCCACCGCCACACGTGCCAGTCGTCGCCCTCCACCAAATCGGTGACGATGAATGGGTAGCCGTTACCAGGGTGGGGCCAGCAGTCCACCGCGTGCACGCGCACCAAGTTGGGGTGGGGAGAATAGGTGAGCAGGGCCGCGGCCTCGCGCTCTATCCTCATGGCGGCCTCTTCTCCCGCCGGCTCGCTGCGCTCATCCTCGTCGGAGACAGGGCGCAGGGCCATCTTCATGGAGAAGAAGCGGCTGCCGCGCTCCACTTTGAAGACTCGGGCGAAACCACCGAGTCCCAGCCGCTCCACAATCCGCCAGGGGCCCACCATGTCGCCGGGCTGCAGGTTGTCCGGGTGTAGGACTTCCCTCGTCATGGGACGGCCCTCCTAAAGCTCGACCGCGGTAATGGGAAGGAGCCGCCCGCCCTCGGCGTCCACGAGTTCCAGCTGGAAGTGGCCCTCAGTGGAGGCGGGCGGCTCCACCAGCACCGCCACCAGGGCGGACTCCCCCGCCTGGAGCTGCGGCTTCTCAAGGTGCACGGAGAGCACCTTCACCGGGGTGCCCTTCGTGCTGGTGAGCCGGGCCGTACCTGGCGCCCATGCCGGCTGTCCGGGAAGGTTGCGTATGCGGACAGTCACCATGGCCCAGCGAGTGGCCCGGTAGCCGGTGCCACGCCCTGGCTCCAGGCCCCCCTTGTAGCCAGGGGCCGCGCTCCCCCAGAAGGGCTTGGCCCGGACGTCCTTCGAGTCCAGCAGCCCCGAGAACGCGAGGGCGGGCAGCCCGCTCTGCGCGCACTGGCCTTTCAGGGCGGCGAGCTCGGCTTCCACGTGGGACAGCCGCGCTTCCAGCCCCTCGACGGTGCGCGGGCGGCGCACCACCTCCACCTCCTTGTCCACCAGCGTGGGGTGGGAAAAGAGCGCGAAGGTGGCGTACACCGGGGTGCCGCCGTCCTTGTAGCGCACCCGCAGGATGAGTCGCTCTCCGGGGGCCGGCTCGACGGAGGGCTCGAGCGCGAGGGTGAACTCCCCCGGATCCACCAGCTTGAAGCGCGTCGCCCGCCCCTCTACCTCCACCGAGGCCCTGTCGATGGGGGCACCGAAGCGGAAGATGGTGAGGGTGTTGGCCGCCACCCGCACCTCTGGCACGGGCTCACCGGGGCCGGGGACGACGACTTGCCGCTCCTGGCGCTCGCGGACGGAGGGCTGAGTCTGGGCCGCCGCCGTCGTTGCTAGAGGCAGGGTGAGGAGAACCAGGAGAAGGGGTGATGGTAGTGCCACTGGGGGTGACCTCGCCGGTCCACCCTAGCAGATGCTTCACGTCAGCCGCCGAGCAATCAAGTGCCAGTTAGCATGTACCCTCAACTATCTGCGGGCAGGTCGTCGAAGGTGAACTCGGAGGAATGGCGGCAGGTAGCGGGGCCGGTGCGGACAGGAGCGTGTACCTCCCGGATTCCTGCCGAGCGTTAGACGCGCAGACTTCCGCCTTGAGCGACAGCATCGCTATGTACCAGACCTCAACGCCGAGGAGGGCTACAACGACGTGGTGAAGGTCGAGTTGCGAGCCCAGGCACGTGCCTCATTCGTGTGTCCGGATCACCGCCAAAGTGTCCTCGCCGCATCTTTCATCGTGCTGGCCTGAGCCTCACGGGCATCCTGAAGCACATTAAACGTAGCTCTACGTACGTGGGAGGCCCGCATGTCGATCGTACTCTCGGTGTCCGGGTTGCCAGATACCCACAACGTGTTTGGCCGGGACATCATCCTTGTAGATAACATTCGCGTAGACATCATCCGCCGAGCGGTGCTCAGCTTGGCGTTGGAGATCAACAAAGAACTCGAAGATGTCCGGGTTTGTGGCTGTGTCAGGGCGCCCATAGATGTCGATATCAGCCACGACAATGGAGGGGGTACCGAGAGTACTGATGCGCTTGTCGAGCGTCGGCCACATCTTCGACTTGTAAAGCGCCTCTCCTCCCCAGGTTGAAAGAAACCTTATGCATGCCTCGATACGGTTGTCGAAGACGATACGCCCAGCAATGAGCCACACCTGCTCCATACGACTGCGGTGCTGGCGAGTCGCGAAAACATGGGCTTGTTGCAGTTGCGCCGCCTCCTGTTCAGTAATCACGCCGCTCTGTCGCGCAGCCTCGATGCGGTCATGCATCAGTGCCTGGGTCAGCCGTCTCAGTCCTTGATTCCTGATCATTTCGACTTCATGGGGGAGAAGGCGAGTGCAATGATAGGTGCGCAGCAGCGCACGACCCCAGGCTGCTCGGAACGCTCCTTTTCCGGTAAGACTGACTTCGTCGGTGTTCGCAGTGGAGCCACGCCCGGCTGACGCAGCGTTCAAAATAACCCTCATCACATCATTGGGCAGGGTGCTCATGTGAGCAGGGTCAATGGTTACCACAGGGCGGAGCATCGAAACGGTGCCTCACGGTAGGAAACGCTCTGGATGAGCGTTGAAGCTCACTAGCCGTGCCGTCGGAACTGAGCAAGGATGGTGCGAAGAGCCGGGGGGCTGACCTGCTCTCGCCTTGTACTGCTCCTGATGCCCACGGGGCGGGTACGCGAGCGGAACTGCGCACTACACTCCCTCCCCATGGCGGGATCTACCATCTTACTGGGTAGCGCTAGCTCTGGCGACCAGAAAGGTATGTGGAAATCACGGAGAGCGCGTCCGTCCACGTACTTGGGGTGTTGAGTACCACTCTCCATGAAGGAGCGGTTTTCGCCGGGCCCGCGCCTTCAGGTCTCAGAAAAATGGGTAAGGTCGAAACTTGTTCCGACACCTCGCGTTCTACGAATCGTCTGACACCTTCGGCGGCCTTCGGCGGGAACTGCTGGAATGGACCCACAGCTACAACGAGCACTGGCTGCTGGAGCGCCACAACTTCCTCTCGCCGAGTCAGGCCCGGCGAGAGCTGATGCAGTCGAAGCAGGTGGCCTGATTACGACCAACCTAGTGTCTCAACCATCCGGTGCGGTACAGGATGATGCTATCCCGGACCCGATTTCTCGCACTGTGCTGGTGCATGAGGGCACCTATATCTCTGGGGCAACAACGGCTGGCCACCCGGCACACATAGTAAGAGACGTTCAGGTCAAGCAGACTCCTACACGTCCGCTGGGCGAATACGAAGAGCATCTCGGTAGCTTGGGTGAATCTCCCAATCTAGGCCGTCATCCATATTGGTGGTAGATGAGAGCAGGTTCGGACGATCTTCGAAGCGAACGAAGCCCAATGACTCGTCGACCCTTTCGTCGCGTGCGGCGATGAATCCAATTCTAAACAGGAAATTCGCAACCGACAGGCTCCCGTTCAAGGCTGGAGAGCCGTCAATCTCTGGAATTCCGACTCTCTTGATTATGCGATCTGTAATATGCTCCAAGAGGGACTTAGTCGAGTACCTCGTTGGTCCGCCTCCGAAGCTTTCGATTATTGTGTCAATTGTTGGACATTGATGTCTGTGCTCTTTGCTGATGTCGGAGAGGCGAGCAATGCCGTACTGTCGCAAGCTTGAGCGGAAATGGCCGAATGTAATCAAGTCTGACTTCGTGTCGTAAGCTGCTTGGCCCGCGAGCTTGCATAGCTGCGCAGCCCATCTAGGACGACCGGCCGAAAGGATATGTACTGTCCTAAAGGCTTCGACTTGCCGCTTCCCCCAGGGAAAAGGCTCCTTAAATACAAGACTAAATATATCCCGAGAACTACCCTCCGCCTCAATGCTTGCATACACTGGGTTGTTCGGATATACGCGCCTGAAATAGCTAATTATCTTGTTCTCAAGGATGCGACCGGTTTCTGTTGTGCTCCAGTGTAGCTCAAGCATGTACTGCTCGCACTTGTCGAGGGATTCGTCGTGCTGAGCCAGGATTGACCAGACATCAGCTCGAACCGAGGCTCGAATTCTTAGGCCAGTTACTGCGTTGACGAGGTTTCTGCATGCGCTGAAGAATGTGCTGGTTCGTAATCGTTCTGAAGGTGTGTTCAGGAATGTTGCGTCGACATCGTCAATTAGTAGCCATACCGATATGTCTTCTTTGCGGGATACACGAGCGAGCAGTGCTTGTGAGTCGGCAGGAACAACTCGCTGTCTGGTGAACTCGATGTCGGCTCCTTTTGCTGATAACCGGTCCACCAAGGCGCTGATCAGATTTCTATTTCGAAACCCAGCCAATTCTGAGCTCTCAACCAAGGCGATCCGGTCGTCACCAAAGGCGATGTTGAATATGGCTCCGAGTTCAACGTTGATTCTGGTGCAGATCCGCTGCTGCCACCCATAGATTAGGTCGGCAGGTGATTCGGATTTTGTCTCCTGTGCTGCAACTAAATCTGATGCTTTGATATAAAGGAGAAGCTCGCCTTGGTTGGCCCGTTGCCGCCGGTAGAGCGTCTCTCTCAGCAGTGCGGACTTCCCCATTCCCTTTCTTGAGCGGACAAAGGCGACTCTCTGTTCAGGAGAGAAGAATCGCACGAACTCGCCCTTCTCCAAAAAATAGCTGCTCAGGACTTCAGGTGGCTCATCCTCCCCTGCCTCGTTACCAAAAAGCTCTGGGGCCGCAAGGTCAGTTCGCATTTGGTTGGCATCCCTTCCTGAGTGGGCTCGGTGCCTGTTGCTGCCATAGGCAGCATAGTCTGGTGAACGCCCCCTCCTGCAAGGTCGTCTGTCGTCCTCCGTCGCCATGTCGCGTGCTGCCGCCCGTTCCCGTCGGCGAGCGTGTCTTGACAGAAAGGGGACACTACAGCATGCGGTGTTGGGTGCCGTCAGGTACGCCAACACCCGGCGCCTGCCTCCACACCAGGCACAGGTGAAGACGTCCAACCCCGTCGTCCGCTGTGAAGAAGAGCGTCCCCCCACGCGCGCCGCTCCAGGCTTGTGGAACCACGTATCCGTCTCCGGTGCCACCCGCGCCAGTGTCCTGAGCTGGACCGTGCCGGCCGCCGTCCCATCGCTCTTCCAGAGCGCCTCGCCGGGGTTGCCATCCGTGGCGACGAAGAAGACCGTTCCCTCAACGACGCCAAGGGGGTGGTGCCGGGACTGGGCGCCCCGGGTGCCTGCCCAGACGCCCGTCAGCTCCCGGGTCCCCTTCACGGTCCCGTTCGTCCTCCACGTGAGCCGCGGCATGTCGTTCAGCGAGGCTCCCGGCTCGTCCACCGGAGCCTCCGGCACGCTGAAGAACAGCGCGCTCCCCACCGGGGCCATGTAGTGGGGCCTCACGTACCAGGGGTTTTCCTCCTCGGCCCACGTCTTGAGGGCGAGCATTCCAGCGGCGGTGCCGTCGCTGCGCCACAGCCCACGCGTGCCCACGGTGGTCGAGGCGGTGAAGTAGAAGCCACCGTTCCAGGCGAGGAACTCCTAGGGGGCCGAGCCGTCGGAGCCCGGGACCAGATCTTTCACCCGGCGCGTGCCCGCCGTCGTGCCATCGCTCGTCCACTGTTCCTGTCCGCCCAGGGCATCGGTGCCAGAGAAATAGAGGGCGCTGCCGAGCGTGGTGAGCGAGCCCACCGCGCCATCGAAGCTCCGGACCAGGACCGGCGCCGTGCCATCGCTCTTCCAGAGCGACGTGGAGCTCACGAGGAAGAGGGTGCCGTTGACGGCCTCCAGGTCGGCAATCCTGGAGGACTGCGTGGACACGAGGACGGTTCCCGCTGGCGTCCCGTCGCTCTTCCACAGGGTCTTGTCCACGGTGAAGAAGAGCGAGCCGCCCACCTGGGTGAAGAGGTGACTCGAGAGATAGGAGCTGGAATTCACGGGGATCGTCTTGAGGAGCACGGCTCCGGCCCCATCCCGCTTCCACAGCTCCAGGTTGTTCGCGGCGTCCCTCCCGGCGAAGAACAAGGTGGTGCCCGTGGAGAGCAACTCGGAATCGCAGCCGCAGCTGCCCTGGGGAGCCAGTCGCTGGAGGAGCACGGTGCCTGCCTCGGTGCCATCGCTCTTCCAGAGCTGCTGCAGATAGCCCTGGTCGTACTGGTAGTAGATGAAGAACACCGTTCCACCCACCTGGGCCATGGTCCCGATCTGGTCTGAGTTACTGGTCCGGGGCAGGCGCTTCACCAGAACGGTTCCCGCTGGGGTGCCGTCCGTCTTCCAGAGCTCCTACACCGAGAAGCCGTCTGCGCCCCCACTCTGGGCCGCGAAGAAGACCGTCCCCTGCGCGAGGGTCAGGAACCGGGGCTCCGAGCTCGCCAGTCCAGGTGCGAGGTCCTTCACGAGCGAGGTGCCTGCCTCGGTCCCGTCACTTCGCCACAGCTCCGCGCCATGCAGCTCGTCGCTCGCCACGAAGAGCGTCACGCCACCCCCAGGGCCACGGCTCCGGGGAAGAGCTGGGGAAACCGGACCCCTCTGGGGGAATGAAGACAGAGGCGGCATGCGTCTCCCCCATGAGCGCGCCGCGTTCCCCCCTCTGGCTCGCGGCGCTTCCGACGTCAGGCTTTAGCGCCGGTGTGCGTGAGAAGCGCCCGAGCGCTCTCCCCGTACAGCGGGCGGGGAAGATCATGGCCCATTCCTTCTAGCATGAGCAGTCTGGCGCCAGGAATGGTCTCGGCCAAGGCAACCCCATGCGCGGGAGTCATAGCGGATGACGTAGTGTCCCACGCATAGGGCGGCTTGGGCCTGTGGGCCACTGCGGCCCGGCTCTCAACACCACGCCAGCTGCGGTGGCCCCTGCGCCGGGGCCCGCTTCGCAGGCCGCGTGGTTGGTTCCACGTGCTCCAAAGTGACCGCTGGCCCGATCGGCCAACGGTTTGGCCACAACGGTCATTGCCGCCGGGAGGTGCGCAGGGGAACATTGCCTCCATGAAAATGTTTGCCAACCTCATGGTGGGTCTCGTGGCCCTGCTGCATGTCGGCTTCATGGTCCTGGAGATGTTCTTCTGGGACCATGATGTGGGCGCGAAGGTATTTGGACTGTCGCGCGAGGTGCTGCATTCCTCGGCGACGCTGGCCGCCAACCAGGGGCTCTACAACGGCATCCTGGCCGCGGGCCTGGCCTGGGCGCTGGCCACGGGCAAGCGCGATGTGAAGCTGTTCCTGCTGGGCTGCGTGGTGGTCGCGGGCATCTTCGGTGCCTTCACCGCCAAGTTGTCGATCCTGTTCACGCAGGCGCTGCCGGCAGTGGTGGCCCTGGTGCTCGTGTTGCTGTCGACGCCCAAGGCTCAGGCCGCCTGAGATGCTCGCCGGACACTACGCCGCCGCGTTCGTCGGCAAGGCCGCGGAGCCGAAGCTCCCGCTGTGGCTCCTGTCACCTGGTCGCGGAGTACATGCCCTACAGTTGGAGCCGCGACCTTCCATGAGGGCGGAGAAGGTCTAGCTTTGACACCGTCTCCGACACCGTCTCCGGGAGCAGGCCTGGTGTCATTGCGCAACGAAGCGCCAGGTTCCAGGGGTGACGTTGAACTTGATGTACGCGCTGTCGGCGCTGGCCTGGGTGACCCCGGCCACTCCATCCACGAACCGCCCCTGGCGCCACACCGTGACACCGTTGACGCTGACCGACGTCCAGGGCTGCTTCCTGGGGATGCCCACCAGGGCCTGCGTACCGGCCGGTGACGTCAGGTCCAGGACGTAACCGCCGGCCGACAGGGTGTGCGCCACCGTGATGGCCCCCCGCGGCGACGGCACCGTCGCGGACACCGCGGTGAGGGTGCCGAGTTGCGGTGTGACCTGGTACGACGTCCATCCCGGCGCGGTGGGCCTGACCCCGGCCACGAAGGCGCCGAGGAGGTATGCGGGGCTCGCCGCCCAGGCGTGGTTGTTCGTGTCCTCCGTGGTCCCCATCCGCTCCCACAGGGTCTGCGACCACGAGTCGATGTCCGGCTGGTAGTAGCTCAGCATGCGGTTGATCGCCTCGGTGTCGCTTCCCGCCTGGAACATGGCCTCCTCGATGAACCGCTCCTGATACGGGCTGGCGTTCACCTTCGTCTTCAGCACTTGCAGGACCCCGGGAAGCCGGGAGGCATCCGCCGTGCCGGCGAGGATGGCCCAGGCGCTGGAGCGGTCGTCGACGGTGCTCGATTGCACTCCGTTCAAACTGCCGAAGACGTACGCGTTGGCCCCGCTGTTCCAGAAGTACGGGTTGAAGCGCGCCTTCACCGCGTCTTGCAGCAACTGGTAATCGCTCACGTCGGAGCTGCTCCCGGCCGCCTGTGCGAGCAGCTTGCCGGTCTCCAGGAGCCGGATGAACAGGCCGTTGGCGACCGTGTTGGCGCTCCCGGTCTGCACGTCGAGATTGGAGCCCCAGTCGATCCAGTTCCACACCCCGCTGCGCAGAACCAGCATGCCGTCACTGTTCCGGGCCGTCGCCACGTACTGTTTGATGAAGGCCGCGACCTTCGGGTAGAGCTCGGCCACCAGCTCACGATCTCCGGTGTACAGGTAGTACAGCCCGAGCGCGTCGACGGCCGCCATGTTCTGGTCCGGGAGATGGAAGAGCGTCCCCGGCGCGGTGGTGTACAGCGAGCCGTCGGCCTTCTGGGTGTTGAAGAGCTCGCGGAACCCCTTCTTCGCGAGCAGCGCGGACCGGTCGTCGTACAGGTAGAACGAGTAGAGGATCTGCTCCGAGACGTCGCCCCACCACTGGCCGCGTTCCCGGTCCGGGCAGTCGTAGAACTGGTCGCGCATGCACACGTAGGACGTGTTCCGGCTCTTGGCCCAGAGCGTGTTCAGGCGCGGGTTGCTGCTCGAGAAGCTGCCGACCAGCTCGGTGTTGTAGCCGAGCGGCCGGTACTCGAGCTCCAGGAGCTGCACCGGGCCAGAGACGTTCGTGAACGCGTACTCGACGCCGTGCTTGGACCAGAGCTGGCCGCTCGTGTTCTGCCACTGATACGTCGTGTACTCCTGGACTCCCGCCCGGGTGACATACTGCTCCTGGTAGTATTTGTTCATCCGGATGGTGATGGTGACCCCGGCTGGCGCGTTCACCTTCAAATAGGCATTCACCTGGAGGTTGTTGCCCACGTCGGCCGTGAAGGTGGTGTTGGACGACAGCGACGTCGGGAGGCTCGCCTGGTTGACGTATGGCATCAGCCCCGGGTTCTTCAGCATCGGGATGGTGCGATGGACGAGCTTGTTCCAGGGGGCGGAAGGCGGCGTGCCCCGCTGCGTGGCGGACGGCCAGGTGCGGTCGTCGTATGAGAGCCCGGTCCACTCCCCCGGGTCGTTGCGCGCATCGTAGACCACCGGGTACTCGACCCACTTGATGTCCTGCCACTGCTGTTGCTGCCTGGTCCGGGCGAACGACGGGTGCCTCGACACCTTCCACGAGCCGTCCGAGACGATCTTCGCGGGCGTCGCGCCCGTCAGGGCGGCTTCGAAGAGGAACCCGCCATCGCTCGTCATCTTCTGCGAGTAGCCCTCGAGCCCGCCCTTGTACCAGACGAGCGCGGCGATGACGTTGTCACCGGCGTTCAGGTACGGGGCGATGTCCAGCGCGTCGTAGTAGGTGTTCGTGAGGTCCGGCCGCAGGTCGAGCCCGCCATCGGGGACCACGAGCTGTCCGTTGATGTACAGCCAGTACTTGTTCTCCGCCGCGAGCCGGAGGGAGGCGCTGGTCGGCTTCTGCGAGAGCGTGACCTTCTTGCGCAAGCGCAGCCAGGTGTTGTTCGGACGATCCTGGGGCAGCCAGATCCACTGCGCGCTCCAATCACCCGTCCCGGCGCTGGCTGCCCGGTAGTAACCCGCCTTGGCCTTGTTGGGTGCCGGATCACCGAAGCCCGGGTTGTCGAACCTGACCGTTCCGGTGACCCCGTACTTGTAGGCGAAGCTGCCGTTGGCACCGTAGGCCACGTCCACGGGCTGGGTGAACGAGCAGGTTCCTCGCTCGTCCGCGCACCACGTGAACCCGGCCGGGCCGTTGCGCGTGGCGGAGACCTTGTAATACGCCGACTTCGGGACGTTCGGGATGGGGTCGCCGAAGGTGGCGTTGTTGGCGGTGATCGTCCCGCTGAGGCCGGACTTGTAGACGAAGCTGCCATTCGCGCCGTACGCCACGTCCGAGGTCGCGCTCAGCGTGCACGTCCCGTTCTCGTCGGCGCACCAGGTGTATCCGGCGGGGCCCCCGGAGATCCGGTAGTAGGCGGCCTTGGCCGACCCGAAGATCGGATCGCCGAAGTTGTCAGTGCTCGCGGCGACACTGCCCGTGACACCGCACTTGTAGTTGAACAGGCCGTGGGCCCCGAAGGCGACATCCACGGTGCGGCTGAAGGAGCACGTGCTCCCCTCGTCGCCGCACTTCGTGTATCCCGGCGGACCTCCCGCGTTCCGGTAGTAGCCGGCCTTCGCGACGTTGGGACTGGGGTCACCACCGAAGGTCGTGTTGTTGAAGGTGATGGAGCCCGTGACGCCATCCCGGTACAGGTAGCCGCCATTGGCGCCGTAGGCCACGTCCACGGGCTGGGTGAAGGTGCAGGTGCCGTTCTCGTTCGCGCACCACGTGAACCCGGCCGGCCCGGCCGCGGTGACGCCCGACTCCGCCACCAGGTTGAGGCAGTCCCCGGCACCGACCATGGCCTCTTCGCGCACGAGCGGCGCGTCAGGCTCGAAGGCGCTGCCGCAGGCCGTCACGACCACGAGTGCTACGAGGGGGATCATCGCCACGAAACGCGATGGGATCCGATGGGGGTGCATGTTGCCTCCGGGGGGGCGCAGTGAGAGGGGTCACTGCACGGGCAGTGTAGGGGTGTCATACACGGAGAAGAAGATCAAGCTGGATTAACGGCTTTCCCCGCATTGACTGCCTCCTCCACCCGGCGTCCATCAAGTGGGCTGACTTGAGACGTGGGTTTGCCCCGGTCACGTGGACAGCAGGTTGATGCTGCCAGCTTCTGCTCCGGTGTGGAGATCGAGGCGGAGCGGAGCCTCGAGGTGGGGCTCACCGAGGATCTCGAGGACCTGCGTCGGCGGGGACTGACCGAAGTGCCAAAGCCGGTGTGATGGCTGGCCACGGCTCCCATGCGCCGTCCGGCGCTCGAACGATCGATGGCTTGAAGCACCATCCGAGTTGCGCGATCGTTCGGAGGTGTCGAACGATCCCTTCTCGGACGTCCTTCAATTGACGGAAGCGAACTCCGTCGTCTCCGGCGGCTTCATCGCGAGGGGAGCCTGGTCCCTTCGTTTTCCGGCGCCGGAAAAGCTCAAGTTCTCCGCGGTCGCGCGGGGGAGCTGCTGGCTGCGCGTGGACGGGCAGAAGAAAGGTGTGCTGCTGAACGAGGGCGACGTCATTCTCCTCCCCGGCCGGCACGGCTTCGTCACGGCCAGCAGTCTGACGATACCGCCGAAGGATGCGTACCGCGTGTTGGCGCCCAGGCGCGGGGCCTTCGCGGAGATCGGCGACGGCGACGGCTCCGAATGCGCCCTCATCTCCGGAATGGTTTCGCTCCACCCGTCGAGCGGTTCTCTGCTGACGGACGTCCTCCCCGCGCTCGTCCACGTGCGCGCCGTGTCTCCCCAGGCCGCGCCGCTCCGATGGATCGTCGAACAGATCTTCCAGGAGCAGAGCTCGACGTTGCCAGGAGCCGGCGTCGCGTCCGCACAGCTCGCGCAGCTCCTGTTCGTCCAGATTCTGCGCGCGCACCTCGCGAGCTCCGGGACGATGCCCTCCGGCTGGCTCCGCGCGATCAGCGATGAACGGATCACCCCCGCGCTGCGGCTGATGCATGGCGACCCGGGGCGCGCATGGACCCTGAAGGAGCTCGCGAAGGCCTCCGCCATGTCGCGCACCACTTTCGCGGTGCGCTTCAAGTCCGTTGCCGGTGTGGCACCGCTCGCCTATCTCGTGGAGTGGCGCATGCGTCTGGCGCAGCGGAGCCTGCGCGAAGAGGGCACGTTGATCTCGGAGATCGCCACCTCGCTGGGCTACACGTCCGAGAGCGCCTTCAGCAACGCGTTCAAGCGCGTGACGGGCACCGCTCCGCGCAACTATCGAAACGCGGCCCGGAACCTCCAGCCGGCCCCTCACGACGTGTTCGAGCTCGAGACCGGTCCGCGCACCATGGCCGGTAGACGCGTCCCACCCCAGGCATCCAGCCACTCGGAGTAGGGACACGACCCGCCGAACGATCGCGCAAGTCTTCCGCACCCCAGCGCATTCCAAGTCCGGTCTGCCCCACGTATGTCTTTGCTCGCGAGCGCGACGAGGCCTCGGTCGCCTCTGTCTGGCGCCGCACCCAGGAGCAATAACATGCGAGTGTTCTTCACCGGCGGTACGGGGTTCATCGGTTCAGCCATCGTTCAGGAACTCATCCAGGCGGGTCATCGGGTCCTCGGCCTGGCCCGCTCGGACAAGGCGGCCAGCGCGCTCGCCGCGGCGGGTGCCGAGGTCCATCGAGGAGATCTCGAGGATCCGGACAGCCTGAAGAGGGGCGTCGCCGCCGCCGAGGGCGTGATCCACAACGGTTTCATCCACGACTTCGCGAGGTTCAAGGAGGTCTGCGAGATCGAACGGCGCGCCATCGAGGCGTTGGGGGCCGCGGTCCTCGGCTCGGACCGTCCCCTGGTCATCACCTCGGGGACCGCGCTCATCGCTCCGGGCCGGCTCGCGAACGAGAATGACGCGCCAGGAGTCGACTCCAGCGTGATCCCCCGTGTCGTCACCGAGGAGACAGCAGCCTCACTGGCGGCTCGGGGAGCGCGCGTCTCCCTGGTCCGTCTCTCGCCCTCGGTCCACGGCGAGGGGGATCACGGCTTCGTGCCGACGCTCATCAGCATCGCGCGCGAGAAGGGCGTTTCGGCGTACATCGGGGATGGGCGCAACCGGTGGAACGCCGTGCACCGGCTCGATGCCGCCCGGCTCTTCAAGCTCGCACTCGAGAAGGCGCCCGCGGGCACACGGCTTCACGCAGTGGCGGAGGAGGCGGTGGCGTTCCGGGAGATTGCCGAAGTCATCGGGAGGCGCCTCGACCTTCCGGTCGTCTCCAAATCGCCCGAGGAGGCCGCGAGTCACTTCGGCTGGTTCGCGCCCTTCGCCGGACTCGATTGCCCGGCCTCGAGCAAGCTCACCCAGGAGCGTTTCGGGTGGCGTCCGGTTCAGCCCTCGCTCATCGCCGACCTCGAGAGCGGGAGCTACTTCAAGAGCTGAATCCGAGCCGTCACGCTCGGACCGACCTGTCCACTCGAGTGAACAGGTCCTGTCCTGTGGAGAGGACAGGACCTGGACAGGAAACACCGCAAATCATCGAAATTCCTGGAGTGCCAGGATGGCACTGCCGTTGCTCTGGGCCTGGGCAAGACCGCGAGGTCCCTTTCCTCATCCGAGAGCAACGCATGCATCCCCCCCCCTTCCTTCATCGACTCCGTGGACTCCTCGTGCTGTTCCTCCTGGCCGCGTGCAACGCACCCCTGGAGGAGAGCGAGGAAGGCCTCCTCACCGAAATGCACTCGCTGGCTCCGGCCAACTTCCTCTACCGCCAGGGCAAGCAGCTGTACCTGAACGGCGCGCCGTACCAGATGGTGGGCGTGAACGCCTTCCCGCTGACGGGCTGTGGCGCGGCGCCCAACGACGCGCAGCTGGACGCGTTCTTCGCCGGGCTGCGGGCCAACGGCCTCACCCGCGCCTGGGCGTTCAAGCCCCAGGGCCTGGCCAACCTCGAGCGGGTGGTGGCGGCGGCCGAGAAGTACAACCAGAAGCTGATCCTCACGCTGGCCGACGGGCGCAGCTACTGCGGCGAGTGGGACGGCTACAACGGCTCGGACGGCAGCGGCAAGCAGAGCTCCTGGTACTCCAGCGGGTACAAGACCAACTACGTGCCGTGGGTGAAGCAGGTGGTGACCCGCTTCGCGAGCTCGCCGGCCGTGGGCATGTGGGAGCTCATCAACGAGCCGGGTGACACCGACAACACCACGCTGAAGGCCTTCTTCAACGACGTCAGCACGACCATCAAGCAGATCGATCCGAACCACCTGATCAGCTCGGGCTCGTGGGCGCCGTGGGCGTATGGGGGACAGGCTGGCTTCCAGTTCATCCACGACGTGCCGAACGTGGACGTGGGCAGCCTCCACGAGTACGACTACGACTACAACAACGGCAACACCATCGTCTCGCCGCACTTCGCGCCCGCCATCAACGCGATGAACGCGCTGAACAAGCCGCTCATCGTCGGCGAGACGGGCATCAACGCCGCCGACAGCGGCTGCCGGACCAACCGCACCCAGCGCCGGGAGGCCATGCGCCAGAAGTTCCAGCAGTACCTGGCGGGCGGCGCGGCGGGCGTCTTCGTGTGGACGTGGCAGGCGACGAACGTCACCGGCTGCGAGCTCAACTTCGGGCCGAACGATCCGATGCTCCCGATGATCCACGATTACCCGCTGGCGGTGATTCCGCCGCCCACGGGAGACACGGTGCAGCTCAATGACGGCGTGGTGGGCACCGGCCAGGAGCAGTTCGAGTACACCGGCACCTGGGAGGCGGGCACCGGCACCGGCAAGTTCCAGAGCGATGACCACTACTCGAGCACCACGGGCTCCTCCTATGTGGTGCGCTTCTCCGGCACGCAGGCCAGGCTGTATGGCTCGGTGGCCTCGCACCACGGCATCGCCTCGGTGTCGGTGGACAACGGCACGGCGGTGGACGTGGACTTCTACTCCGCCACCCGCCAGGAGCAGAAGCTGCTGTGGACCAGCGCCACGCTGAGCGCGGGCTCCCACACCCTGAAGGTCACCGTCTCCGGCCGCAAGAACGCCAGCTCGTCCGGCTACATCATCACCGCGGACCGCGTGGACCTGACGCGGGCGACGCAGGGCGGAGACACCACCGCTCCCACCGTGAGCATCACCCAGCCCACCGGCGGCACCGTGGCCGTGGGCGGTGTGACGGTGCAGGCCTCCGCCAGCGACAACGTGGGCGTGGCGAAGGTGGAGCTGTGGGTGGACGGCGTGAAGCTGGCCGAGGATACGTCCTCGCCCTACTCCTTCACCTGGAGCGCCACCGCGGGCCAGCACTCGCTGGTGGCCAAGGCGGCGGATGCCGCCGGCAACGTGGGCACGAGTGCCACCGTCACGGTGACGGCCTCCCAGCAGACCGTGGTGGTGCAGCTCAATGACAGCGTGGTGGGCACCGGCCAGGAGCAGTTCGAGTACACCGGCACCTGGGAGGCGGGCACCGGCACCGGCAAGTTCCAGGGCGATGACCACTACTCGAGCACCACGGGCTCCTCCTATGTGGTGCGCTTCTCCGGCACGCAGGCCAGGCTGTATGGCTCGGTGGCCCCGCACCACGGCATCGCCTCGGTGTCGGTGGACAATGGCACGGCGGTGGACGTGGACCTCTACTCCGCCACCCGCCAGGAGCAGGTGCTGTTGTGGACCAGCCCCGTGCTGAGCGCGGGCTCCCACACCCTGAAGGTCACCGTCTCCGGCCGCAAGAACGCCAGCTCGTCCGGCTACGTCATCAACGCGGACCGTGTGGACCTCACGGTGCTCCGCTAGGCGCTCCCGCGCACGCCCTTGCCGCGAACCATGCTGCTACACTTCGCCAGGATGCTCACGGGAAGGGCTACACGGAAGGTGCTGGGCACCGTACTGGGGGGCTTCATGCTCCTGGTGCCGGTGCCGAGCGCCGCCGCCGACTGGTTCTCGGATGACTTCGAGACGGGAACCCTGCGCTCGTCGGATTCCCCCCCGGGCCGCTGGGATGAGACTCCCATCAGCAGCCCCAACAGCCTCGCCAGCGACGCGGCCGCCGCGCACCGGGGGCTGTATGGACTGCTGCTGACCGATCGCTCCAGCACCACGGCCTTCCAGGCGAGCGCCGATGTGGCACGGCCCTCCCTGATGTCGTCGTTCTTCTTCCGGACGTGGCTGCGCCTTCGCTCGGTCAGCACGTCTGGGGATGTGGTGCTCGTCCAGGCCCTGCCGGCGCTGGTGGAGCTGCGCATCGCCCGGCAGGACCCCGTCTGGGAGCTGGCCGTGAGGAACGGCTCGGGCCGGCAGTACGTCAGCCGGCGGACGCCGACAACGGAGCCGGTGCGGGAAGACCGCTGGTACCTGGTCGAGTTCGGTGTCCGAGGGATGGGAAGCCCTGCTGGACAGGCCTGGCTCTGGCTGGACAGCGTCGAGGTCGCCTCCCTCTCGGGGATGGACTGGCAGGACGCGGACTACCAGTTGGAACAGCTCCGGGTGGGCGAGCCGTGGACGGACACCGGGAGATTCGTCGGCTCCATCGACGTGGATGATGTGCGGGTGAGTGCCACGCCCATGGCCAGCCACCTGGAGCTGCGGCTGCCGGAGGAGTCGAAGTCCGGCTGCATCGCGGTGGAGGTGTCGCTGAGGGCCTCCTCCGGGGATGCGCTCGCGCCCGCGCCGTACGAGGTGCCCGTGACGCTCGGCGTGCCGGCGGGGAGCGGGAGCTTCCACACGGACACAGGTTGCAAGGACTCGGTGGAGTCGGTGCGCCTTCCCGCGGGGACCACGGAGCGCCGGGTGTACTTCCGCCCGAGCGGAGCCAGTGGAAGGGCCATGCTGCGAGCGTCCCATCCGGACTTCCTGCCGGCCACGCTCACGGTGGACGGAACAGGCGGCCCGGGGGAGACGCCGGATGGCGATGAGGCGGCGGGCCCCTGGACAACGGACCTGGGGTGCTCGGCCACGGGAGGCTTCGCGATGATCCCGATGCTCCTGGGCCCCTGGGTGCTGTGGAGGCGACAGCGCCCGCTTCGCACGACGAAACGCCGCTGAAGAGACAGCCCATACCGGGCACTGCCAAAGCCCCCTGCCTGACGCACCGGGCGTGCGCGCGCAGCAACCGGTCGAAGAGGAGCACCAGAAGGCCGCCAGCGAAGCCCCTACACGGTTTCCCGGTCCGGTCTCCATCACATCGGCGCTCAACCCCACTCATTCCTACAGACAAGACCGGCTGTCATGGCGCGTCCGGTCAGACCACGAGCAGGCACATGACCAAATGGAAGACCGAAACGGCCACCGTCGACCTCCGTGAACTCGACATGTCTGAACTGGAAAGGGTCCGTGGTGGCTCCGCCGACGATGTGCTGTTGAACCCTCAACCGCTGCCGCCAAGAGCGACGAGCGATCGCTCGTTGTTCTCTCGGGTGACGCTGAATCCGCAGCCCGAGCCGCCGGGCATTCTGTTTTCGCGAGTGAGGTCTCTCTCACAGTAAGCTCACGGCCCGTATGTCCAAAGACAGCACCTCCTCCGGACTTGGGTCCGAGTACAACCCGCTCGACTCTCCTCAGCTCGAGAATCCTCACCCGTTCCTCGCACGCGCACGGCGAGAGGAGCCGGTGTTCTTCAGCCCCTTGCTCGGGTCGTGGGTGGTGACGCGCCATGCGGACATCAGCGCCGTGGTCGCCGATACCGCCCGCTTCTCGTCCGCCGAGTCCATCACGGTGGGGGCCGCGACGATGCCGCGGGAGGTTGTCACCACGCTGATGGACGGCTACCCCCTGGTGCCGAGCCTCGTCGACAACGATCCGCCAGCGCATACGCGCTTCCGGGGCCTCGTCAGCAAGGCCTTCACCGGGCGGCGCCTCGCGGAGAAGGAGCCCTTCATCCGCGCCCTCGTGGACGAACTCATCAGCGCTTTCATCCAGGAGGGACGAGCGGACCTGTTCCTCCGGTTCGCCCATCCGCTGTCGTCCAGCATCATCGCGGAGATCCTCGGGATCCCCCGCGCGGACATCAGCAGGTTCCGGCGCTGGTCCGACGAGCTGTCCACGGTCCTGGCGGCGCATGGCCCCGTCGAGCACCAGGTCGCGTGCGCTCGAGGCGTGGTCGACTTCCAGCGCTACCTGGCCGCGGCGCTCGAGGAGCGGAAGACCTCTCCCCGGGAGGATCTGCTGAGCGACATCATCACCGAGGGCCAGGGGATGACGCCGCCGATGAGCATGGCGGAGCTCGTGAGCCTGCTGATGCAGGTACACTTCGCGGGTCACGAGACGACGGCGGGCCTCATCGTGGGGGCGGTGGAGTTGTTGCTCAACAACCCGGAGCAGTTGCATGCACTCCGGGACAACCCGGCCCTCACCGCGGGCGCCGTCGAGGAGGCGGTGCGGATGGTCTCCCCCGTGCATGCCATGTTCCGCACCGCACGGGAGGACGTGGAGCTCGGGGGCATCCCGATTCCGAAGGGCGCCCACATCCGGCTCGTCTACGCCTCGGCCAACCGGGACGAGCACAGGTTCCACGAGCCGGAGTGCTTCGATATCCGGAGGCCTGACGTCAAGAAGCACCTCGCCTTCGGCCAGGGCCTCCATTTCTGCATCGGCGCGCCGCTCGCACGGCTCGAGGCGCGTCTGGCGCTCGAGGCGCTGCTCCGGCGTCTCCCAGGTCTCCGGCTCGTGCCGGGGCAGAAGCCGGGTTTCCTGAAGAGCGTCACCGTCCGGAGGCACGAGAGCCTCGAGGTGACGTGGGACGCCCCTGGGCTCGATGGGCTGGCTCGGCCCTGATTCACTTGAATTCAACAGGGCGGCGGTCAGGTCATCCTTCGCTGCTGGCGGGCCCACGTCTCGAAGCTCATGGGCGAGAGACCGTAGGAGCGGGCGCTCTCGGGCCGTGCCAGCACCGGGGCGACGTTCATGTACGTCAGGCCCCGCGCCACGCCGGGATGCAAGCCGGCGGCGACGGCCTCCTCGACCGTGCCCGACTGCACTACGTACTCCTTGCCGTCGAGGCGCGAGAGGATCTCGGCGATCTGAGGAATCGTGAGCAGGTCGCCGGCGAGCTGCAGCGTCACACCTTTGAACCTGGCGGGATCGTTGATCGCCGCCGCGACTGCCTTGCCGATGTCCTCCGGGGCGATGAGCCCGATGGGCCGATCGGTCCTGATCACCGTGACCAGCCGGCGCCCGTCGGCGAAGCCGGCGGGATCGAGCATGGGGTGGTCCATGAAGGTGGCGGGCAGGATGATGGTCCAGTGGTCGAAGCCGGCGTTGCGCACGAGCTCGCAGGTAGCGAGCTTGTTCTCCCAGTAGTCCTCGTGGGACTTCCAGCGACCCTCGGCCCAGCCCTCGACGTTACGGTGGTCGCCGACGCCCGACGTCGCGGTGTGCACGAACGTGCCGACGCCTTCGGCCAACGCGGCCTCGACGAGGTTTTTCCCCTGCTCGCGCTCCTTGCTGTAGTCAACGCCGGTCGCGGAGACGATGGGCGACTGCATCGAGAACACCGCCCGTGCCCCGGCGCAGGCGGCGCGCAGCGACCGCGGATCGTCGAGATCCCCGACGACCACCTCGGCGCCGGCCGCCGCGAGGGCCTTCGCGTTCGGCGCGTCTGGGCTGCGCACCATCACCCGCACCGATGTGCTGCCTTCGGCCAGCAGCGCCCGGGCGGTGGCGCCGCCCTGTCGCCCTGTGGCGGCGGTTACGAGAACGGGAGCGCTGCTGTTCATGCGGGTCTCCAGTAAGTGGGGTGCCCCACCGTTTAGACTTCGGTGGCAAGATATGGAGGCCCACCCCGTTTGTCGAGAAGAGGATCGCCGTGGATCGTGTGAAGACGTTGCGAGCGGACGGCCGACGCAACCGGGAGCGGATCGTCGCCGCCGCCGTGGAGCTGGTCGGCAGGGATGGCGCGCAGGCGTCGCTTGAGGAGATCGCGCGGCGGGCGGGGGTGGGCTCCGCGACCCTGCACCGACACTTCCCGTCGCGGCGGGCGCTGTTGGAGGCGGTATTCCGCGTCGGCGTCGCGCAGCTCTGTGAGCGGGCAGCCGCGCAGCCGGGCGAGGACCCCAGCGCTGAGCTGGCTGCATGGCTTGAGGAGATGACGGTTTACACCGCGACCCACCGCGGGCTTGCGGCTGCGCTGCTGGCCGGCCCGGATGGCCTCTCGCCAGAAGAGATCTGCTGCACCGGCATGCTGCTCGACGTGTTGGAGGTTCTGGTGGCACGAGCCTCGTCTGTGGGCGCGCTTCACGCCGGCGCCACTGCGGAGGACCTGATGCTCTTGGTGAACGCGATCGCCGTCGCCACCGAAGACGATCCGACCACCGCGAGCCGGTTGCTGCGCCTCGCGCTCACCGGCATACGGTCTGAAAACCGGAACGGTACCCCTTCTCGGCCGGGTCGGGCTCGGGCGCCGACGAAGAAGTAGGCGCTCGCGGTCTCCGCTGTCGACCTTCGGGACGGGCGATCTCCGTCGCTCATTCCAGCATGGAGCCGCGCCAGCCCTTCCTGTTCCGCTCCCCCGGCAGTGCCCGGCCCGATCAGTGGGCGGATGGCCGGGCTGGCGAGCGGCAGCGCGGTGCCGGATTGTCTGAGATTGTCGCCTTGCACCTCATGCTCCCACCCGGTCTGGAGCCGGCAGCGGAGCTGCGACAGTTGGAGCAGGCGGGGCTTCTCACCCTGGGAACCGGGGAGGAGGGGCCACGCATGATCCTGACGCTCTCTCTCGTCACGGGAGGCCCGCCGAAGCGCTTGTCCCTGCCAGACTTCGGCTGGTCTGACTGACCGGCCATTGGTCCCGAGCACGCTGAAGACGGGCCGAGCTGAACGGCCCCCGGGTGCACACCTCCCGGGGGCACGCTCGCCCCACCTCTCCGCGCTCGAGTCAGGGCTCGGGCGGGCCGCGCCGCTTCGCGCGAGGGCGGATGGGCGCGAGCACGAAGGCGAGGCTCATCAGGCGCTCGCGGCCGGGCGCCCTCGGCTGGCTGGTGAGCTCGCAGAGGCGCTCGATGAGCCTGTTGACCTCCTCCAGGTCCTGGGGGCTCACCCAACCCTTGTTGCGTGCCGTCCAGAGCTCGCGTCGCGGACCGTTGACGGCCACGTCCTCCAACCGCAGCGCCTCCTCGAAGTCGCGCGTCGCGATTCGCAGCAGGCCGCGGGCGAACTTCGCCAGGGCCGCGAGGTTGCCGGCCTTTCCAGCACGATAGGCCAGGCGAAGGGGCGCATCACCGGTGCCGGCGAGGCGGTAGCGCCGCTCTTCTCCCTCGGCGGACTCCACCTCGCGAACCAGCCCGCCGCGACAGAGCACCCGTAGGTGGTAGTAGAGCCCATCCGCCGGACGCCCGAGCTGTTCCGCCAGGTCGGCGACACTCGCCTCGCCGCCGAGCGCGGCCAGGGTGTCCACGAGTTCCTGCCTCACCGGAGAGGAGAGCAGCCGAATCTGCGCCGTGTCGTGGATGGCACGGCGGTCGAACGTCCTGGGCATGCGCGGCGAACTCCCATCCTCTTGTTGAAATTCAGCGGCACTATTTCAACAATGTGTGGCCGGCGCAAGCCGTGCCGGCAACCTCGGAGCTTCCATGTTCAACCCGTCCGCACTTCAGGCCGTGCGCAGCGGCGCACTCGTGGTCTGTGCCGCCGTCCTTGCGTCATGTGCCGCCGTCCCCGCCTCCCCTGCCGCACCGGAGAAGCTCTCGCCCGAGGCGGTCCGAGCGGACCTGCGCTTCGTGAGGGAAACTCTCGAGCGCAACCATCCGGACCTGACGCACGCGCTCGACCGGAGCGAGCTCGACCGCGTCATGGCCGAGGTGGAGCGCACGCTCGACCACCCCCTGACGCGCGACGAGGCGTGGGCAGCACTGGCCCGGCTGAACCCCGCCTTCGGGGACGGACATGTGTTGATTGGCCTCCAGGACTGGCGGGAGGAGAGCCGCGCGCACCTGGCACGGGGCTCCGGCTTCTTCCCGTTCGAGGTGTCCCTCACGGCGGATGGAGCGCTGAAGATTCTGTCGGCGCTCGGAGGCGGCCAAACGGCGCATGCCGGTCGGATCCTCACGCGCATCAATGGCCAGGACGCGCGCCAGCTCACCCGGGAGCTGCTGGCCCGCATCCACGGAGACACCCCGCTCTTCCGAGCCGCACTGCTCTCGCGGCGCTGGTGGCTCTACTACTGGAAGCTCTACGGCATGCCCACGCGCTTCGAGCTGGAGCTGGACGGGGCCGAAGTCGTGCGCACGCCGGCCGGTCGGGTGCTCCCCGCCGTCCTTCAGGATGAGGCCCACTTCGAGCAGCTCTACCGCTTCGAGCTGCTCGACGGCGGGAGTGCCCTGCTCACCCTGAGCTCGTTCTCCTGGCCTGACAAGGAGCGCTACTTCGCCTTCGTGCGGGACGCCTTCGGCAGGATGCGGGCCACCGGGACGCGGCGGCTCATCATCGACCTCCGCGCCAACGGCGGAGGGGACGACGACATGTGGAAGGAGGGCATCCTCCGCTACGTGGCCGACCGCCCCTATCGCGCGGGCTCGAGCTACCTCAAGCGGGTGCTGGAGCCCTATCGCAAGTCAGGTGAAACCACCGGCCAGGTGGTGGCCGGTGAAATCACCAGCCTGGAGGAGCCCCGGCTGGACGAGCCGCTTCGCTTCGAGGGGGAGGTGTGGCTGCTCGTCGGGCCACTCACCTACTCGTCAGCGGTCCTCTTCAGCAACGTGGTCCAGGACTACGGCTTCGGCGCCGTGGCCGGGGTGGGTGGCGCGGCACGAGTCCGTCAGTCCGGCGGCGTGCAGAGCGTGGTCCTGCCCAACACCCAGCTGATGCTGTCCTACCCCAGGTTCGTGCTCGACCGGCCCTCGGGTGCACGGGAGCCAGCGCTGCTGCGGCCGGAGCTGGTGCTCGACGACGACCCGCTGCGGCCCCGTGCGGTCGTCGAGGCCCTGTTGTCGCGGACCGCGGCCCCGCGCAGTGAGTCGGCCGCGCCTTGAAAGCATTCTCGCTGAATCAGCGCCGTCGCTCAAGGCGTCGGCGCTTTGCTAACTACCAAAGAGAGGGGTTGGCGGGAGGCGCGTCCTCCAAGAAAGGCGTCACCATCGATTCGAGTACCTTCGTCTCCCCTGAGATCCCAATATGAGAGGTCGCGGGGAGGATCACCAACCGCGCCGCAGGAACCTTCGTGAGCATCCCAGTCGCGGCCGCCTCCTCATCGCCTCCGCCCCGCAGCTTGAACATCGCCACCGCGTGTTCCAGCTTCACGCCATCCGCATCACCCACGATGACCATCGTCTTGGCTGAAATGGCGCGCATCTGAGCGTCGGTGATGTTCTGGTCGTTGATGTTCAACACCTTCATCTTCTCGATGTAGGCCTCGAACGCCTTGGGATCAGCCGTGTGCTTCTTGAACGCTGCTTCGACTGGAGAGCCTGCGAACACCTCGGCGCTCAGGCCCCCAATCGCCTTGAACACCGCAGGGTACCAACCGTCCTTACGATAGGTGGCGGACAGCGAGACGAGCTTGTTGACGAGCGTGGGGTGACGCAACGCCAGCTGCAGCGCCACCCCTCCACCTTGAGAGTAGCCCATCACATCCGCGCGCTCCACCTTCAGGGCCCGCAGCAATGCCGCAGCGTCATCGCCGAACTGCTCGTAAGACATCTTCCGCGACGTGTCCGCGGTTCGACCGTGGCCCTGTTGATCAAAGACAATCACCGAACGCTTCGCAGCGAAGGCCGCCACCCAAGGCTTCATTGAGTCGGTGGATAGGAAAGCCCCAGGAATCAACAGCAACGGAGCTGTCTTGGACTTGCCCAGCTCTCCGTACACTTCGTAGTAGAGCTTCAAGCCGTTGATGGGCAGATGGCCACTGCGTGAAGGGCTCGGTCCTTGCGGCTTGGACGGTGGAGGCGACGACTCCGCAGCCCACGCCGCCACCCCCATGGCAACAACTCCCATCACCACCATTCGTCGAAACATCCGGCTGGCCTCCTCGAAAGAGAGAGCACCGCTTATGCCCCAGCAGACACGGATCGGCGACGACTCACTTCTGCGATGTAGAGCACTGAGCAGAGGCGGAATGGGGCTCCCCCAAGCAGGGGCGAAGCCGGAGCCGGAGGAGGAGAGCCCGTCCTTTGCCGCGAAGGTGGAGGAGCCGAAGAAGGCGCCCGAGCCCCCTCTTCGGAGACCCAAGGCAGCACCCAGTTCAAGAAACTCCCTCGCCGGCGGGAGGACTCAGTGTTCCCGCGCGCTTGCGGCGGAGGTTCCGATCACGCCTTCTTGTTCTTCTCGTCCCAGAGCATGGGCTCCCACAGCTCCACCTTGTTGCCGTCCGGATCCATGATCCACGCGAACTTGCCGTTCTCGTGGCTCTCGGGGCCCTTCACGACTTCTACTCCGCCCTTGCGGAGCTGCGCGAGCAGCTCGTCGAGGTTGTCGACGCGGTAGTTGATCATGAAGGACGACGTGCTCGGGCTGAACCAGTCGCTGTCCTTCTCCGCGACGTGCCAGACGGTGAGGCCCTTGTCCTCGGCCTTGTCGTCGGGCCACTTCAGAATTCCGCCGCCCCAGGGCTCGAGCTGAATGCCGAGGTGCCTCTGGTACCAGGCGGCGAGCGCCTTGTGGTCCTTCGTGGATTTGAAGAAGACGCCGCCGATGCCTGTGACCTTTGCCATGGCGACGAGTGAACGCGGGCGGTGTTGGCTGAGTCAACGCTTTTCGCGGCCGTGCGGGGCTGAGACGAATCGACGCGACCTGCCGTCCTGAGACGAAGGGGCCCTCCGCGGCGATCGCCGGGTGGCGGCCCCCCGCCTTCGCGTCGAGCGCGATGGCCGCATCGAAGGTGTCGCCGAAGTCGTGGCTCGCCCGGAAGAGGAGGTCACCCGCGCCCTTCCGGCAGCTCCCGCGGTTCCAGAGGACATAGACGTATGCGTCTCGGGCAAGGTGCTCGTCGTGGGCGGACAGAACAACGAGTCTCCCCAGGGCCTCGCCTCGGCCGAGCTCTATGACCCGGCCACCAACACCTGGAGCACCGTGGCCACCATGCCCCATCCCCGCTACGACGAGCTGGCGGCCACCGTGCTCGCCTCCAGCCAGGTGCTCGTCACCGGGGGGCGGTCGAGCGCGAGAAGCGCGCCCTCGAGCAGCGGCGGCAGCTCAAGGCGCGCATCGCGCGGTAGAGTCGACGAAGGGGCGCACGCCGCGATTGCTGCCCAGGCCGACCTCCCATAGCGTGGCTTGTGGCGGAAATCGGCTTGGATTGGAGCAGGACGCGGAGGCCCTTCAGCTTCCGGCGTGGCGGCGCTGCTCGCGCCAGGCCCGGGGGGTCATTCCGTGGACGCGCCGGAAGGTGCGGATGAAATGGGTGACGTCGGCGTAGCCCACCTGGCTTGCGATGCTCTCCATGGTGGCTCCCGTTTCCAGCAGGCGCCGCCGGGCCTCGGCCATGCGATGCTCGCGCAGCCAGTCACCTACCGTCAGCCCCGTCTCGCGACGGATGGCGTTGGCCAGGTGCGAGGGCGTGCACCCCACCGCCGCCGCGACGTCCTGGAGCGAGAGGGGCTGCAAGCAGTGCGCCTCGATGAAGGCGAGCGCATCGTGCACGAACCCGCCGCTCATGGACGGCGCGAGAGGCGCGTGCTCCTGCAACTCGCGCAGGAGTTCCGTGACCAGCAAGACGAACCATGCGTGCGCGGCGTTCTCCACGCCCCACCGGGCCTCTCTCAGCTCGGCATCCAGCTCGGCCACCTGGTGCACGATTCGCCGCCACCGGTGTTGTCCGGGCCGCAGCCGGAGCAGTCCCCGGACAAAGAGGCTCCGCGCCGGAGTGGGCTTCGCCGCTCCACGGCTTCGAGGCGGTTCTGGCAACCACTCCGGTCCGAGCGAGCGGAGCAGCAGCGGATCGAAGCCCACGATCCACCCCTCGAGTTTGCTCACCTCGAGGGGCTGGTGCTCGATGCCCGCGGGGATGAGGTGGATGTCCCCCGCATGGACCTCGAGCTGCTCCAGGAGACGGGCTCGCCCCCTTCCCGCCGTCAGCACGAAGATCATGAAGAAAGTCGAGACGAGTGGCCCGGGCGGTGGCGTGGGCTGTTGCCCTGGCAGGCGAATGACACGCAAGGGCATGCCCCCGGCGCCCATCGCGTCCAGGGTGAGGAGATGGGGAGGCGGATGCTGAGGAGTGCGACGCATGAGGGGACCTCGGCCCGTGCAGGATCGCATACTTCAGGCCTGGGCAAAGGAGCGCGCGGGGGCGCTTCCCCAAAGCGAGCGGCAGCCTCGTGGCTCCGAACGGCGCTTGCTCGGGGACCCTCCGGGTGTCAGCGTCCGCACTCCCGACTGTCCGGAGGTTCCATGGACGACGCGACCTTCCAGCGGCTCGACCAAGAGGTTCGAGCCCTGCAGCGCCCCGACCCCGCGCTCCTGACGTACTACATCCTCATGGCCTGTCTGGCCCTGCCGGCGCTGCCATTCGCCATCCTGCCGCTCTACTTCCGCTACCACACCCTGCACTTCCGCTTCGACGCGGAGGGCGTCTCGATGGGCCATGGCATCCTCTTCCGGCGCGAGATGCACCTCACCTACGCGCGGATGCAGGACATCCACCTGTCCCAGAACCTGCTCGAGCGGTGGCTCGGCATCGGCTCCGTCACCCTCCAGACCGCGGGAGCGGGAGAAGGGGGCGACATGAAGATCGAGGGGATCCGCAACTTCGAGGCGGTGCGCGACTACCTCTATGCACGCATGCGAGGCGTCCGCGAGAAGACCCTGGCCCCGAGCGAGACCCGGAGCACCGAGGAGCAACTCCTCACGGAGATCCGCGACTCCCTGCGGGCGGCGGCGACCGCCCTCGAGGAGGAGTCACGGTGATCTCCACCCTCGTCTCCGGCTTGCGGCCGCTGATCGAACCCCTGCTCAAGCTGCGCTTCGAGCCGCCAACGCTTCCAGAGGGAAGCCAGACCCTGCGCAAGCTCAAGCCTTCCGAGCGCTACCTGGCCTACGCCTATACGAGAGCCATGCTCTCCCATGTCGGGCCGCTCCTCGCCGTCCCCGCGCTCATGGTCCTGGAGCTCGTGGTGGGCGGCTACGCCACGGTGTCGCCCCTTCTCGCCGCGATCCTCATACTCGCCCTGACCCTCTCATCGCTGGCCGTGTCCCTGGTCGTGATTCGGCTGGACTGGGAGCTCCGTGACTACCTCATCGGCAGCCGGAGCCTTCGCCTGCGCGAGGGAGCGTTCGTCCAGCGCGAGCTCACCCTGAGCTACGCCAACGTGCAGAACGTGGAGGTGACGCAGGGCCCGCTCGAGCGGCTCTTTGGGTTCAAGAGCCTGCGTGTCAGCACGGCGGGAGGCAGCCGAGGCACGCCAGGAGAGCACGGTGCTCCAAGCCACGAGGCTCGACTCGTGGGCCTGGAGGATGCCGAGGGGGTCCGGGATCTCGTCCTCGGTGCATTGAGACAGCAGCGCGATGCCGGGCTCGGAGATCCGTCCCACGAGGTCCCGAGGACGCGTACCTGGTTGCTCGAGGAGATCCGCGACGCGGCGGCGGCTCTCCATCTCGCCACCGGGAGGCGGACCCGGAGGACGAGCGGAGGTCCCCCGCCAGCCCCGCCGAGCCGTTGAGACGGATCGGTAAGGCTCGCCGCCATCGAGCACCCCGGCTTGGCCCCGCCTGCCCCCCGTGCTACATTGAACGTATGCGTTCCGTTCGCTTTGGCTTTACGTCCTTTGGGTTCTCGCACCGCACCGGCGGAGGAGAGGCGAACGCGTAAGCGAACCGCGCAGCAACTCTCCCGAAACCGCCGGCTCCGTCCGGCGGTTTTTTTTTGCCCGAGTGGCTGCGCGTCACCCCTGCAACCAGCAAGAGAAGGAGCCCCGATGAAGACCAGGTCCGCCAGCGCGACCGAGGGTTGCTCTGCGCCCGTCGACAAGACCGGCCAGACAGACGACGAGAGGATCAGCGACGTGACGCCGCTGCCGCCGCCGCAACACCTCATCCGCTTCTTCCCGGTGCGCGGCACGCCGATGGAAGCGCTGATCAGCGACACGCGCCAGCGCATCCGCGACATCATGACCGGGAAGGACGACCGCCTGCTGGTCATCATGGGCCCGTGCTCGATCCACGACCCACAGGCCGCGCTCGACTATGCGAAGCGGCTGAAGGTGGAGCGCGAGCGCTACGCCGACACGCTGGAGCTCGTGATGCGTGTGTACTTCGAGAAGCCGCGCACGACGGTCGGCTGGAAGGGGTTGATCAACGATCCCTACCTCGACGAGAGCTACCGCATCGACGAAGGCCTGCGCATCGCGCGCCACCTGCTGCTGGACATCAACCGGCTCGGCATGCCGGCGGGCAGCGAGTTCCTCGACGTGATCTCTCCGCAGTACATCGGCGACCTCATCTCCTGGGGTGCGATCGGCGCCCGCACGACGGAGAGCCAGGTGCACCGCGAGCTGGCCTCGGGCCTCTCGGCACCGATCGGCTTCAAGAACGGCACGGACGGCAACATCAGGATCGCCACCGATGCCATCCAGGCGGCGGCACGGCCGCACCACTTCCTGTCGGTGCACAAGAACGGCCAGGTGGCGATCGTCGAGACCCGGGGCAACACCGACTGTCACCTCATCCTGCGCGGCGGCAAGGTGCCGAACTACGACGCCGCCAGCGTCGCGGCCGCCTGCCAGGAGCTCGAAGCGGCAATGCTGCCGGCCACGCTGATGGTGGACTGCTCGCACGCCAACAGCAGCAAGCAGTACCAGAAGCAGCTCGACGTCGCGCGCGACATCGCGTCGCAGCTCGCCGGAGGCAGCCGGCGCGTGTTTGGCGTCATGGTGGAGAGCCATCTGGTGGCTGGCGCGCAGAAGTTCTCGCCCGGCAAGGATGACCCGGCGCGGCTCGAATACGGCAAGAGCATCACCGACGCCTGCCTCGGCTGGGACGACTCCGGCGAGGTGCTGAAGCTTCTGAGCGACGCGGTGAAGGCGCGACGGCGCTGACCGCCCGTGGAAGCACCTGGACTCACACGGGGGTCCCGTTCTTCCTACGGCCCACCGCGCACTTCGCGGGCCGCTGTGTCTGGCAATGCCCCATCCTCCGGCTCGTAGACGAGCTTGCAGCGGTCCAGCCTCGGGCCGCACACCCGATCCAGTTCGCCGCGCGTGTCACAGCCGGGCCTCTCCGTGCAGGTGTCCGGGAGGAACGCCCAGACGAACTGGAGCACGTTGCCTCCGCGGCCCTCCGGCAGCGCGGCGAGAAGGTCCTCGCGCCAGGTGTCGAACACACGCGCCAGGTAGACGGTGTTCCCCTCCAGCCGCACGTGCCGCCGGTCCTCCACGAAGCGGCGGACCGCGTCGTTGAGCTGGGAGTCGAGGAACTCGGGAGCGAAGGGCGCGCCGTCCAGCAGCGGCCCGCCCCGCCTGCCCTGGAACAGGGCGAAGTGGATGCGCGGATCCGCGAACTCGCGCGGGAGGATGCGGTGCTCCAACGCCCACAGCGTCAGGTGCTGGCCCCCCACTGGCCACGAGCGGCCCCAGAAGAAGGACCCCAGCCACGGGTCCTCCACGCTGCGCAGTGAGGGGTACTCATCCACCACCGCCTGTAGGACGAGCGCGTTGTACGCATTGAGCCAATAGGCCAGCGCATCCTCGGACCTGGGAAAGAGGTCCGGCCGCGAGTGCGGCGAGAAGGTGGCCAGCGAGCGCACGAAGGCATCCAACCGCGCGCGCTCGCGGCCGACGGACGCGAAGTCCACGTTCCCATCCCGCCTCACGTGCCGTAACACCTGCCCATAGCCGCTATAGCTGAAGGGCGTCTCGGCGCTGGGAACGGAGGCGGGCAGCAATCCCCGCACGTGGAGCACGCCCCCCGTCATGAGCACGGACGAGAGCAGCAAAGCAGCCACCAGGAGCACCACCCGGCGGCGGCGGGCGGGAGCAGGCGTTTCCATGGTGACTGGCATTGTACCATCAGAACACACGGCGGCGCGCGTGCCGCGAAGGCCATATCGAGTGCTCGGAAGTGAACGCGGGAAAAGCCACCGCGCTGTTGCAAATCTCCTGTGGCGAAGACGAAACTACCCCTCGTGAAAGACATTACCCCGGTCGTGAGGGCGGCCAAGCGCATCGAGACGCTCCTGGAAGCGAAGTTCGGCGCGCAGGGCCGCGGCCTGCACGAGAAGCTCTCGAGCGTCGAGCGCCAGGTGCCCGCCGAGTTGCACAAGACGATCCGCTACGTCGCCACGGTGCGCAACAAGGTCGTGCACGAGGACGACTATGAGCTCGACGACGCGCAGGGCTTCCTGCACCAGGCCGAACGCGTGGCGCGGGCACTGGAGGACCTCCAGGTCGAGAAGCTCCCCACCCGCCTTCCTGGGACGCCCCCGGCGGCCAGCAGCTCTGGCGGCACCCTCATCAAGCTGGCCCTCGCCATGAGCATCGGTGGCTTCATTGCCTACCAGGCCTACCAAACCCTCAAGCCCCGACGGGAGCCCGCGGACGAGGCTCGAACGCAGACCGCATCGATCGCTCCCGCGACCAGGCAGACCCAGAAGTCTGGGAAAGACGGAGACGACGCTCAAACGCAGACGGCGGCCAGAAAGACCAAGAGGTCTGGGAAGGACGGGGGCAAGGAACCCACGACCGATGTGCTGTCGGGCGAAGTCATGGAGCGCTTCGCCAAGGGCGAGCACGTCGCGCTGGACTCGCCCCTGCTCAAGGTCGAGAAGATCACGCTGGCGATGGCCAAGGATGCCTTCGGTGACCTCAAGCCGCGCATCCAGCTCAAGGTGCGGAACACGTCGACGAAGACCCTCTCGGACGCGACCTACGAGGCGCGTCTGTTCATCGACAGCCAGCCCCAAGCCGTGATCGATGAACGAGCGTCGACGCTGACGCGAAACGGGCTGTTCCTGTGGTTTGGGGATCAGGGGCTGAAAGCCGGCGAGTCGACCACGGTCACCCCCGTCCTGCGCAATGAGCGCGATTGGGTCGTGCCGGACATCCTCAACGCCAGGCGCTGGCAACTCGTCATCCGCAACAACGGCGTGACCGACGGGCTCAAGAACTCCGTCGACGTGAAGGCCGCCCCGTTCACGGTCCTGCCCACCAGGACCCCCATCTACACCGCGCCGACGCCTTCGGCCTCGCCATCGAAAACTGGCGACACCGTGGACTTCGTCGCTGCATTGCGCGATGGCGTGAGCGCCGGCGCGGGGAACCAGGCGCTGTCGCTGCGGAACGTGAAGGTGAAGATGGGGCACGACAGCTTCGACCGACCCCAGCCGATCATCACGTTGGACATGACCAACATCAGCGAGCGCACCCTCAGCGATGCCGTGCTCCAGGCACAGCTGTACCTCGATGGCCAGGACAAGCCCGTTCTGAAGACAAGCGAAAAGCTGGGCGGGGGCTTCTCCAGCGCACCAGGCGCCCTCTTCGCCCATTTCGGCGACCGGGGTCTTGCACCCGCACAGACGCGCAAGGTCGAACTGCGGCCCGACGGCATGTCCAGCACCTGGACGTCGCCCGACGTGCTCAACGCGAAGTCGCTCCTGGTACTGCTGCGTGTGGCAGGCACCACCGATGGGCTGGACAAGCCCTATGGCGGCACGGCTCAGCAGCTGCCTTGAGTCGAACGGCCGGCAGGGCGGCCACCATGCCTGGGTGGCCTGAGACGCGCTGAAGAAGGACGACAGCGCGCTGCTGTCCGAGGCGGGCTTCCAGTCGTGCACGAGGGGTCCTCCCGGCCGTGGCCATGGGGGACACGTCGCGCTGAGCCTCCGAGGACACGGCCCAGCGGACTTCCTGTTCGCTCCGAACCACTTGAGCTTCCCTACCTTCAGCCGAACCCCGGTGGAACGCGGATGCCACCCGTCAGCGACAGGCATCGGCCACGCCAGCCCCGCACGCCATCTGGAACAGTGTCGCGGCGCGGCGCTCGTCCTTCTCCACTCCCTGGCCCTCCAGATAGAGCGCACCCAGGGCGGCGCACCCCTTGGCCCACCCGCCCTGGCAGGCCTTCTCATACAGCGAGGCGGCGCGGCGCTCGTCCTTCTCCACCCCCTGGCCCAGCAGGTAGAGCTCGGCGAGCAGGTTGCACCCCATGGCATCCCCCTCCTGGCAGGCCTTCTCATACAGCGCGGCGGCGCGGCGCTCGTCCTTCTCCACTCCCAGGCCTTGTGCGTAGGCCAGACCGAGGCCGCCGCACCCCATGGCATCCCCGCCCTGGCAGGCTTTCGCCCACAGCGAGGCGGCGCGGTGCTCGTCCTGGTCCACCCCACGGCCCTCCAGGTAGAGCGCCCCGAGCCTGGTGCATCCCCAGGCATTTCCGCCCTGACAGGCCTTCTCATACAGCGAGGCGGCGCGGCGCATGTCCTTCTCCACCCCACGGCCCTGTGCGTAGAGCCCACCGAGGACGGCGCACCCCTTGGCCACCCCGCCCTGACAGGCCTTCTCATACAGCGAGGCGGCGCGGCGCTCGTCCTTCTCCACACCCTCGCCCTCCAGGTAGAGCTTGGCGAGGAGTTTACACCCCACGGCGTCCTCGCTCTGGCAGGCCTTCTCATACAGCGAGGCGGCGCGGCGCTCGTCCTTGTCCACCCCACTGCCCTGCTCGTAGAGCATGCCGAGGGCGGCGCACCCCTCGGTCACTCCGCCCTGGCAGGCTTTCGCCCACAGCGAGGCGGCGCGGCGTATGTCCTCCTCCACACCCTCGCCTTCCAGGTAGAGCCAACCGAGGGCGGCGCACCCCTTGGCCACTCCGCCCTGGCATGCCTTCTCCCACAGCGGGGCGGCGCGGCGTATGTCCTTCTCCACACCCTCGCCCGATGCGTAGAGCAGGCCAAGGATGAAGCAGGACTTCGCCTCGCCCCCCTCGCAATCCGCCGTGAGGCTCTCCACGGATTGGGCCGACGGGGCCCGCGGTGACGAGACAGCCTGCCCCCCCGTGGCACATCCCCCCAGCAGCCCGACGACAGCGCACCACAGTCCTGCCATCCACCCTGCTGCGATTCCCCGTGTCCGTGACATCGCGACTCCCCCTCGTTGAAAGCGCTTCTGGGACACAGGAGCCCACGAGCGGAGGAGTCATGCAACGAAACGGGGAACTAGGGCTTCGGTGACGGCTGGGGAGGCAGCGCCAGGCCGCTCAATGGCGTGTCCCGGCCCAGGACGATGAAGGGCGCCCAGAAGTGCGGGTGCGGATGACGGCTCCGGAGCGCGCGCATGGCCTCGCGCAGGGCGGTGGCGCGGCCCTGCCCTTCGAGCAGGTTGCGGTAGTAGGTCTCCATGAGCTGGCTCGTCGTCCCGTCACTCACCTGCCACAGGCTCATGACCACCGTCTCGGCCCCCGCGGCGATCAGGGCCCGCCGCAGGCCGTAGACGCCCTGGCCCTTCCTGACCTCCCCGCGCCCCGTGTCGCACGCGGAGAGGACCACCAGTTGCGTGCCCCAGAGGTCGAGCCCGGCCATCTCCGAGGCCGTGACCAGGGCGCTGTCCAGCCGGGGCCGGGCGGCACCTTGCGCCGGCGCCCGCGCGCCCGCGAGGACGAGCCCCGAGCGCAGGAGCGCATGGGGGGGGAGGCGGGAGGAAGTGCTCTCGCCGAGCGCGCCGAAATGGCCGACAGCGCGGGAGCCCTTGGACACAGCGGTGTCGTCCTCGAGGAAGAAGCCGTGGGTGGCCAGGTGGAGGACGCCGGGAGTGGGCAGGTGCAGCAGCCGCTCCTTGGTGGCCGCGGCTCCGAGGAAGAGCTGGGCCTGGGGAATGAGGCGCTGGATGGCCTCGGCTTCCCGACGGGTGCCGGGCAGCGGAACCCAGGCGCCTTCCGTCAGGTCGGCGCGATGCGTGGCGAAGAAGCGCGCCACGAGGCCCGAGCGCTCCGTCTGCTCCGTCGTGTCCGCCGGGGCGGCGGGAGGCGCTTGGAGCGGAGCGCGGAAGTCAGGATCGGCCAGGACGACGACGGAGGTGGAGGGAGCCACCCCCTGGGCACGAGGCAGCAGTTCCCTGCCCGAGGTGAGGTAGGTGAAGTCGAAGGAGTCGACCAGGAACTGGTGCCCGTCATGAAGCGCGGCGAAGGGCACCAGGCTGAGCTGACCCTCGGGCGAGAGGAAGAGGCGGCGAGTCTTTCCGAGCAGCGGCAGCAGGGGCTGGAAGGCGAGCTGGTAGAGCGCCTGGGCGGGGACCTGGACCTCCGCATCGCGCCGGGCCAGGGCGTTACGCAGGTCCACGGCGGCACGGTCGATGGGCGCGGTGTTGCCCAGGTCGACCGTGCGGGTCTGTCCATCGGGGAAGAGCACGATGGCCACGTAGTGGCTCTTTCCATAGGCCCGCGGATCTCGCGTGCCGGGCCGGGGGGGCAGGATCTTGAATTGTTCGTCCCGGATGAACTCGACGAGGGCGCCGTCGCTGGGGAGGCCCTGGGTGACGCGGTCGACGATCTCGTCGGGACCTGGCAGCGTGGTCAGCGCGCGCAGAGGCGCGGAGCGCCGGGCCAGCTCCGCTTCGAGGGCGTTGGCCTGGTCCTCGAGATTCTTCAAGTGGTTGGCGGGGGTGGGCGAACCGGGCCCCGGCAGCGACAGCATGGCGATCTGGGTGCGCAGGCCTCGCAGCCGCTCGAAGGTGTCGCGATCCTCGGTGCTCAGGCTCCGGTGGAGGGTGCGAGAGGTGTCGGCGAGCTCGGCGACGGAGCGGCCCTTGCGCAGGAGCACGGCGGACAAGGCCAGGCGTCGCACGCGGGCATCGTCTGGCCGGAGGGCGAGGAGCACGTAGATGTTTTCCTCGCCGGACGGCAGGTGGTCGAGGAAGCTGTCCAGGCGGGTCTCGGCGAATCCGAGCGCCTCCTCGCGCAGTCGCCGCTCGGAGAGGGCGAGCTCGCGCTGGAGGACGGGAAGCGCCTCGTCCGGGCGATCCTCGCGCAGGAAGCGCCAGGCAAGCGCATCGAGCAGGAGGTCCGAGTAGGGATGGTTCTCGCCGAGGGTTGCCTCCCAGATCGGGAGCGCTCGATCGAGAAGGGAATCGGCCCGCTCCCAGAACCCCTGGTCCTGGTAGAGAGAAGCGAGCTCGATCAGCACTCGAGCGACATCGGGGTGTTTCTCGCCAAGGGTCTCTTCCCCGACGGCGAGTGCGCGCTGGAGGAGCGGCTCGGCCCGTGCGTAATCCCCCAGACTCATCTCGAAACTGGCGAGGTTGATGAGAGGGCCGACGACGAGCGGATCGGTCTTGCCAAAGGCCGCTTCCGTGATCGCCAGTGCGCGCTGATAGCGCGCCCGGGCCTCCACGAGCTTCCCTTCCCTGAAGGTGCAGGCGGCGAGACCGATGAGCGGGGGGATGAGACTTGGATGGCTCTGGCCGAGGTTCGATTCCGCGATGGACAGCGCGCGCTCGAGGAGCGCCCGGGCCTTCGAGAACAGCCCCTGGGACATGTAGATGTTGGCGAGGCCGCTGAGCGCACTGACGAGGTGAGCGCCCTGGCTGGGGGTCCCTTCCAGAAGGGCGAGCGCGCGCTCGTAGAGCGGCTCGGCCCGAGTGTACATCCCCTGCCGGAAGTAGACGTCAGCGAGCCTCGTGAGCCAATACGCGACGCTGGGATGCTCCCTGCCGGACAGCTCTTCCCTGAGGGCGAGCGCGCGCTGGAGAAAGGGCTCGGCCTGGGCGGACAACGCCTGGAGGATGTAGAGATCCGCGAGCTTCTCGAGCGAATCGACGACAGCCTGAGGATCCTGGTCCTGGTTGGCTTCCCGGGCCGCGAGAGAGCGCAGGTAGAGGGGTTCGGCCCGCGTATACAACCTCTGTTTCTTGTAGATGCCGGCGAGATTGTCAAGCGCTTGGAGGACGTGGGGATGCTCCTTCCCGAGGGTCGCTTCCCCCAGGGCGAGCGAGCGCAGGTAGAGGGGCTCGGCCTGGGCGTACAACTTCTGGGCCGAGTAGAGGTTGGCGAGATTGTTGAGCAGCGGGGTGAGCCCGGGGTGGTTCTTGCCCCCCGCTGCTTCCACCACGGCCACCGAGCGCAGGTAGAGAGCCTCGGCCCGGGTGTACAACCCCTGGTCCTGGTAGACGCGGGCGAGGTTGCTGAGCAGGCCCGAGATGTTCGGGTCGTCCTTGCCCAAGGCGGCCTCGCCGATGGAGAGCGCGCGCTCGTAGAACGGCTGGGCCTTCGCGTCCAGCTCCTGGTGCCAGTAGGAACTTCCCAACAGGGTGAGCGTATCGATGAGGGCGGTAGGGTCCTGGTCGCGGCGCGCTTCCTCGATGGCGAGCAGCCGCTCATAAATGGGCACGGCCCTGTCGTAGGCCCCCTGAGCCCTATAGATGTTGCCGAGCCTCTCGAGCTCCGCGGCGACGAGGCGATGGCTCTTGCCGAACGCCTTCTCCTGAATGGAGAGAGCGCGTTGGAAGAGGGGCTCGGCTCGGGAGTACAACCCCTGGGCCGTGTGGAAGCGACCGAGGGCATCGAGCACCTCGGCGACTCGTGGATTCGTGCTCCCGAGTACCGTCTCCCGGAGTGCCAGCGCATGTTCGGCCCGTGCGATGGCCTCGGCGTACTTGCGTGCCTTGGAGAGCTCCTCCGCTTCATCCAAGGCGGCCTGCGCTTCCCGCAGTCGAGCCTCTGGCCGTTCACTTCCAGCCGCCGCTCCCGCTGTACAGAAGAGGGCGACCGTCACCCACATCAGAAGCTGTCGCATGGCGTCAGTGACAGGCCTCGGCCACCCCGCCCGCGCAGGCCTTCTCGAACAGAACGGCGGCGCGGCGCTCGTCCTTGTCCACTCCCGTGACATCGCGAACCCCCTTGTTGAAAGCGCTTCTGGGACACAGGAGCCCACGAGCGGAAAAGTCATGCAGGAAAGCTGCCTTCTCAGGCTCCGCCCTCACCGCTGTCTCCGCCGGCCCGCTCGCCTCTTGGCCGGCGCTCAGTTCATGTCCCAGCGCGCGGCGATCTCCTCGCACGCCAGGTGCACGTCTCCCAACCGCCGCCGCTGGGCCTTGGGCGCCACGAACACCTTGCCGGCGAACACGTCGAAGACGCGCACCAGCCGGTGGTCCACCTCGCCCTGCTGCTTCAGGTTCTGCTCGGCGAAGAGCTGGAGCACCGTGGCGATGTACTGGCCGGAGGCCTCGTCCAGAGGCGTGTGCTTGGAGAAGTAGAGCTTGAGCAGCCCCGAGCGCATCATCCCGTGGCGGTCCATGCTGCGCAGGAGCAGCTCCGGGCGCACGTTGATGGACACCCCCGCGAGCGCCAGCGGAGGCAGCCCCTCGTCCGCGGGGCTGGCCACCGCGTTCGTCAGCGCCAGCTCGCCCGAGGCCTTGAGGAAGTGCTGGAGGGCCTCGGCGCACAGGGCGAGCCGGTGGGCGTCGAAGTCCGACTCGGGGATGGCGTTGAGCAGGCGGTGCTGGTGGTAGCGGAGGATGGCCTCGTCCCGGCCGTCGCAGAGGAACTCGACGATGGCCTGGGCGGCCTCGGGGTAGCGCAGGTACTTGGGGTCACACGGGTGCTTCTGCGCGTGGATGATGCGCTTGCGCAGCGCGGGACGCGCGGTGAGGTACTGGCCGAGCTTGTTGACCGAGACGCACGGATTCTCACGGAAATCAGCCACGGAAGACCCTTCCTTACCGGTGTTGGGCATGAAGCAACACTACCGGTCGGGTCTGACATGTCCGGCCCGGAGGAAGGCCCGGAGGCGCTCCCTGGCGCAGAGGAGAAGTGAGTGGGAAACCCACCCGCATGGGTCGGGCACGAACCTGCCCGAACGCGGGAGCCCCAGCCGTCGCTGAGCTCCGAGACGGTGAGCATGAGGGCGAACTCCAGGTAGAAGCCGGCCATCACCCGGGGCAAGCCCACTCACCCCATGAATCGAGGTCGATGACCATGAGCAACACGAAGACGAGCCCAACGCCGCCCCCGTTCGAGCCCGAGCTCGCCAGAGTCCTTCCGACGTTCGCCGCCTTCGCACCCGTCAACATGACAGCCGATCAGATCGAGAAATATCGTGCGATGCCCGTGCCTTCGATCGCCGATCAGATTGGTGACAGGCCGGTCCAGTGCGTCGACTTCACCATCCCCGGCTACCAGGGGGTGGACATGGTCGTCTCGGTGATCTCGCGAAAGGACCATGCCCGGCCGGGACCCGGCATCTATCACATCCACGGCGGCGGGATGGTCATGGCCAACCGTTTCGCGGGCGCCTTGGACCTGGTGGCGTGGGCGATGAAGTTCGACGCCGTGTGCGTCACGGTCGAATACCGACGGGCACCCGAGAACCCAGCTCCCATCCCGGTCGAGGACTGCTACGCGGGACTCGCGTGGATGGCCGCGCATGCCGAGGAGCTGTTGGTCGATCCGGAGCGGATCATCATCTTCGGCGGAAGCGCTGGGGGCGGCCTGTCCGCTGGCACCACCCTGTTGGCGCGCGACCGCGAGGGGCCGAAGCTGTTCGGACAGCTCCTCCAGTGCCCGATGATCGACGATCGGAACGAAACCGTCTCGTCGTACCAGTTCCAGGGGATCGGCATCTGGGATCGCATCAGCAACCTGACCGGCTGGACGGCCCTGCTCGGTGACCGGCGCGGAACGGACGACGTGTCTATCTATGCGGCCCCCGCTCGCGCGACCGATCTGAGCGGCCTGCCGCCCACCTTCATCGACGTGGGGGCGGCTGAAGTCTTCCGCGACGAGGGCGTTGCCTACGCGAGCGCGATCTGGGCAGCGGGCGGCGACGCGGAGCTCCACGTCTGGGGTGGCGCGTTCCACGGCTTCAGCCAGATGGCGCCAGATGCCGCCGTCTCCCGAGCGGCGAACGCGGCTCGCGAGGCATGGCTCGAACGGCTGCTGTCCCGGTAGAGGCCGCCTCGAGCGCGACTAAAGAGGAAGCTCCAGGGTGGTCACGGCGCCCTTACCCGGTCCCTCGCTGTCGATGGTCAGGCGGCCTTTGAGGAGCTGTGCCGCCAGGGCGCTGGAGTGCAGGCCGAAGCCGTGGCCGTCCTTGCGGGTGGTGAAGCCGTGGGAGAACAGTTTCCCTTTCACCTCTGGAGCGATTCCCATCCCATCATCCTCCACCTGGATGCGCGCCACCGGCCCTTCCGCTCTCAGCCTCACCCACAGGTTGCGCTGCCCCTCGGGTTTCGAGTCCAACGCGTGTTTGGCATTGCTGAGCAGGTTGATGAGGATCTGCAGCACCTTGTGCTTGTCCACCTTCACCTTGGGGACGGGAGAGCGTTCGAGGCGGACGGACACACCGTGGCGCTGCAGGGCGGGCATCTGGATGCGCAGGGCATCGTCGACGAGCTGGGCCAGGTCGCACTCCTCCGTCATGAGCGTGGTCCTGGCGTACGTCTGCTGAACCTGGACGATGGTGCGGATGTGCTCGATGTGTCGCCCCATGACATCCATGTCCTCCATGAGGCGGGTCTGCTCGAGCATCAACTCATCAGCCAGGGCGGAGAGGTAGCCCGGCAGGTGGCTGCCGCGAGCGCCCTCGGCGAGGAAGTCCGCCAGGCCGGTCCGGTTCTCCAGTATCAGGGTCGCGGCCTGCTTCAGCCGGCCCACGCGAGAGGAGCCCACGGCTTTACGCATCATCTCCAGGTTGACGACGGCGCTGGTGAGCACATTGCCCACGTTGTGCAGGACGTTGGAGGCCACCTCGGCCATGCCCACCTCGCGAGCGGTCTCCACCAGGCGGGCCTGCGCCTGCGTGAGCTCGCGCGTGCGCTCCTCCACCCGCTGCTCCAGCTCCTCATTGGCCCGGTGTAGCTCCGCCCTGGCGCGCTGCACGTCGGCATAGAGCCGGGCATTCTCGATGGAGATGGCGGCCTGGGAGGCAATGTGACCCAGGAGCGCCAGCCGCGCGGGGTTGAAGGCGTCGGTGGCCAGGTTGTTCTCCAGGTAGAGCGCCCCGGAGAACTGCTCCTGCCTCAACAGGGGCAGGCACAACACCGAGCGCGCTCCGCTGTGTGTCAGGTACGCATCGGACGAGAAGGGATGGGGCTTGGAGGCATCGCCGATGAGCACGTGCTCCTGGGTGCGCCGGACATAGGAGAGGAGCGTCCACGGGAGCTCGGAGGTCGCTCCCTCCGACGAAGTATCGGAGATGGCGGCCACCGACAGGGTGTCGCCGTCGGGCAGCAGCAGGGCGCCTCGCTGGGCGCCCGCGTTCTCGATGGCCGCGCGCAGCAGCGTGGTGACCAGACGCTCCAGGACGATCTCACTGGAGACGGCCTGCTGGGCCTTGACGACCGTGAGCGCGTCGATACGGGTCGAGTCCGTACTGCTCGTGGTCAGAGCGTCCTGGGTGTCCGAGGAAGAAGAGAGGTGTGGCCAGCGGGACTCCAGCTGCTGGACCTTGCCCAGGGCACCCCACTGCCGGTACGCCGCCCGGGACTCACGTGCGAAGGCATGCGCGACGATGGGCGCCTTCCGGGTGCGCCAGAAGTTCGCGGCGAGCTCGCTGGCCAGTGCCACGTACTGGGTGGCACTGTTCTCCCTCGCCGAGCGGATGGCTTCCTCATAAGCGCACGTGGCCTCCTCGGACCGTCCCGACAGGCGGGCCAGCTCCGCGGAGACCAGCTGTTCGAGCGCGTGGAAGTTCTCGGGGCAATTGCCCGCCCACTCCGCGAGCTGCCGCTGGTGCGACTGGATGGCCTCGAGGAACCGCCGCTGCTCCTCGGGTGAGGCCCCCTCGAAGCACGCCGCCAGGGCCAGGGCGCGGTAGAAGTGGAAGACGCACTGAGGGAGTGTGCCCTGGATGACCCACAGGAACTCGGACACCTTGTCCGCTGCCTCCCGGGCCTCCGCGTAGGCACCGCTCATGAATCGCGACTGGAGCTTGGCGAGCCAATAGTTGCTCTTCAGGGTCGCCTGGCGTTTGGGAAGCTGAGCCTCGAAGGCCTGCTCATCGAAGCCGTCCCCATTGAGCGTGCCGAACGAGTGGGTATTCCCGCGCATGTGCTGCACGTAGCGCTGATCCAGCAGGACATAGTCCTGGGGATCCAGGATCCCCGTCTTGCTCAAGAACTCGCCGCGCACGAGCGTCTCCCGGTAGACCTCATCCAGGTGATGCCCCATGAAGAGACGGTTGTAGACGATGTACCAGTTGCTGTAGGCGGCGGCCAGGATGTCCCCCACCTGAAGCGAGTGGTGGAAGCCATTGAGGACGAACTCCTGCGCCTTGGGGAGGGGCTGGGTCCAGTAGCTGCAGAACTGCATGCAGTAGAGAACCCTGCCCCGGTGGGCGGACAGGTTGTATCGCTCGACGAACCCCAGGGCGAGCCTGGAGAAGGCAAGGCCTTCCCGGTACCGCTTGAAGTACGAGCCGGAGATGAAACCGAACCAGCCATATCCGGGCGTGGCGGCATCCACGAAACCGTGGCGGATGGAGAGGGAGACAATCCTGCTCAGGATGATGATGAAGAGGAGGTGGTTGGTGGCGTACGCGGTGGGGTAGAACTCCAGGAGGGTGCTGACGGCCAGCTTCACGTCTGGATCCGTCATGAGAGGCAGTTCGATGAGGCTCTCGATGGGACGCTCCCCCAGCAAGGCCCACACCTCCTCATGGGCGGCCACCGCCTCCTCCCAGGTGGGGTTCTGTGAAAGCGGCATGCCCAGCAATGCCAGACACTCCCGTATGCAGGACAGACCCTCCTGGCTCTCACCCCTGGCGAAGTGGACGTCCATCCTCAGGATGTAGACGGCCACGGAGTCCGCACGGGTGCGAGCCCGGGGGGCGAGCTCCTCGACCCGGCGGCGCGCCTCGGCGATGTTGCCGTGCATGAATTCACAGCGAGCCCGGGTGAATTGCAGTTTGAAGGCCAGCTCGGGGTCTGTCTCCCAGGGGTCTCCCGGGATGAGCGCGAGGGCCGCCGAGAAGTAGGTGATGGCGGGGACGAGCGCCACCGCGGCCTTGGCCTTGAAACCCGCCTCCGCGTTCAGCTGCACGAGCTGGTGGCGCTCGGCGGGCTCCTCCATCAGGTCCACGCCCGCGTTGAGCTGGCTCACCACGTCGAAGAGCGACTCGCGCAGTTGCTCCTGGGAGAGGCTCTCGAGCAGCAACCGGCCGATGCGCAGGTGGACGGCCTTGCGCTCGGACTCGGAGAGGAGGGAATGGGCCGCCTGCTGGATGCGGTCATGGAGGAAGCGGTACTGCGCCGGGCCGGCGCGCACCAGCATGCCTTCCTGGAGCGCGGGCTCGATACCTTGCTCGACCTCTCCTTCCGCGGACAGGCCGGCGAGGGTGCCCAACATGTGGAGGGAGAAGACATTGCCCACACACGCCGCCAGTCGCAGCAGATGCTGCGTGGCCGGGGGGAGCTGACGCAGCTTGCCCACCATGAAGTCGACGATGTTCTCCGAGTAGCCCCGGGCCCGCACCCCTTCGGCATCCCACCGCCAGCCGACTCCGGGCTCACGCCTCAGCAGGCCATCCTGGTGGAGCGCCACCAGCAACTGCAGCAGGAAGAAGGGGTTGCCCCCCGTCTTCTCATACACCAGCGCCGAGAGGGGGGCGACCACCTCCCTGTCCGCGCCCGGCAGCGTGTCGGCGACCAGGTCCTCCACCTGTGCCACACTCAGCGGCTCCAGGCGGATGTCTGTCATTCGTGCGCCCGCTTTGCGCACCTCTTCCAGCACGGAGATGAGCGAGTGGGAGGAACCCACCTCGTTGTCCCGGTAGGCGCCAATCCACGACACCGGGAGGGTTTCCGGCTGCGACAGCAGTCGGGAGAGGAGCTGCAGGCTGGCGAGGTCCGCCCACTGCAGGTCGTCCAGGAACACCACCATGGGGTGCTCCAGGGTGGCGAACACCGAGAGGAATTGGCGCACCACCCGGTAGAAGCGGTGCTGCGCCTCGCCAGGGGGCACCTCCTGGAGCGCGGGCTGTGGGCCCACCAGCACGCCCAGCTGGGGCACCAGCTCCACGAGTGCCTGGCCGTCGCCCTCCCAGGCCTGGTTCACCCGCTGGCGCCACCCGCCAATCTCCTCATCGCTCCCCGCGAGCAACTGCTGCACCAGGCCCCGGAGTATCTGGGCCAGGGTGGCGTAGGGAATGTCCCGCTGGAACTGGTCGAACTTGCCGCTCAGGAAGAAGCCGCGGCGCTCCACCACGGGCTTGTGCAACTCGTTCACCACGGAGGACTTGCCGATGCCCGAGTACCCGCTGACGAGGAACAGCTCCGGCCTGCCTGTGCGCGCCACCCGCTCGAAGCCCTCGAGCAGGGTGGACACCTGCGCCTCACGCCCGTAGAGCCGTTGCGGCAGTTGGAAGCGGTTGGGCGTGTCCCGTGAACCCAGCGTGAAGGGCTCCCGCACTCCCTGGCTCAGCGCCTGGCGGCAGTGCTCCAGGTCCGCCTGAAGTCCCTCGGCGCTCTGGTAGCGCTCCTCGGCCACCTTCGCCAGCAGCTTGAGGACGACGGCGGACAAGGCCGGGGGCACCTGAGGGTTCAGCTCGTGCGGAGGCCGGGGCTTCTGCGCCATGTGGGCGTGGAACCATTCGAGCGCGTCCTTCCCCTGGAAGGGGCGATGCCCCGTGAGCAGCTCGTAGAAGGTCACACCCAGGGAGTAGAAGTCCGTGCGGTAGTCCACCACCCGGTTCATCCGCCCCGTCTGCTCCGGCGACATGTAGGCCAGAGTGCCTTCCACCAGGTGTGTCGGAGCCGCGTCCAGGTGCTCCACCTTCTGGAGCGTGGCCACCCCGAAGTCGATGAGCCGTGCGTCTCCCGAGGGCTCCAAGATGATGTTGGAGGGTTTGATGTCCTTGTGGATGACGTTGCGGCCGTGGACCTCGCCCAGGGTGGCGACCAGGGAGAGGGCCAGGCTCAAGAACCGGGAGGGCTCCAGGGGCTGGCCGGTGGATTCGGACAGGGACTGGCCCTGCACCCGCTCCAGCAGTAACAGGGGCCGCTCGCCGAGTCGTTCGTAGGCATAGGGCCTGGCCACGCCACGCACGTCCCGCAGCCGCTGCAGGATGGAGAACTCGCGCCGGTATCGCTCGTTCTCCGTACGACCAGGCGAGGCCGTCATCGGGGTCTTGATGATGACGGGCAGGCCATCGGCCTCACGCACCGCCTGAAACAAAGCGTTCGAGCCCGTGGCTCGAATGGTACCAAGGACCCGATACCCCGGAATGTCCAACATGGATGAGCACACCTGTTGGCGAGACCCGGTCCCCATGACGTCGTCGCGCCGGTACGTCAAATTGTACGCTTTCGGACGTGAACAGGGACACTCGCCCGGATTCTTCACCCTGGAGGGCTCCCCATGCCTCGCCAACCAGGACGTGCCTCCTCCGCGAGCGCTTGCCCGCTTCAACCTGACAGGTGAAGGCCCACCGCCCGGTGGGGCTCACGCGTCGGTGCCCGCACCACTCTCGGCGATCCGCCGCAGCAGCTCGGCGGTCGGCCGATCCGCGGGGAAGAAGGACTCGATCGCCAGCTCCGAGAGTGTGATGTCGAGAGGGGTACCGAAGACGGTCGTGGTGCTGAAGAACGACAGCACACCGTACCGGGTCCTCAAGCGCATCGGGACGACCACCCCCGCGAAGTCCCGCTCTCGTGAAGGCCCGCCGGTCGGAGGAGCTCCGCCATGGGCGGCATCTCCGCGGAGCTCCTCGTGGAGCGCGGCGAGCGTCTCATCGGCGGAGACATCGATCTGCCGCTGGAGCCGCGAGAGCACGTGGGCCCGCCACTGTTCCAGATTGACGATGTTCCCGCCAAGCCCCTCCGGGTGCAGGCTGAGCCGGAGGACGTTGACGGGAGGCCGGAGCAGCTCGGGCGAGACCTCGGCGAGGAGCATGCCGATGGCTCGGTTGGCGGCGATCAGGGTCCAGTGCCGGTCCACGGCCAGGGCCGGATAGGGCTCGTGCCCGGTGAGGACGAGGTCGACCGCCTCCCGTGCGGCCCGGAGGGCGGGGGCGTCGAGGCTCTCCTCGGAATAGGCGGGAGCGAATCCGGCGGCGACCAGCAGCGAGTTGCGCTCACGCAAGGGAATGTCGAGCTCCTCCGCGAGGTGGAGCAGCATCTCCCGGCTCGGCTTCGAGCGGCCGGTCTCGAGGAAACTGACGTGCCGGGCGGAGACGTCCGCGCGGCAGGCGAGGTCGAGCTGGCTGAGAGAGCGCCGCTGGCGCCAGGTGCGCAGCAGCTCTCCGACGGGGCGGCTTGGGAGCGTCATGTCCCGAAGATAGGACCGGGACGTAGTGCCACCAATTACCTCCCACGTAATCGACACCGGAACGTGAGCGGCGCACCTTGGGTCTCGAAGCAAACGAAACCCAGACGGAGGATCCTCACATGAACGCAACGCCCGTTTCCCAGACCCTGCTGAGCCGTGCACTGCTCGCCGACGGAGTCATCAGTGGTGCCACCGGCGCCCTGATGTTCGCCGCCGCCAGCCCCTTGAGCCAGGTGCTCGGGCTGCAGAGCACCTTGCTGCGGACGGCGGGCATCAGCCTGCTCCCCTTCGCCGCCCTGCTGGTGTACCTCGCCCTGCGGCCCCGCGTCCCGCGTCCGCTCGTCTGGGGAATCGTGGGCTACAACCTGCTGTGGGCCATCGACAGCCTCCTGCTCCTGACCACCGGGTGGGTCGCGCCGACGCTCTGGGGCTACCTCTTCACCGGGGTACAGGCCCTGGCGGTCGCCGTCTTCGCCGGATTGCAGTACGCCGGACTGCGGCACTCGAGCGCGGCGCTGGCCTGACTTTTGGAGAGTATTACCGGGGCTCTACCCCGACTTCTTTGGCCCGACGCCGCGGTCCCCCCACTTCGTCACCTTCTGAGTGGGGCGAAGGTGGAAGCGCCCGACGTGAGGACCGCCGGGCGCACCAGCCCCGCGTGCTGAACCGCTAGAAGAACTTCTTCCGGTCGTCGAAGCGGCGGCCGGCCTCGATCGCCGGGCGCTCTTCCTTGCCTTGTTTGGATTGCTCGAGCCGCTTCTCGTGCCCGCCGTTGACCTCGTCGTAGACCAGCTCCTTGAGCATGAATTTCTCGGCGCTCTCGGTCTGGCCCGGCCTGGCGAGCTTCTTCGCGTTCTCCATCGCGTGGTCGGGAATCGGGGTCACGCTGTCGTTGCTCACCATGAACGGCTTGTTGAACGGGTCGCCGCGGCGGAACACGCCGGTGATGGCGTGGTTGTCGGTGGCCGACTGCATCAGCTCGAACATCGGCTTCTTCGTCGCCGGATCCTGGATCGGGCCGAGGACGCGCTCGGTGAGCGCGGCGAAGCCCTCGCAGTCGATCACCTGCCGCCCGTCCTTGAGCCGCGGCTGATCGGCGAACGACTTCTCGAGGTTGTTCGCCAGGTTCTTGCCCGCTCCCCAGTCGACCCCCTGGCCCGCGTGCACGTAGAAGTCCGTGAGGAACTCGCCGTACTTCTTGCGGACGTTCTCGACGTCCGCCGCGGTGCCTTTGCCGGCGATCGCCTGGAAGTACTTCTGCGCCTGCTCGAGCGTCGGCGGGTTGTCGACCTTCGTCCCGGCCGGAAGCTTCGACTTCATCTCCGCGACGAACGCCTCCTGCTTCCCGCGGATCTCCGCCTGTTTCTCGGGCGGAATGTCGAGCGCGTCGTCCGGCACCTTGGTGACGTTCTCTCCGGTCTTGTAGAAGCGGACGTTGCGACCGTCGACCTTGACCGGATCGTGCTCCGTCATCGCGTTGCCGGGTTGCAGTTCGCTGGGCAGGTTGCTGTTCGGGTCGGCCTTCTTCGCATCGCCCACCGACGCCGTCGGGGCGGTGCTCAGCGCGCTGTCGATGCGGGCGATCTGCGCCTGCTCCTCCGAGCTGGTCCAGCCCTCCCCCATCTCGGTCTTCATGCGCTCGAGCAGCTGCTTTCCCTCGGACGTCCCGGCGAGCTGCTTGAGCTGCTCATCGCTCAGCTTCGACGAGAGCCCGAGCGAGACATCATCCCGGGAGAAGTAGCCAAGCTGGCGGACGGCGTCGTTCACGTCGTTGGGTGTGCCAATTGCCTTGCGCGCGAGCTCCTCGCCGATGGCGGAGTTGTCGCGGCCCTTCTCCAGCTCGCCCATGTCGATCGACGCCCGGGCCATCTTCGGCAACGATTCGAACGAGCTGGTGCGGCCGGTGAGCTCGTCCATGCGGCGCTGGGTGTCGGCCGCGGGTTTCTCCGCCTGCGAGCCGGAGTTCTTCGCGGCTTCGGCGGTGCGCCTGGCTGCTTCGGCTGCGGCACCGACCGCGTTGCGCACGGAGTCGAGGATTTTCATGGAACGCCCCCTGTGGCGAGAGACTGCGAGCTGAAATTACCACACGCGGACCTCTCGGTGTTCCCGAGCCCGGTGTGGCCCATGTGCCGCATCGGACGATAGGGCCCTTGTCGAGGGCGGACGCCTCCCCGCGGGGTGAGTCCCTCGTGGACCGGCCATGTCAGACCCGGCTGGTGAAATAGGAGGTCCAAAGGAGGGACAGTCCGCATGCGTTACAGGGGACATCGTGGGTCGTACCGAGACCACTCACGGTGGGAAGACACGAAGGAGGAAGATTCGTCGGGCAATGGGTGGCTGCTGGCGCTCGGGGCCGTGGCCTTGTGGCTCTGGAGCAAGCTCCAGGAGGAGGCGGGAGCCCGGCGGCAGTCCGAGCAACGCGAGGCGGAGGCCACCCGACAGGCCGAGGAGGCGCGCCGGGAAGCCGAAGCGGCGGAGCAGGAGGCCGAGGAGGCGCGCCGGGAAGCCGCGGAGGCGCGCGCCCGCGAACAACAGATGCGGCTCCGCGCTCAGGAGGCCCAGGCGGAAGCGGAGCTGCAGAAGCGACTCGCACGGGCCGCGGAGGCCGAGCTGAAGCGGCAGCGGCCCACCTCGGACGAACGGCCCGAGCCCCAGGATGAAGCATCCGGCCATCCTGGAGCCGGGACTCATTGAACGAGGCCCCGAGGGCAGGCGGTCAAGGTGCGAGGCACAGGAGCTTCCCCAGCTCCAACGCGACCCAGATGGAGCCATCCGGGCCCCGCACCAGACCGTGCGGCTCCGAGGCAGGAGTGGGCAGGTCGTATTCCTGAATCTCGCCAGCGGGAGTGATGTGCCCGAGCCGGTTGCCGGCCCACTCGGTGAACCAACATCCCCCGGTGGTGGGATCGGCTGTGATCGCATGAGGTTTCGCGAGGCGATCCGGAAGCGGAAACTCCTGGATGCGGCCATCCATCCCCATCCTTCCGATCTGACCCGCGCCAATCTCCACGAACCAGATCGCGCCATCGGCACCGCGGGTGATGCCCACCGGGGCGGCGGCGGGCGTGGGGAGCGGGTGAATCGAGACGTCGCCCTCCACCGTGATACGGCCAAGGGCATGAGCCTGGTTCAGCGTGAACCAGAGCGCTCCATCCGCACCGGAGGTGATCGCCGACGCGAAGGCGCCCTTCGTGGGCAGCGAGAACTCGGTGATGGAGCCATCCGTCGTGATGCGGCCGATCTTGTCGGTGTGCATCTCGGTGAACCACAGCGCGCCGTCCGGGCCGGACGTGATGCCGAACGGGCCGCAGCCCGGCGTGGGCACGGGGAACGAGGTGGCTTCTCCGTCGGTGGTCATCCGTCCGATCCGATGATCCCGAGAGCGGGTGAACCAGAGCGCCCGGTCGGGCCCCGGAGTGATGATGCACGGGCCGCAGGACGGGGAGTCCAGCGGATGGCACACGTGGTGGCCATCGAGGGACAGGCGTCCGATCTGCCCGTCATGGACGAGGGTGAACCACAGCGCGCCGTCGGGACCCTGCGTGATGCCGTAGGGACCGGACTCGCGACGAGCGACCGACATCTCTTGAATGGAAGGAAGGGGTGAGCTTGGCATGGAATGCTCCTCTCGGAGGCGAGGCGCGAGACGCACCGCGTGACCGTGAAGGGGAACGAACGCTTCGAAAACCCAACCGACAGACGCGGGTCGCGCCGTCAGGGTAGCCGTGGTAATGCCCGGGTTCTCTAGAAGCGGTAGGCCATGAGAGCACCGCGTGAACCGGTGCAGGCACAAGTTATCCGCCTCGCCTTGAGTAAGCAACGGCTCTCGTCGCAGGTGCACCGAGAAGGTATCAAATTCACTGCCCAGTGAACCGACTATGCGGGTGAGTGGACTTCCGCACGGCGTGACTGCGGAGTAGACCGAAGGACGCATGGAGCTTCCCCGCGACCACCTCGGCCCCTATCGGTTGGTACGTCTGATTGGCAGCGGCGGCATGGGGCAGGTCTTCGCCGCAGTCCACGAGCGTATGGGCCAGAAGGTCGCGCTCAAGATTCTCTCGCCGGCAGCGGCTGGGGATCGGCAGCTTGTCGCCCGATTACTCCAAGAGGCACGAGCCCTCGCGCAACTCGAGCATCCTGGCGTCGTACGCGTGTTGAACTGTGACCAGCTCGACGACGGCACCGTCTACCTCGCGATGGAGCTCCTCGAAGGCCTCTCCTTGCGCGAGTGGATGCGGCGCCAACCGTGTCCCGCGCCGCTCAAGGCATCACTGGCGCTGGGTCGGCAGATCGCAGACGTGATGGTCGACGTCCACGCGAAGGGAATCGTCCATCGGGACCTGAAGCCTGAGAACGTCTTCCTCTGCCCAGACGAGAGCGTCGCTCCCGGCTACCGCACCAGGCTGCTGGATTTCGGTATCGCCAAGGTGCCACCGTCCGCGGATGGGGCGCGCATGGATACGCAGGTCCAGACCGTGGCACCGATCTTCATCGGTACCGCCACGTACATGGCCCCCGAGCAATGCCGGAACGCGGCGGAGGTCGATGGCCGCGCGGATGTCTATGCGCTGGGTGTGCTCCTCTTCGAGTTCCTCGCAGGAAGGCCGCCATTCGTCTCCAACGAGGCCATCGAGGTCATCTCGATGCATGTGCACGAGGAGCCGCCACCCCTTCAGGAGTTCGCGCCGGCACTACCTGGTGCGCTCTCCACCTTCATCGCCTCCATGCTCGCCAAGGAGCCGGCGCAACGGCCAACGATGCTCCGGTGCCGGGACATGCTGGGCCGGGCATGGGAGAGCGAGCGGGACGAGTGTCCTGTCCCCGGGCTCGCGCCCTTCACGGAAGCACAGGCCGAACTGTTCTTCGGCCGGAAGGTGGAGCTCGACGAGCTGCTGGAACTGCTCGAGCAGGCGCGTACGGGCGAACGGCGCTGGGTTCAGCTCGAAGGTCCGAGTGGAGTGGGGAAGTCCTCCCTGGTCCAGGCGGGTCTCCTACCGCGATTGAAGGAGAGTCCCTCCCAGGGCGAGCAGCGATGGCGGGCCGCCAGCATGCGGCCATCCTACGACCCCCTGCGCAGCCTGGCACTGGCACTCGTCGCGGCGTACGCAGGCACCGGTTTCGACCAGACCCCGGAGAACATCGAGCGCACCCTTCGCACGGGCCCCGATGCGCTCCGAGCACTGGTGACGACTCACACTCCTGCTGGGTGCTGCTTCCTGCTGGTTCTCGAACAGATGGAAGAACTCTTCACGCTCGGGGCCGAGGATTGCCACCAGCTCGATGCGCTCGTGTCCACCGCGCTCGCCGCGCCAGAGTCTCCCCTGCGGTTGCTCACGACCCTGCGCAGCGACTTCATCCATCGCCTGGAGCAACTCCCCCGCCTCGCGCGCCAGCTCAACCAGGCGGCCCGCTACCACCTGCGCGCCATGGAGGAAGAGGCGTTGACCCAGGTCATCCAGGGAATGGCCCAACGAGCCGGGTTGCGGCTCTCCGAGGGACTGCCGGAGCGAATGGTTCGCGAGGCCAGGAGCGAAGGCAGTCAGCTTCCACTCCTCGGCCATACACTCCGTGGACTCTGGTCATCGCGCAGCGGCGCTCTCCTCACCCACGAGCGCTACGAGCAGCTCGGAGGCGTGGGGGGTGCGTTGGCGAGGCAGGCCGAGCAGCTCCTCGATGGACTTGGAGACGAGGGGCGCGAGCGTGCGAAATGGCTCCTCCTCGAGCTCGTACAGGTCGGCCGTGGTGTCCCGGACACCCGCCGCCCCCGGTCGAGACGGGAAGTGTTCACGGCGGCGGGTGGTGATGAACTGGCGGAGCAGGTGCTGATGCGGCTGTCCGGAATGCGCACGAGTTCCTCGGGGGAAGCGCAGCAGGACCTGCGGCTCGTGGTGCTCTCCGCGGGGCTGGACCCAGACCAACAGCGCGTCGATCTGGTTCACGAGACCCTGCTCCAGAAGGTGCCGTCCATCGTGGGCTGGATCGAGGACGAGCGTGCGCTGCTCGAATGGCACTCGGATCTGGAGGTCGCCGCGCATGACTGGGAGTTGGAGGGTTACCCATCGGAGAGGCTTCCCTCGGGCTCCCTGCTCGCGCGTTACCGCGAGCACACGGGCCTCGCACGTCAGCGAAGCCACGCCACGCGGGTGACGAGTGACCGCGCGGTGCGCTTCCTCGACGCCGCGCAACGGCTCGAGCGGCGGCACACCTGGCTCAAGCGGGCACTCGTACTCGCCTCGGTTGCCGCAATGGCGGCCATTGCATTCAGCGCCGTCCGGGCCACTCGGGCACAACAACACGCCGAGGTGGAGCAAAAGCGTGCCGAGGAGCGCCTCCAGCAGCTCCTTAATGATACGGAGCAGTTCATCTCGAACGCGGATTGGGATCTCGGCAGACTCCTCCACACTCTCGACATACGCCGGTCGATGCAGCAGCAGCACGACAAGACCCTGGCATCGCTCCCGGAGCAGGAGCGAGAGAAGCTCCCGGTGCGGATGATGCTCATCAAGACCTGGCACCGGCGCGGCGATCTCGCCTATTGGGATGATTCGTTGGCACGGACCGACGCATTCCTGCTCGATGGGCTGAAGGAGATTCAAAAGGGTCTCGCACGCAACCCCGCGGACGAGGGCTTGGTGTTCCAGCTTGGATTGAATCACTCGAAGCGAGGGAAGGTCGCGTTGGCACGGGGCCAGTGGGAGGCGACTCGCGGCCACTTCAACGAAGCCATCAAGCTCTTCGAGCGTCCGCCCACCGGTCACCAAGGCGACAGCGACCTCATGGACTACCGGCGGACCCTCGCGACGAGTTACTCCGAGCTTGCTGAGCTGGAACTCGCACTTGGCCGGGTGGATGCCGCCGCATCACAGTACGATCGAGCCATCGCTCTCTTCGAACGGAACAGCGCTCAGTCCGACAAATCCTATGACATGTCCCTCCTGGCGGACGCGCTCTGCTCGCGCGGCGAGACAGCCCACAGATCAGGAGACCTGCAAGCGGCCGAGGCCCATCTCACCCGAGCCCTGAGCTTGGGACGTGACCTTGTCGCCCACAATTCAGGGGATGGACTTCTCACCTGGACCCTGGCCCGGATACTCGTGGAGCTCGCAGAGGTAGAAACCGCACAAGCTCAACGGGGCGCAGCAACCGGGCACTACCGTGAGGCGCAGGAGCTGGGACGGAAGCTGCTCGAGGGCGAACAGGTGAACAAGCGCTATGCCCTGGTTCTGATTCAGGCCCTGCGCGGGGACGAGCAGTTGGCTCGCGCTCTGGGTGACCACGACCGCGCCGAACGGCTGCACACCGAACGGTGTGCGCTGGTGAACGACTTTGTAGGCAGGGACAGCGAGGACGTCCGCTTCCAGTCCCTGGCGTGCCCTTGAGCCGGCGCCCGGAAAAATAAAAAAGAATCCGGTCGCGCTCGATCCTTCCGCGGATGGCGTCCATGGAGATCAGGAACCCATTTCCTCTTGGGCCGGATCTTCATGCACGAGACGAACGACACGACTCCCAGCGGGCTCATCCTCCTCTCCCAACCCGAGCAGCTCAGCGTCACACCGAAGGACATGGTCGATGCGCTCCCGGAGGCCTACAAGGCGCTCCCCCGGCTGACGGTCGATCTGGACGTGGTGGAGCTTGCGCGGCAGGCCGTCCGAACGCGCGACTGGGGGGCGACACAGCGCGCACTCGAGGAGCGGGTGCGCAAGGAGCTCGTTCCCCTCCGGGACAAACACCCCGACTACCGCATCATCTACTTCGGCTCCTCGCCCATTCCGCTCACGGTCCACCTCGGTTTCCTGCTCGAGACCTGGCAGGGAGTGGAAGTCATCCCGCACCACCACACGCGGCGGCTCTGGGGGTGGCTCTCCGAGCCAGGGAGACCGCCCGCCCGCCTCAAGCCGGTCCGTCCGTTGGATTACAGGGACAACTCACCGGGTGAAGCCGTCATCCGGGTCTCGACATCACACCTCGTCGACCCGAAGGCGACGCTGCGCGTGATTCCCAAGCCATTGGTGGATATCGACATCGAGCTGGAGCGGCCCGCGGAGGACGCCTTCTCCCGCCTGGAGGAGATGCAAGAGGTCGCCCGCGCGTTCCGCGAGACCCTGGACGCCATTGGCGACAGGTTTCCGGGCATTCAGCGCGTCCATTTGTTCGCCTCCGTGCAGCCGGGGATGGCGCTCCTGCTCGGCGCGCAGATCAGCAAGACGATGCACCCGGCCGTGCAGACCTATCAGTACGCGCGCAACACGGAGAACGAGCCATACCACGTGCCTGCGGTGCTCGTGAATGGTCCGAGTCAACCCGAGCTCGAGCCCCTCACGGAGGAAGAGAAAGCACGGGCCACGAGGGATCGCGAGCAGCTGGCGCGAGAACTCAAACGCCTGATGGGCCGCGCACTGGCGGAGCAGAGAAACCCCGCCCCCAACTGGCTCACGGGCCTCTTTCCGAAACCCGGAGGACACCCGGGGTTCTCCTCCCACTGGCTGCACATGCCTGCCCTGCACGAGACGCCGCTACTCAAGACGAAGGTGGATGTCGAGACCCGGATGATCGAGGACAGCTTCCGTTATCTCCACACCCTCCGTGTCTGGCAGCTCGACGATCACTGGCTGGCACGGCTCGCGAAGAGACACCCGGACGACACCCGACGTGAGCGCGCCCTGCGCATGCTCGTCCTGCATGAGCTGGCACATCGTGGGCCGCAAGGGCTCACCAGCACGTCGAGCAAGGAGATCGGTCGCTTCCCCAAGGTTCTCGAGGAAATGGACTACCACGCGGACGTGTGGGCGATGCTGTACGAGTACGTGCTCACGGAGCAGCAGAACCCGCCCGAAGTCGAAGACCCGCAGGAGTTCTTCCTGGAGCTGATCCGGGTCGCGACCGAGACCATGTGGGCGTTCAACGATGACGGCCAGCCCTCTCGGGAGATCCAGATCCGCCGTCTCAACCGATACCTCATCTGGTACTGGCAATACCTGCTGTTGGAGCATGGGGCCGGGAAGGGACAGAAGACGACGCTCGACTTCGTCCTCTCGCTCCTCGCCCAGCGCCCCATCATCGAACTGGCCGGGCCCACCGTGCTCCCCCGCGATGAACGCGTCTTCTTCGCCCTCGACGCCGCTCGTATGAACATCCCCGAGCTCGCCCTCTACCACGAGGGCCGTCTCTACCGGCACGGAGCACGCTACGACTTCTCCATCGACGAACTGCTCGATGGGGTGCGGATGCGCGACGGGAAGCAGATCCGTGAGGTCCTGCGCGCGGCCTTCGAACAGACGGTGCGTTGAACCCTCTTCCTGAAGATTCCTGAAAGGAGTTCCTATGTCGATCCAGTCACTGTTCCAGCGGTTCCACGAAGCCATCAAGTTGAAGCGCCTCGACGAGAACGCGGAGCTCGTCGAGAAACGCGACCGCATCATCAAGCGGCTTCGCGACAACCTGCCGAGATCTCCCTCTTTCGAGGTGTTCAATCAGGGCAGCTACGCCATGGGAACGGGTATCAAGCCCCTCAATGGCGATTACGACATCGACATCGGGCTCTTGTTCGATGTCAGCTACCGGTCGTACAGCCCTGTCGAGGTCAAACGATGGGTGTACAAGGCCGTGTCCGGTCACACCACACGCGTGGAGTGGCGGCGCCCGTGCATCACCGTGTACTACCAGCAGGCTGGTGAGGCCATCTATCACGTCGACCTCGCCATCATGGCGAAGGAGCCGTACTCCAACACGCTGTACCTGGCGCTCGGCAAGGAACACTCCGCCAAGGAGCAGCAGGAGTGGCAGCCTGACGATCGCAAGGGTTTCATCCAGGCCGTCGAGAGCAGGTTCGCGGGAGAGGATGCCAACCAGTTCCGTCGCGTCATCCGCTATCTGAAACGCTGGAAGGACGTGCATTTCTCCAGTGAAGGGCATGCGGCGCCCACGGGCCTGAGCCTCACCGTTGCCGCCTACCGCTGGTTCCAACCCACGAAAGCCGGGTACTACGACACCAGCTACGACGACCTCGCGGCGACCGCCGCATTGGTGAGCTCCATCCGGCGAAGCTTCAGCCAGACGTGGGATACGTCGCTCATGCGCTACGTTCCTCGCCTCTCCCTTCAGTTCCCCAAGGCGCCCAACGATGACGTGTTCGCGCGCATGACGAACCAGCAGATGCAGGAGTTCTCCCAAAGCCTCGACCAACTGAGTGGATGGTTGGACGAGGCGCGAAGGACCAACACCAGTGCTCCGCTCGTCCGCGCCTTTGGAAAGGACTTCCCCTCGCAGTGATGCCGGGCACGCGGTGAATGAGTAGAATCGCCAGGGCATGGGACACGAAGCATTGTCGGGGATATCCGTGGAAGAGCTGCTCCGCAGGGCGCGCGCCGGAGATAAGGACGCGCTGGAGGAGCTCTTCGATAGGTGCCGGAAGCAGCTCGGCGAGTGGGCATCCCAGGGCGGCGCCAGAGCACGACCGGATGTCGCTCGTCCGTCGGACATGGTGCAAGACACGGCGCTGCGCGCGTTCGGCGCGTTCTCCAGTTTCAAGGGAACCACCGAGGCCGAATGGCTCGCCTGGCTCCAGAGCGTCTTCCGCAGCAGGAAGGTGCAGCAGGTACGGCATGCGCGGCGGAAGAAGCGGGACACACTCAATACCGTTCCCCTGGAGGATTCCGAAGCGCTGGCGATGCCCACACCTGTGAGGAGCCCAAGCCAGGCCTCCGCCTTCCGGGAGGAGTGGCGCCTGCTCCTCACACACCTCTATGAGCTCCCCGACGACCAACGCGAGGCAATCTCGCTCTGTTACCTGAAGGAACTCCCAGTCGCCGAGGTCGCACGGCATCTCGAGAAGACGGAGCCAGCCGTGGCGGGGCTCCTGAAGCGTGGAGTAAAGACGCTGAGGACTCGCATGGTGGAGGACGCGGGTCCGCCTCCCAGGGAACCCTCCAGCGAATCCGCCCTCCAGAGGGACTCCGCCGTCGCCCTGCTCGACTATCTCCGGCGACGTGACACGGGGGAGAAGTTGGAACCCGTCGCGCTCATCGCCCAGTACCCGGACTGCGCGGACGAGCTACGCGACATGCTCCATTGGATCGACCGTCTCCAGGCCCTCCGTCCGACATCCTCCACCACGTAGCACCTCCCAGACAGGAACGTGAGATGACCAGGCTTTCACCGGGGTTCCGTATCGAGGGTCACGAGATCGTCCGTCTCGCGGCAATCGGGGCCATGAGCGAGGTGTACGAGGCTCGTCACGGGCTCGACGGGAATCCCGTCGCGGTGAAAGTCCTGTCCCTGGAGTGGTGCGCGAACGAGGAGCTAGTCGCACGCTTCCTCAACGAGGCGCGTGCGCTCGAACACCTGCGACATGAGCGCATCGTAACGCTCTTCGCGTATGGGACCCTGCCCGGAGGGGGTTCGCCCTTCATGGTCCTGGAGTGGCTACCCGTGGACCTCCATCAGGTGCTCATGCACGCGGGAGGTCCGCTCTCCCCGTCAACCGCTGCTCGCATCACACAACAGCTCGCCGAGGCACTGGCCGCGCTGCACAACCGCGGCATCGTCCACCGCGACCTGAAGCCGGCCAACGTCCTGCTGCCCCGGGAGGAACTCACTCCCTTGGATGTCAAGCTGGCGGACCTTGGGCTCGCCAAGGTTCTCCCTGGCGAAGCGATGCCTCACCCCGGTGGAGAGTCGAAGACCCTCTCCTCCTTGCCCGTCTCAACGGGAGGCAGCGCGCTCCTGGGGACATGGGATTACATGGCCCCGGAGCAGTGGATCCAATCCAAGGCGGTCACCCCCAAGGCTGATGTCTATGCGCTGGGCGTGCTTTTCTTCCAGATGCTGACGGGCAGGCTGCCCTTCCTCGCCGAGCAGCAGAAAGACTTGATGTACCTCCACCTCCTGGAGCCACCTCGCCTCGACCTGCTCGCCAACTCCGTGCCCACCACCACCCGCGAACTCCTCGGCAGGATGCTGAACAAGAAGCCCTCTCCGCGGCCCACGATGCGCGAGGTCATGGAGCAACTCTCCCGTGTGACGTAAGCCGAACGAGCAACAGGGAGCCCGCTCGAATCCTACGGACAGCGGTGCCGGTATTCCTCGCCACGCACAGGCCTGTCTGCGCCCGTCCCTCTCATCACGATGGGATCGGCTTGCTGCCTCGACCGACGGCGAGCTCGACGGAAATCACGTTCGAGTACAGGTCGACATCGTCAGGCGAGAAGTGGTTGTGATGCCTGTATCGAATCCTGAATACGCCTCCTGCCTCGGGAAAGGCATAGTCATTCCCGAGGTCGATGCGCACTTCGTGGCGCATTCCAGGCGCGAGCTCCACGAAATGATCAGGGGGAGCCCGCTTGACCATCTCTCCCCGGTAGGGAACTTCCTTCCCATCCACCATCCAGGTGACCTCGAACAGGTCGTTCATCAGGCCCTCGGAATCCCCGAAGCTGATGCGGTCCAGCGAGAAGGTTCCGCGGCCGGTCGTGTGGGTGGTCGACAGCTCGACCAGGACCTGCCACCGCCGTGCCTGCTTCGCCGTGCTCAGCAGCTTCAGCTCGCACGGATGATTCAGCTCACGCACCTTCTCGGAGGCGAGATTGACCGCGAAGCGATGACCCCGGGCGTTCTCGACGAGCAGCTCCTTCCGATCGTCCGACAGCTTCATCGAGGTGAAGAACACGTCCTGCACGTCGGTCTCGAGGTGCGGCACGAGCTCATACCGGTAGAGCTCGATGCTCCTGAGCCGCTGGCCCGACCGGGCATCGATGACGGCCAGGGAGCTCGAATTGTATCCACGGGTGTCACCGTACTGGAGGTCGCCCACGACGATCGGGGCGACACGCGCGGGGGGCGGTCGGCTCATGCTGGGGGTCCTCTTCCCATGAGCGACCGAGCCTACCCCAGACCAGCCCCCGCCTCGCATGGGGTGTGCGGCGGCGGGGGCCGTGGCGCCTACGCGTCCGGCATCATGAAGCCGATCCGTGCCGTCCGCGCGAGCGTTGGGAAGCCGCCCGAGGTCGCCGCGGCGAGATAACCCGCGAAGTTCGGGAACACGTAGTCACGCTCCGCCGTGGTCGACAGGCCCAGCCAGTACGCGAGGGTGTAGGCGTACTGCTCCACCGTCAGCGTGGGAATCCAGCGCCCCCGGCTGTCGATGCTGTCGAGGTTGTTGGCCGCGCCGCTCGACATGTCCAGGTTGGGGAAGGTGCCATAGAGCCGGCGCCCCAGGACGCGGTCCCCGAGCACGAGCATGTGGCTCCCCCAGCCGTGATCCGTCCCCTTGTCGGAGTTCTCCACCAGGGTCCGGCCGAAATCGCTCATCGTGAAGAGCGTGGCCTGCGGGGGGCTCGAACCGAAGACGGCTTCCGCCTTGAGCAGGGCCATGGCCTGGTGGAAGGCGTCGAGCGCGAAGTCGAGCTGCGTGAGCAGGGAGTTATGGGTCGTGTCCTGACCCACGTGGGTATCGAAGCTGCCGAAGCCCACGGAGAACACCTGACGCTTGAGGCCGAGTCCGCCGCTCGCCGTGGCCGTCGCCCCCGCCACCAGGTCACGGAGGACCTGATAGAGCTGGGTGTGCAGCGTCCAGCCCGAGCTCCCGGTGGTGGGAGGCACGAACAGGGCGTCGATCTTCTCGCGCGTCGCCTGCGGGAGCGCATCCCAGGCGGCCGCGCGCGCGGCGGTCCGCGAAGTGGCGAAGGTCTTCGCCGTGCTGAAGACCGTGCCGTAGGCCTCCTCGAGGGCCGCGCCGTTGTCGAGGGCCAACACCTTGGAGAGCGACTCCTGCGTGAGGGCATCGAAATTGGCGTTGCCCGTCGTCCGGAACGCGAGCGAGCCGCTCGAGGCCACCATCATGGGCTGCCGGGTCCCGCCCGCTGCGAAGAGCGACTTGCCCCCGAACGAGACCACCTCGGGGTACTCGCCCGGGTTCAGGTTGGCGATCTTGTCCGCGGTCCGGCCGCCCCACCCGGTGACCTTGCCGATGAGCGCCAGGGGCAACGCGGCGGTGGTGGGGTTGGCGATGGCGCTCGCCCAGGCATCCTGCTGGTCGCTGTGCGAGAACAGGTTGTCCGGCCGGGCCACCGCGCTCGACGTGTAGTCGGTCTTGCGCATCGGCAGGACGAGCGGCCCCACGTTGCACACGAAGGCGGCCTGTTCCTGCTCGAAGAGCGCCTGGAGCTTCGTGAGCGCGGGGTGCAGGCCGAACGAGCCGGCGGCCTTCCCGATGGGGTTGATGACCCGCAGCTCGTCCAGGGTGTGCGCGATGCTGGGCCGGGCCTGACGGTACTGCTCATAGGGACCCGCGGTCAGGGGGACCAGGACGTTGTTGCTGTCATTGCCGCCCAGGAGGAAGACACACACCGCCGCGCGGTAGCCCGCGTAGCCGGTGAGGGTGGAGGCGTGCGCCTGGCTGATCCACCGGGGAAGGGTCGCGGCCGCTCCGAGGAAACCCAGGGTGCTGGAGGCGCCGCGGAGGAACTGGCGTCGTGACATGGACATGGGTTCACCTCTGGATCTGGAATTCGGGGGAGAGCGACGTGAGGTAGACGGCGAGCTTCTTCTTCTGAGCCACGGTGCTGGCGCGCGTGTCGGTGATGGCGCCGTAGATGGCGAGCTGGAGCTCCGACGACATCGTGTCGTGCAGCCAGTAACGGCTGAGCCAGAGCACCAGGTCGTTCGGGTCGGACGGGAGCGTGTCCAGGTTGACGATGACGCCCGCGGTGGCGGGGGCGGTGGAGAAGAGCAGCTCGTGCACGACATTGGCGCGCGCGGCGACCGTCGCGGTGTCGAGGATGGCGAACTCGGGGCCGAGCAGTCCGCTCCCACCGGGCGCCGGTGCGTTGGGCGGATAGTAGCTGAAGACCGAGGGCGGCCGGGGCACGTACTGGCCGAGCGCGCGGCTCCACGCGTTGAGCTTCGCGCCCGGATCCTTGCCCTCCGCCGTGTCGAGCGTTCCGTTCAACCACCGGACGAGCGAGGTGATGTACAGCGCGGGCGGCCGCAGGTGTCCATAGGTGGCGTACTGCCCCAGCGGCGCCTGGGGGCCGCGCGCCTCGTCGTCCTCCAGGATCTTCCGCACCACCGCGCGCAGGTCTCCGCGCACACCCGAGCCATTGTTCTTGAAGACGTTCACCACCCGCTGGACGTACGCGGGCGTCGGGTTGCTGGTGACGAGGTGCTGGATGAGCTGCTTGCAGATGAACGGCGGGAGGTTCGGATCGGCGAAGACGTTGTCGAGCGCCTCCTTGAGGTGGAGCGTGGCACTCCCGCCCGCGGTCGTCACCGCGCCCCGGAGGAGCGTCTTCGAGGTGGAGTCATGGTTCACGTCGCAGCCAACCATCGGCAGCGTGAAGTTGGCCGTGTTGTTGCGGCCCACCGTCGGGCACCCGGCGGCATTGCCATAGGTCCATCCGGAGAGGGCCCGCGCGAACGCCTGCACCTGGGCCTCGGTGTACGCGGGGATGGGCGCCCCCGTGGAGTCGACCTTCTCGGTGCCGTCCTCGTTCAGCTTGAAGAGGCCCAGGGTGAAGAGCTGGAGCATCTCACGCGCGTAGTTCTCGTTCGGCTCGATGGCCTTGCCGGACGTGGTGAACGCCCGGTTGTTCACCATGTCGAGGTAGTTCCCCATGGCCGGATGGAGCGTGACCGCCTCCAGCAGCTGGCGGAAGTTACCGAAGGCCTGCGTGGACAGCAGGTTGAGGTACCCCGCCATCGCGACCTTGGGCTCCGACTCGGGCGTGGACTGGGAGTCGGGGATGCCACTCTGCGAGACGACGAAGATCTGGCTCAACGCGAACGCCACGCGCTGCCGGAGCTGATCCTTCCCGGTGACGGCGTTGGTGAAGAACTGCGAGCCCAGGTCCTTGCTCGTCGTCGTACCGTCGAGCGTGGAGCGGGTGGCGTTGATCTGGTCGGTGATGGACTGCGTGATGCCGACGGAGCGCACGCGCTCCACGGTGTCGAGGGGCAGCGGGCTCACGCCATTGGCGAGGCGCGGGCCGAAGGTGGCCTGCTCGAGGAAACGGATGGCGTTCTCCTCGGAGGGAGTGTCGAGCGGCTCGACGGCCTGTTTCGTCTGACCGGGCCGCGCGTCGGACTGCTCGCCGGGTGGGCCATCGACCGATGTGCAGGCGGTCGCGCCGCACAGGGCGAGGGCAATGAGGGTGCGTTGGAGCATCCGGACTCCTCCTGAAAACAATGAATTAATACGATTCCAGGATATCCATTATTTCAAGATTGAAGTCTGGACAAGGGGGGGACCTCCCCGAGATAGACCGCTCGGTGTTTTCAATTGATGAGAAATCTGGAGCATGCACGACACGGCCGGGCATGGCGGCAATGGCTTGCGACAGACGTCAATTCCATCCCATCTGGTATGACGCCGTCACCATGATCGACCACCTGAGCTTCTACGCAACTGACTACCTCGCCTCGAAGGCGTTCTACGCGGCCGTGCTCGAGCCGCTGGGCTACGGCCTCGGGCAGGAGTTGACCGCGACGTGGGACCCGGAGTTCCCCGGCCGCCGGATGTGCGCATTCGGCCCTCCCGGCAAGAGCATCTTCTGGATCATCGAGGTGAAGACGCCCGCCACCCCCCGCCACCTGGCCTTCACCGCCAGGGACCGGGCGGCGGTGGATTCGTTCCACCGGGCGGCGCTGAAGGCCGGTGCGAAGGACAACGGCGCGCCGGGAGAGAGACCGCACTACCACCCTCACTACTACGGCGCGTTCGTGTTGGACCCGGACGGCAACAACATCGAGGCCGTGAACCACGGCCCTCCGTGAGCAGCCATGCCGCGGCACCCGAAGCGGTGCTGCGAGTGCTGCTCACCTCGGGGGGGAAGCAGGCACGCACGACCCGTGCTGTGAGGAACGCCGACGGTCTGGCCTGACGCCATGGGTCCGGACCGGTCCGGGCGAGTAGTTGGCCGGTGCCGTGGGTTGTTTCTACCGGGAAGGGTTTCGGCTGTACGCTCCCGACGAAGAACACGGCACGCAGACTCGAGCCATGATGTTTGAGATCCCAGGATACAAGATTCTCGGTGCGCTCCGCGCCACGGGTTTGAACGCGCTCTTCCAGGGGGTGCGTGAGGCCGATGGCCTGCCGGTCATCATCAAGACTCCCGCGACCCCCTCCTCGGGCCCGCGCGAGCGCGAGCGCTATCGCCGGGAGTACGGCATCCTGCGACGGCTGCGGGACGTGAGCGGCGTTGTCCAGCCCTATTCCCACGAGCAGGTGCACGAGCGCCCCGTGCTCCTCATGGAGAGGGTGGAGGGCCAGCCCTTGACCGACCTCGTGGGCCAGCCCCTGGAGGTGCCGCGCTTCCTCGAGCTCGCCCTCCTCCTGGCGACGAACCTGGCGGAAATCCACCGCCACGGCGTCATCCACAAGGACATCAAGCCGGCCAACATCATCATCGAGCCGACGGGAAGAACCCGCTTCATCGACTTCGGAGGGGCCACGCTGCAGCGGGTGGAGCACCTGGAGGCCGCCCCCGCCCCTCTCATCGAGGGGACGCTGGCGTACATGTCGCCGGAGCAGACCGGGCGGATGAACCGCCTCGTCGACTACCGCACCGACTTCTATTCACTGGGAGTCACCTTCTACGAGCTGCTGACGGGGAGTTGTCCGTTCCAGGCGCGCGATGCGCTCGAGTGGTTCCACGCGCACATGGCCCAGCACCCGCGGCCCCCCCACGAGCTCCTCCCCTCCATTCCGCCCTCCCTCTCGGCCATCGTGATGAAGCTGCTCGCCAAGACGGCCGAGGAGCGCTACCAGAGCGCCGAGGGACTGAAGGCGGACCTGGAGAAGTGCCGCGAGGGGATGCGCCAGGGAACACTCGAGGTGTTCCCGTTGGGCGCCCGGGATGTACCCCTGAGACTCACCCTGCCGCAGCGGCTGTATGGGAGAGAGGCCCAGGTCTCCACGCTGCTGGAGGGATTCGAGCGGGTCCGCCACGGAGGACGGGCGGAGCTGATGCTGGTGCGCGGCTACTCGGGCATCGGCAAGTCGTCGCTGGTGCAGGAACTGCACAAGCCGGTGGTGCAACGGCGTGGGTTCTTCCTGAGTGGGAAGTTCGAACAGTTCCAGCGCGACATTCCCTACGCGACGCTGGCGCGGGCGATTCGAGGGCTGGTGCAGCAGTTGTTGGGGGGGAGCGACACGGAGCTGGCCCGGTGGCGGGAGCGGCTCCAGGAGGCCTGGGGGGACCAGGGCCGGCGCATGGTGGAGCTCGTCCCCCAGCTGGAGCTCATCGCGGGCAAGCAGCCCGCGGTGGAGGCGCTGCCACCTTCCGAAACGCGCAGCCGCTTCAATCAGGTGTTCCGCGAGTTCCTCGGCGTGTTCGCCACGCCGGAGCACCCGCTGGTGGTGTTCCTGGATGACCTGCAATGGGCGGACACGGCCAGCCTGCAGCTGCTGCAACACCTGCTCACCCACCCGGAGACGCCACCGCTGCTGCTGCTGGGGGCCTACCGGGACAACGAGGTCAGCCCCTCCCATCCGCTGATGCTGACGCTCGCGGCGTTGGCCAGAGCGGGCGCGCGGGTGACGGACCTCCAGCTCGAGCCGCTGAGCCAGGAGCAGGTGGAGCAACTCGTGGCGGATGCGCTGCCGGGCGCGGGGCGGGAGGTCGTGGTCCCCTTGTCCGAGCTGGTGCGCGAGAAGACGGGAGGCAATCCGTTCTTCCTCAACCAGTTGATGCTGGCATTGGACCAGGATGGGCTGCTGGTCCGCACGGCCGAGGGAGGGTGGAAGTGGAACGCCGAGGGTGTCCGGGCCATGGGCTACTCGGACAACGTCGTGGACTTCCTGGTGGGCAAGCTGCGCCAGCTGCCCGGGGAGGTGCGGCGTCTGCTCAACCTGGCGGCGTGCGTGGGCCATGTCTTTTCCCTGTCCATGTTGCGCACCCTCTCGGAGATGGCGGACGTGGGCGAGGTGGAGCAGGGGCTCGGGCCCGCGCTCCAGGAGGGCCTGTTGATGCGAGGAGGACCGGAGCAGTACCGCTTCCTCCATGATCGCATCCACCAGGCGGCCCATGCCCTCCTCTCCGAGGAGGAAAGGAAGGTCATCCACCTGCGCATCGGCCGGGCGATGCTGGAGAGCCTCCCGCCCGAGGAGCTGGGCGAGAAGCTCTTCGACGTGGTGAGCCAGCTCAACGCCGGGGTGGAGCTCATCCAGGAGCCCGAGGAGCGCCTGCACCTGGCGAGGCTGAACGCGGAGGCGGGAATGAAGGCGATGGCCTCCATCGCGCATCACCCCGCAGTCACCTACTTCACCAGGGCGTTCTCGCTCATCCCGGGAGACCCGTGGGAGACGGATGCCGCCCTGGCCTTCCAGGTGAAGCTCGAGAGGGCGACGTGCGAGCTCGTGAGCGGCAATGCCGCCGAGGCGGGCCGCCTGGTGGAGGAGCTCCTTCCCAGGGCACGCACCCACGCGGACATGGCGGCCGCCTACCGGTTGAAGGGCGACGTCTTCGTGGGAACGGGCCGGCTCCAGGATGCCCGCGACTGCCTGCTGGAGTGCCTGGAAAAGCTGGGCATGCCGATTCCCGCCAACCCCTCTCCAGAGGAGGCGGCGGCCTTCCAGGAGGAGGTCTGGGCGCTGCTCGGGGAGCGCCCCATCGAGCGCCTCGTCGACCTACCACCCATGGCCGATCCGGACATGAAGGTGAGGATGAGCGTCCTGGCCTCGCTCTTCGCGCCGGCGTACCTCACCCATCCCCACCTGCTCATCATCGTCCTGGGCCGGATGGTCACCCTCACCGTGCGTCACGGTTTCACGGAGTCCTGCGTGACCGGCTTCGGCTGGCTGGGGGTGATGGTCGGCGCGTTCTTCAAGCGGTACCGGGAGGGTTATGCGCTGAGCAGACTCGCTCGCGATCTCGTCGAGCGTTACAACCTGGTCCACCGGCGCCCCAATATCCTCTTCAGCCTGCAGTACATCAGCTACTGGAGCCAGCCTTTCTCCGTGACGCAGGAGGTCGTCCTCGACGCCTTCCGCCATTCGGTCCAGGCAGGTGATGTCCTGACGGCTTGTTACAGCGTCATGTCCATCATCCTCAACCGCATCATCATGGGGCACGACCTGGATGACGTGTACCGGGACTCGGCCCAGCGAGCCGACTTCGCACGCGGGGCTGGGAGCGTGGATGCGCCGGACGTCCTCCTCATCTACCAACGCTACGTGCAGCAGATGCGCGGGTGCTCGCTCTCCTTCGACACGCTGAGCGGGGAGGGCTTCGACGAGAGCGCCTTCGAGGCGTCCCTGACATCCACGCGCATGAGCGCCCTGCGCAGCACCTATTGGATCGTCAAGCTCAAGTCCCGCTACATGTGCGGCGCCTACGCGCAAGCGCTCGAAGCGGCGGACAAGGTGAGCGGGCTGCTCTGGGTCACGAAGATCAGCATCAACATGCTGGACTTCCACTTCTACCGGGCCCTGACGTTGGCCGCGTGCTGTGAGGGACAGGGGGCGGAGGCACGGGCGAAGTCCCTCGAGGCCATCCAGCAGCACCATGCGCAGATCGCCGAGTGGGCGGACGTCTGTCCCGAGACCTTCCGAGCTCCCGAGCGGATGGTGTTCGCGGAGTGGGCCCGCCTGGAGGGGCGGTCGGACGAAGCGACCCGCGCGTATGAAGAGGCCATCCGTCTGGCCCGTGAGAACGGCTTCATCCATTACGTCGGCCTGGCGGCGGAGCTCGCGGCGAACCTCTGGCGCGCGCGGCAGGCGCCGACGGTGGCCCTCGCCTTCGCTCGGGATGCCCGGTCGGCGTACCAGCAGTGGGGAGCCCGGGGCAAGGTCCAGCACCTGGAGGCCCGGTGGGACGGACTGGCCCCCTCGCGAGACGCGGTGGACGACTCGACCACCAGTACGGACTCGACCCAGATAGACGCGCTCACGGTGGTGAAGGCGCAGCAGGCCATCTCCGGGGAAATCGTCCTGGAGCGGCTGGCGAGCACCCTGATGCAGGTGGCCACCGAGAACGCGGGCGCCCAGCGTGGCGCCCTGCTGCTGCCGAGTGGGGACACCCTCTCGCTCGCGGCCGCCTCGGAACAGGGCAATCCCGAGGAGCTGCCGTGGACGCTCCTCGCCTACGTCAAGCGCACCCACGAGCAGGTGCGCATCGACGATGCCTCCCAACCGCACCCCTTCTCGTCCGACGAGTACCTTCAGCGCGGTGAGGTCCGGTCCGTGCTGTGCCTGCCACTCATGCGGCAGGAGGTGTTCTCCGGAGTGCTGTACCTGGAGAACAAGCTGGCCACCAACGCCTTCAGTCCGGCACGCACTTCGCTGCTGAGCCACCTGGCCTCACAGGCCGCCATCTCCCTCGAGAACGCGCGGTTGTACGCGGAGGTGCGGAGGGCGGAGGTGGCCCTGCGCCAGGCCAACGACGAGCTGGAGCAGCGGGTGGAGGAGCGCACGCGCGAGCTGAGGGAGGCCCAGGCCCGGCTGGTGGATACGGCACGCGAGGTGGGGATGACGGAGGTGGCCTCCAACGTGCTGCACAACGTGGGCAATGTGCTCACCAGTGCCGTCATCAACATCGAGATGATGCGCAGGCATGTGGGCGCTTCGCGCGTGAGCCGGGTGAAGCAGACCTCGGCCCTGCTCCTGGAGCACCGGAGCAACCTGGCGGACTTCCTCACCCGGGACGCGCGAGGCAGCCAGCTTCCGGACTACCTCGCCAGTCTCTCCGACGAGCTGTTGCGCGAGCAGGAGAAGTTGACGGGGGATGTGGAGACGATGGCCCGGCACATCGACCACATCCGAGCCATCGTGCAGGTGCAGCAGACCTACGCGAAGACCTCTCTCATGGAGGTGGAGTGCGAGCTGTCGCAGTTGCTGGACGACGCCCTGCGCATCCAGCTGGGTGCACTCAAGCGCCACGGCGTCACCATCCTCCGGGAGGTGTCGGCGGTACCGAAGGTGCAGGTGGACAAGCACAAGGTGTTGCAGATCCTCATCAACCTCATCAGCAACGCGAGGTACGCGCTGGAGGTGCTGCCGGAGGGGCAGAAGGAGCTGAAGGTGAGGCTGAGCGCGAAGGATGGACACGCGCGCATCCAGGTGGTGGACAACGGCATGGGAATCGAGGCGGGTGTCCGGGAGAAGCTCTTCGCGCACGGCTTCACCACGCGCAGGGACGGCCACGGTTTCGGACTGCACGCGAGCGCGCTGGCGGCGCAGTTGATGGGAGGGCGCCTCACGCTGGAGAGCGAGGGCCCCGGCAAGGGCGCCACGGCCACGCTGGAGCTCCCCCTCCGACGAGAGCCTGGTTCCCCATGACCCACTTCAAGGGTACTCGCCGGGTTCCGTGACGTCTTCCCGGAGGCGGAAGAAACCTCGCGGGCAGACGACCCCTTGCAATCTTCCTGGGTGAAATTTTCGAGAGGCCGCGGGTGTCACCTTGGGTTCACAACCCACCTCCTGCCTCCTCCCGCGCCTCCCCATGCCTCCATCTTCCGGCCCTCGCGCCCCGCTGGCCCGCTCGACGCTCCTCAAGATGGGGGGGCGCATCGCGATCATCATCGCCCTCTCCACGCTCTTCAGCTACCTGCACATGCTGCACGCGCTGAGAGCCGAGACGCTCGCGCAGTTGCAGCAGCATGTCTCGGAGCGGGCCCAGCGCGAGCAGGGCATCTTCCTGTTGGCGGAGGACAACCATGCGCTCTTCAGGAAGACGCTGGCGGAGAGGATTCATACACTCCAGGGCCAACAGGAGGATGTGCGTGCGCGCTTCGACAGCCTGTTCACGCGGCTGCCCGATGGCACGGTCCGCTGCCGGAGCGAGAAGCTCGATGGCACGCGCATGGTGCAGCTCTTCGTTCCCCGCCAGGTGGTCCTCGATGACGATTTACGCACCCGGATCCTGGCCGCGTACGACGTGCTCACCTGGTACGCCCCCGTCTTCCATGTCCGCTTCACGACGACCTACGTCACCTTTCCGGAGGGAGCGATCGCGGGCTTCTGGCCGACGCTTCCCACCTGGAGTCTGGAGCTGCCGCCTGACTTCTCGCCCGCGGACTACGAGGACTTCGCCCTGGCCCAGCCCGAGAAAAACCCCCAGCGGTTGACCCGCTGGACCGGCATCTTCCTGGAGACCATCTCCAACCTCTGGATGAGCTCGGTCGTCACCCCGGTGGATGTGGACGGGCGCCATGTCGCGACGGTGGGGCACGATGTCCTGCTCGACGAGTTGATGGACCGCACCATCAACGACCACATGCCCGGAGCCTACAACGTGCTCTTCCGCGACGATGGGCAGCTCATCGCTCATCCCTCGCTGAAGCCGCGGGGCGCCACCGTCGCCTACAACATCCTGAGTGCCGCCAGTCAGCCCGAGGTCGCGGACAAGCTCCTCGGCTCACGGGAGGACGCGGCCCACCTGCGCGGCCTCTTCGAGCGGGTGAAGAGTCGTCAGTCCGACCAGGCCACCTTGGAGCTGCCGGAGTACGACGAGCACCTCGCCGTGACGCGGCTGAGGGGACCCGGATGGAACTTCGTCACGGTGCTGCCCGAGCGTGTGGTGTCGCAGCCGGCCTTCTTCGCGGCGCGCTACGTGCTGCTGCTGGGCATCCTGTCGCTGCTGGTGGAACTGGTCATCATGTACCGGGTGCTGCGGCAGCAGATAACGCAGCCGCTGCTGGCGCTGACGAAGGCCACGGACAAGGTGGCGAGCGGTGACTTCAAGGTGGCGCTGGACACGGCCCGCGGCGATGAGCTGGGGCAGCTGGCCGGAGCCTTCCAGTTCATGGCCGACGAGGTGCAGCGGCGAGAGGAAGCGCTGAAGCAGGCCAACGATGGGCTGGAGCAGCGGGTGGACGAGAGGACACGAGAGCTCAAGGACGTGCACCAGCAACTGGTGCAGACGGCGCGCCGGGCGGGCATGGCGGAGATCGCCACCAACGTGCTGCACAACGTGGGCAACGTGCTCAACAGCGTCTACACGTCGGCCCAGGTAGCCAAGGAGCGGGTGATGGGGATGAAGCTGGAGCACGTGGGACGGGTGGCGCACCTGCTGGAGGAGCACAACGAGGACCTGGCCAGCTTCCTGACGCGGGACGAGCGGGGGAAGCACCTGAGGCCCTTCCTGGGCAAGCTGGGCAACAACCTCCTGGAGGAGCGCAAGGAGGTGGTGACGCTGCTGGACGACGTGGGACGGTACACCGAGCACATCGGGGACATCGTCAAGGTGCAGCAGAACTACGCGAGGACGCCGAGGATGCAGGAGCAGGTGTCGCTGGCGGAGTTGCTGGAGGACGCGTTGAGAATCAACTCGGCGGGGCTCGTACGGCACCAGGTGAAGGTGCGGAGGCAGTTGGAGCCGTTGCCGCCGGTGATGACGGACAAGCACAAGACGCTGATGATCCTGGTGAACCTGGTGAGCAACGCCAAGTACGCCATGGATGGGGTGGCACGGAGTGAGCGGCTGCTGACGGTGAAGCTGGAGAAGGCCGCCGACAACCGCTTTCGCATCGTCATCCACGACAACGGGATGGGAATCGCGCCGGAGATGCTCACGCGCATCTTCCAATATGGCTTCACCACGAGAGAAGAGGGGCACGGATTCGGGTTGCACTCCAGTGCCCTGGCGGCTCAGGAGCTGGGCGGCTCCTTGAGCGTGCACAGTGAGGGGACAGGGCGTGGTGCCACGTTCACCCTGGAAATGCCCTTCATCCCGGTCCGGCATACGGTAGGAGGCGAAGGGGGGCGAGTCCCAGCCGTGCAGTCCGCGTGACGTGCTAGCCTCCCCGAGCGCAGGCGCCTCCCTTCTCAGCGAGTGCCCGTCATGACCATCAAGAGCATCCCGCCCCGCCCTCCGGGCATGCCCGAGCCCGAACCCGTCGAGCCCGTGGGCTCGGCCCACCTGCGGCTCGACGGTACGCTGGAGCTACGGATGCGCGCCAAGGCTCCGGGCGCGATCGTGGGCGAAGCGCTGTTCATCCTCAAACCCAACGATCCCCGCTATGCCTCGGTGCTCGAGCACCTGGGTGATCTCTCCCCAGGGGGTTACGCCCCCGTGAGGCCCTTTCCCCCGGGAACGCTCTGAAGCCTCGGAGCTGAGGCCAGGCGCGGAGCATCACCCCTGGCGCAACACCAACAGCCGCAACTCGGTCATGTCCTCGATGGCGTACTTCACGCCCTCGCGTCCCAGCCCCGAGCCCTTCACGCCACCGTAGGGCATCGTGTCGACGCGGAAGCTCGGAACGTCCCCCACGACGACGCCCCCCACCTCCAACTCGTCCCACGCCCTCATCGCCCGTGACAGGTCCTGGGTGAAGACTCCCGCCTGCAGTCCGTAGCGCCCGTCATTCACGGCGCGGAGCGCGTCGTCGAACGTGCGGAAGGGCTGGAGCAACACGACCGGCCCGAACGCCTCCTCCGCGCTCAGCGGCTCGTCAGCGGGGACTCCCTCCAGCACGGTGGCTTCGAGCAGCGCTCCGCGCCGCCCTCCCCCAGCCAACACACGCGCCCCACGCCCCACCGCGCTCTGGATCCACCCCTCCAGCCGCCGTGCGGCGGGCTCGTCGATCATGGGACCGAGCGTGGTGGACTCGTCCCTGGGGTTCCCCGCGCGCAGCGCCCGCGCCCGCGCGACGAGCCGCTCGCTCAGCGCGCCATACAGGTCCTCGTGCACGAGCACGCGCTGCACCGAGATGCAGCTCTGCCCCGCCTGGAAGAAGGCGCCGTGGGCCAGCCGGTCCGCGATGAAGTCCAGGCGCTCTCCCTGGTCGCCGTCCACCACGCAGGCCGCGTTGCCACCGAGCTCCAGAACCACCTTCTTGCGGCCAGCGCGCGCCTTGAGCTCCCACCCCACCTTCTCCGAGCCGGTGAACGAGAGCAGCTTCAGCCGGTCATCCTCGATGAACGGCCCCACGTCCTCCAGACGCGTCGGAAGGACCGAGAAGGCGCCCTCGGGGAGCTCCGTCTCGGCGAGCACTTCGGCCATGAGCATCGCGCTCACGGGCGTGCGGTCCGACGGCTTGAGCACGAACGGGCAGCCCGCGGCGATGGCGGGCGCCACCTTGTGCGCCACCAGGTTGAGCGGGAAGTTGAACGGCGTGATGAACGAGCACGGCCCCACGGGCACGCGCTGGGTGAAGCCCCGGTAGCCGGCCGCGCGCCGCGACACCTCCAGGTTCAGCACCTCGCCCTCGCCGCGCACGGCCTCCTCGGCCGCCGCCTTGAAGGTGTCGATCAGACGGGCGACCTCGCCACGCGCGTCGCGCAGGGGCTTGCCCGCCTCGATGCAGAGCGCGAGCGCGAGCTCCTCGGCCCGCTCGCGGAAGCGACGCACGCAGTGCTCGAGCACTTCCTGCCGCGCGTACGGAGCCAACCGCCGCATCGGGCCGGCCGCGCGCACGGCGGCGGCGATGGCCTCCTCCACGGCGCCCGCGTCCGCGAGGGCGACACGCGACACGACCTCGCCCGAATACTTGTCGGTCACGGCCAGGTCCGCGTTGGGCTGCCGCGGGCGGTTGGCCAGGTAATACGGGTAGCGTTCCAGCATGGCGTTCCTCTCTTTCCTTCAGGTGCTCGTGAGTCAGTGCGCGGCGCCGTCCTCGACCCCGGCTCCGAGCGCGCGCGTATTGTCCGAGTAATCGATGGGCAGGTCGATGACGTGCACTCCGCCCGATTCCAGGCAGCGCGAGAGGGTGGACCCGAACTCCGAGGCACTCGCCGGGCGGTGTCCGCGCGCGCCGTACGCCTCCGCGTAACGGACGAAGTCCGGGTTGCCCAGCTCCATGCCGAAGTCCGGGAGCCCCATCGTCCCCTGCTTCCAGCGAATCATCCCGTAGCCGTCGTCGCGCACCACGACCACCGTCAGGTCCAGCTTCAGACGCACCGCCGTCTCGAGCTCCTGCGAGTTCATCATGAACCCGCCGTCGCCACACACCGCGAGCACCTTGCGCCGGGGATGGACCAGCCTGGCCGCGATGGCGGATGGGAGCCCCGCCCCCATCGTCGCGAGCGCGTTATCGAGCAGCAGTGTGTTGGGCCGGCGGCAGCGGTAGTAGCGGGCGAACCAGAGCTTGTACATGCCGTTGTCCAGACACACGATGCCATCGTCCGGCATCGCGCGCCGCACCTCGGCGACGAGCCTCGCGGGGTAGATGGGGAAGCGCTCGTCGTCGGTGCCGCGCGCGAGCTGCGCGTCCAGCCCGGCCCGGGCGCGCTCGAAGGGAGCGAAGTCCCAGTGAGAGCGCGAGCCGACCCCCTCCGCGATGCGCCACACCGCGTTGGCGATGTCGCCGGTCACCTCCACCTGCGGGAAGTACACGGGGTCCACCTCGGCCGACGAGAAGTTCAGGTGGACCACCGTGCGGTGTTTGTCACGCATGACGAACGGCGGTTTCTCGATGACATCGTGGCCCACGTTGACGATGCAGTCCGAGGCGTCGATGGCCCGGTGGACGAAGTCCCCATCGGAGAGCGCCGCGGTCCCCATCCAGAGCGGATGGGTCTCATCCACCACCCCCTTGCCCATCTGGGTGCTGAAGAAGGGCATTCCCACCCGGTCCACGAAGACGCGGAGCATCTCCGAGGTGAGCTTGCGGTTGGCGCCCGCGCCAATCATGAGCAGCGGACGGCGGGCGGACGCGATGGCCTCGACGGCCAGGGCGATGGAGGACTCGTCGGCCACGGGTCGGCGGTAGGCGCTGGGCACGAGGGGCACGGCGTCGGAGGACTCTCGCGCCACGTCCTCGGGCAACTCCAGGTGCGTGGCACCGGGGCGCTCCTCCTCGGCCCGGCGGAAGGCCTCGCGCACCGCCGAGGGGACGTGCTCCGAGGAGACGAGCGTGCGGGTGGACTTGGTGAGCGGTCGCATCATCCCCACGACGTCGACGATCTGGAAGTGGCCCTGCTTGCCAGCCTTGATGGGCTTCTGCCCGGTGAGCATCACCATGGGCATGGCACCGAGCTGGGCGTACGCCGCGGCGGTGACGAGGTTGGTGGCGCCAGGCCCCAGCGTCGCGAGACACACGCCCGCGCGCCCGGTGAGCCTGCCCCACGTGGCGGCCATGAAGCCCGCGGCCTGCTCGTGGCGGGTGAGGACGAAGCGCACCCCCGAGGCACGCAGCGACTCGAGCAGGTCCAGGTTCTCCTCGCCAGGGAGTCCAAAGACGCAGCGCACGCCCTCCGCTTCGAGCGCTTTGACGAACAGATCCGATGCCTTCATGGGGTTTCTCCTCCGAGACGAGGGGAAATCTACGCGTGGCCCACGATTCGTACATTCGTTTGTTCCCATGAACCCGATAGGCATTGCCTATGATGGAGGAATGGAGCTCCGCCACCTGCGCTACTTCTCCGCCGTCGCGGACACGCTGCACTTCGGACGCGCCGCGCGGCGCATCCACGTCTCGCAGCCCACGCTGTCGCAGCAGATCCGCCAGCTCGAGGAGGAGCTCGGCTCGCCGCTCTTCGAGCGCGCGCGCAGTGGCGTGCGGCTGACGCAGGCGGGAGAGCTGTTCCGCACGTACGCCTCACGCGCGCTGGAGGACGTGGACGCTGGCCGGGTGGCGGTGAGCGCGCTGCGCGGGCTGGCCACGGGGACGCTGCGCGTGGGCTACCCTCCGAGCATGCGCGGTGTCGTGGTGCCCGCGCTGGCCGCGGTGCTGCGCGGACACCCTCGCCTGGCGCTGAGCGCCGAGGAGGCGGTGGTGAGGCGGGTGGAGCGGCGGCTCACGGACGGCAAGCTGGACGTGGGACTGGGGTACTCGCCCGCGCGCTCACCGGACCTCGACGCGGAGCCCGTCTTCGATAGCAGGCTGGGACTCGTCGTGGCGAGGGGGCACCCGTTGGCTGGAGCGGAGTCCGTGGGGGCGAAGCAGCTCGCGGGCGAGTCGTTCGCGTTGCTCTCGCGAGGGCTGCGCGTGCGCGCGCGAGTGGACGCCTACTTCGATGCCATGCGGCTCGCGCCGCACATCGCGCTCGAGTCGAACGCGGTGGCCACGGTGCTCGCGATGGTGCGCGCGGGTCTCGCCATCACCGTGCTGCCCGAGCCGCGACTCCCCGACGCCGAGCGCCTGGTGGTGAAGCGGCTGTCCCCGGCACCGCGAACCGAGCTCGCGGCGCTCCTCTGGCGCAAGGGCGCGCCGCGCACCCCCGCGGCGGAGCTGTTCGCGGCGGAGGTGCGCGCGCGGTCGAAGGAGGACGCCGGGTGAGGGAGCGGGTCCTCCGCTCCGGGTCAGCTCTTCGCGAAAGGGCCCTTGCCCCTGCGGTATGCGACGACGGCCTGCTCGGGAGTCATCGCCGTGCCCTCGGCCCAGACGGCGGCGAACAGGGTGTCTCCCAGCTCGCCGCGCGCGTGAACGACGGCCTCGTCGAACTCCGTCTGATCGATCCGGTCGAGCGCGCTCCCACTCCTCTCGAGCAGGGCCTGCGCCGCGGCGAGCAGGCCCGCGGCACGGTCTGGCTGCTGCTGCATCCCCGCCAGCCGGGCCAGGCCCACGAGCGACGCGGCGATGCGGCACTTGTCGCCCTGCTCGCGGCACACGGACAGGCTCTCCTCGAACAGCGATTCCGCCAGCGCCAGCTCGCCCCGGCGCAGCGCGACCAGCCCGCGCACGTGCAGCGCGGTCGCGATCCCCGTCTTCGCCCCCAGCGCCCTGTAGTGCGCCAGGGCCTCGTCGCAGGGAGCCGTGGCGCGCGGATAGTCCCCCTCGCCCAACCCCACCCGCCCCAGCTCCGTCAGGCAATGGGCGATCTCGTGCGGATCCCCCGTCTCGCGCAGCAGGCCCAGGCACTCCTCCAGCCGGGTGCGCGCAGTGGCGAAGTCTCCCTCGGCCAGCGCCATGCGTCCCAGGTCGGAGAGGCCGGCCGCGAAATACATCCGGTCTCCCAGGCCCCGGAAGATGGCCACGTTCTCCTCGAAGTACGCGCGGGCCGCGGCGTAGTCGCGCCGGGCCAGCGCATCCCAGCCCAGCTTTCGAAGCACGTAGGCCGCGCCCCGGGCATCGCCCAGTTGCCTCCGCAGCGACAGGCTCTCCTCATCGTACCCGCGGGCCTTCACGGGGTCCCCCAGGCCGCGCGTCGCGTTTCCCAGCACGCTGAGCGACATGGCGATGCCGTGCAGGTCTCCCAGCGGGCGCAGGAGCTCCAGGGCCTCCAGGCAATGCGTCCGCGCCACCGCGAAATCGCCCTGCTCGGTCCCCAGGGACGCCGCCACCAGGAGCGCCTTGGCCCGCAGACCTTCCGGTGCTCCGCGGCCTTTCTGCAATGCCGCCTCGGCCCAGCGGCGCCCCTCCGCCAGGTGTCCCCGGTTGCCCCAGAACCACATCATGGCCACGCAGAGCCGGAGCGCCACCTCGGCCTCCGCGTTCTCCAGCGCCCAGCTCAGCGCCGCGCGCACGTTGTCGTGCTCCCGGCCCAGCCGGTCGAACCAGACGAGCTGTTCCGGCCCCCGGAGCCGCCCGTCCGCCTCCTCCGCCAATGCCAGGAAGTACGCGGCGTGCCGCTGGCGCAATCCGGCCGGGTTGCCCTCGGCCGAGGCCCGCTCCCAGGCATACTCGCGGATCGTCTCCAGGATGAGGAAACGTGGCTCCCCATCCGGCTCCACGTCCTGGCGCAGCAGGCTCTTGTCCGCCAATGACGCGAGGCCGTCGAGGATGTCGAACCCCTCCGTCCCCTCGCACACCGCCTCCACCGCCTGGAACGTGCAGCCTCCGACGAACACCCCCAGCTGGCGGAAGAGCGCCCGCTCCTCGACGGAGAGCAGGTCGTAGCTCCAGGCGATGGCCCCCCGCAGCGTCCGCTGCCGCGCGGGCAGATCCCCCAGGTTGGACGCCGAGAGCGCCAGCCGGCTCGGGAGGCGGCGCAGCAACATCGGAGGGGGGAACTGGCGGACACGCGCGGCCGCCAGCTCGATGGCCAGCGGCAGGCCGTCCAGCCGCGAGCAGATCTCCGCCACCGCGGCCGCGTTCTCCTCGGACAGCCTGAAGTCACTCCGCACCGCCGTCGCCCGCTCGACGAAGAGCCGGACCGAATCGAACTCCATCAGCCGCTCCGCCGGGGGGAGGGCCTTGAGATCCGGAAGCGCCATCGGCGGGACCGGGTAGTCGTGCTCGCCCGAGACCCACAGCAGGGCCCGGCTGGTGACGAGCACCTTGAGCTCCGCGCCCGCCCTCAACAGGTCCACCACGACCGGCGCGGCGGTGGTGACCTGCTCGAAGTTGTCCAGCAGCAGCAACATCTGCCGGCCGCGGACGCGCTCCTTCAGGCACTCCAGCTCCGTCCGTTCTCCGTCCGCCTTGACGCCGAGGACCTGGGCGATCGCCGACGGAACCAGCGCCGGGTCCGAGACCGACGCCAGCTCCACGAACCAGACCCCATCGCGGAACTCGTCCAGCATGTGGTGCCCGGCCTGAAGGGAGAGCCGCGTCTTGCCGGTCCCCCCCGGCCCCGTCAGCGTGAGCAGGCGCACCTTCGGATCTCTCAGCCGCCGCTGGAGCTCGGCCAGTTCCCGCCACCGGCCGACGAACGCGCTCGGCGGGGACGGGAGGTTGTGCGGCCGGGGCTCGAGCGAACGCAGCGGTGGGAACTCCGCCGGCAGCGCGGGGTGCACCAACTGGTAGATGTGCTCGGGCTCTGGAAGATCCTTGAGGCGGTGCTCGCCCAGGTCCCGAAGCGACGCGCCCCCGGGCAACGCACCGGGCTCGGACACCGCCGTGGCGACGACCCCGGAGAGCACGATCTGCCCGCCGTGCGCCGTCGACATCAGGCGGGCGCACCGGTAGAGGGGAGCGCCGAAGTAGTGGCTCCCCTGGGGCTCGACCTCTCCCAGGTGCAGGCCCATCCGCACCTTGAGGGTGCCCAGCTCGCCCCAGGGCTCCGCATGGAGCGCGCGCTGGCCTTCCAGCGCCGCCGCCAGGGCCTCCGCCGGCCGGGGGAAGGAGGCATAGACGGCATCCCCCACCGTCTCGAACACGACGCCGCCCTGGGTCTCGACCGCCTGCCGGAGCAGCTCATGGTGGCGGCGGACCGCGGACCGGTACGCGTCCGGGTGTGCCTGCAGCAGCCGGGTCGAGCCCTCGATGTCGGTGAAGAGGAAGACGACGGTGACGGTGGCCCGGGCGCTGGAGGAATTCATCGGCGTGGCTGCTTCCCGTCCGGTGCGCCCGGCTCGACGAGTGTCTCGGCCATCCGAGCCTACCTGTTCACCGGCCCCCCTGGGGAGCCCTGAGTGCACGCAGCCGCTCGACCATGGCTTCGTCCACCTCGGGAGGGCGGGCCGGAGGAATGTACAGGGTCATGGACGGGGGGATGTCCGCCTCCGCGAGCCGCTTCAGGGGAAGACGGCGGATGGTGGGCTCACACCCCGGGAGCGTCGAGGCCTGGTAGAGGCACACCTCGTGGTCCTCGGAGTAGAACGGGAGCAGGCGCTCCACCAGCAGCGGCAGCGCCGAGAGGTCATACCGCTCCTGCTTGTAGGTCCAGTCACCGATGGCGCCGATCTGCCAGAGGATGACGGCACTCGACACATCGAGGGGGCGCCGGTACAGCAGGAAGTCGGTGGCCTCATAGGACTGACAGCCGGTCTTCGGGTCGACACCGAGGTCGGCGAACAGGCAGTCCTCGGCCGAGATGCCCGGGAGCATCTGGGCGCGATAACCCTCGCGGCGCGCGCGCCGGATCGCCTCGTGTGAGGGATAGGCGAACACGCCCGGGTGACCATACAGTGCCAGACACGTGAGCTGGCCGGCGCGCACGCACGTCAGCACGCGCTCGACCATCTCCTCATAGGTGTCCGTGCGGAGCTTGCCGTCGGCATAGAGGCCCACCAGCGACTCCGCACCGCGCGGGTTCAGGTCCTGGATCACCGCCACCGAGACCGGATTGGACACGATGTACAGCACCTTGTCCGCCCGGCGCATCCAGGCGATGGCCTCGGTGGTGAGCTGGCCGACCGGACTGATGCCGGTGCCGACGACGATCAAGGAACCTTCGCCCATGACGTGAACCGGCTATCGCCGCGGCTTCGATTCCGGCTTGGGCTTGGGGGCGGGCTTGGGCGCCGGCTCGGTCCCGGGTGTCGGCTCCTCCGAGGGCTCGGAGTCGGGCACGAGCGTGGTATCGGGCTCGGGCTCGGGTGCCGAGGCCTGCATCATCCCGTCCACGCGCAGCGCATCGACGCCGAGCCGCGAGAAGATGGCCTGGGTATTGCCGCTACCGAGCGCCTGCCGGTCCTCGGCGGACAGACCCGCGGAGGCCATCGCCTCGGCGGGATCCGCGAGGAATGCGCCCAGCCGAGTGGGGTCCGTCGCCAGGCCCGCCAGGAACTGCGTCAGTGCACCACGACCCTGAACTTCGACCGCCATGAGCATCCCCTCCTTGTACAATACCCATTGGGTGAACCCGCGGAAGCAGTAGCCCTACCTGCCGGCGCGCATTCTACAACCGCCGGAGGAGGATACAGCACAAGAGGAACGCTGGAAGTCGCCCCTCCCTCTTCCTACCTTCCTGGGTTCGTCCGCGTACTGGTTCACCGCCATCCCCGACGAGACGCCCGGTCCGGACCTGACGCCACTTGGAGGAGTAGAGTCGCGCCCATGGCGCCTCCTCGCATCCCGCTGCCGCACCTCCTTCAACTCCACCAATGGGTCGCCCACCCCCTGCGGTTCATGGAGGAGTCGGCACGCCGTTACGGCGATAGCTTCGTGATGCAGTTTCCCAACACCCCTCCGTTCCTCTTCACCCGAGACCTGGAGATGATCCGCCAGGTCTTCACCGGCAAGCCGGAGGATCTCCACGTGGGACCGGTGAACCGGGTACTGGAGGCGGTGGTGGGAAAGCACTCCCTGCTGCTGCTCGATGGCCAGGAGCACATCCAAGAGCGGAGGATGATGACACCTCCCTTCCACGGTGAACGGATGCTGGCCTACGGACTGTCCATGCGCGAGTCCGCCAGCCGTTCCATCGACCGGTGGCCGCGGAGCGGGGCCTTCACCCTCCACGAGGTGTTCCAGGACATCACCCTGGACATCATCCTCAAGACGGTCTTCGGCCTCTCCGAGGGAGCGACACTCGAGCGCTTCCGCGAGCTGTTCGTGCGGATGCTGAACATGGGCTCGGCGAACGCCGTGCTGTACTTGAGCGCCCTGCTCCCGGCGGAGCGGCTGCACCGGGTGCTCGCGGTGGGGAGGGACCCCATCCAGCTCGGGCCGGTGAAGGCCGATGTGAGCTGGGCGCTGCCGTGGACCCAGCTCAGCCGTCTCATGCGAGAGGTGGACACGTACCTCTTCACGGAGATGGAGCGGCGCCACGCCGAGGGCGTCGAGAAGCGCGAGGACGTCCTGTCGATGCTCATGCAGGCGCGTGACGAGCACGGCCAGCCCATGTCCGACCAGCAGTTGCGTGACGAGGCCATCACCCTCCTGGCGGCCGGGCACGAGACCACCGCGACCACGCTCTCGTGGGCCTTCCACTTCGTCCTCCAGCACCCCGAGGTGGAGGAGAAGCTCCGGGCGGAGCTCCACCAGGTGGCGGGAACGGGGCCACTGGCTCCCGAGCAGGTGAACCGGCTGGAGTACCTGGACGCGACCTTGAAGGAGACGTTGCGTCTGGTGCCCGTCGCGCCCGCCGTGGGCCGGGTGCTGCAGCGGCCGATGAAGGTGGGCGAGTGGGAGCTGCCCGCCGGCATGGCCGTGATGGCGTGCTCCTATCTCACGCATCGCCGCCCGGACCTGTGGCCAGAACCCGAGCGCTTCAACCCGGAGCGCTTCATGGGCAAGCGGCCCGGGCCCCACGAATACTTCCCCTTTGGAGGCGGGGCCCGGCGCTGCCTCGGCATGGCCTTCGCCAATTACGAGATGCGGATCGTCTTCGCCGAGGTCCTCCGCCGGGTGAAGCTCCGGCCCGCCACGCCCTACGCGTTCCGGGTGGCGCGGCGCGGTGTCACCCTGACGCCCGAGGGAGGGGTGCCCGTCGTCGTCGAGTCGCGGAGCTGAGCACGCCCTCGTTGGAGAACATCGACGAGGTGTTCACGCGCATGCACGCCGGTGGGCACGAAGGCCGCGTGGTGCTGGACCTGGCCGGGCCGAGTCGGCGAGGTTCACCCCCCCAATCACCTCGGATGGGGTACCCGTGCAGCCAATCATCTCCGTCAAGAACCTCAGCAAGACGTACGCCTCGGGTTTCCAGGCGCTCAAGTCCATCGACCTGGAGATCCGGCGCGGGGAGATCTTCGCGCTGCTGGGCCCCAACGGGGCTGGAAAGACCACGCTGATCAGCGTCATCTGCGGGATCGTCAGTCCCAGCGGAGGCACGGTGCTCGCCGATGGGCACGACATCGCATCGGACTTCCGCGCGGCCCGGGAGAAGATCGGCCTGGTGCCACAGGAGCTGTCCACCGACGCCTTCGAGAGCGTCTGGGCCACGGTGAACTTCAGCCGGGGCCTGTTCGGCAAGCCGCGCAACCCGGCCTACATCGAGAAGGTGCTGCGCGACCTGTCTCTGTGGGACAAGAAGGACGCCCGCATCATGACGCTGTCCGGCGGAATGAAACGCCGGGTGCTGATCGCCAAGGCGCTGTCGCACGAGCCACAAATCCTCTTCCTCGATGAACCCACCGCGGGCGTCGACGTCGAGCTGCGCCACGACATGTGGCAGATGGTGCGTGGCCTGCGTGAGAGCGGGGTGACCATCATCCTGACCACGCACTACATCGAGGAGGCCGAGAAGATGGCCGACCGGATCGGGGTGATCAACAAGGGTGAGCTCATCCTGGTCGAGGACAAGGCGGTGCTGATGCACAAGCTGGGCAAGAAGCAGCTGACGCTGACCTTGCGCAACCGGCTGGAGCGCATCCCCGAGGCGCTGACCGGGCTCGCGCTCGAGCTGTCCGGCGATGGCAACACGCTGGTCTACACCTTCGATACCCAGGCGGAGGAGACCGGCATCGCGACGCTGCTGCGGCGGTTGGGGGAGCACGGCATCGACTTCAAGAACCTGCAGTCCAGCGAGAGCTCGCTGGAGGACATCTTCGTCAGCCTGGTGAGGGCACGGTCATGAACCTGTATGCGATTCGAGCCATCTACCGGTTCGAGATGGCGCGCACCTTCCGCACGCTGATGCAGAG